>PYJA01000130.1 GCA_003635185.1 Candidatus Poribacteria bacterium | reverse complement strand
ATAATTAAAAACTGGTAAATAGAGAGCTCCTTTGTTATTATGAAGTATATCAAATACGAACAAAGGAGTTCTCTAATGGATATTATAACACTTTTCTGTGAAATTGACGACTTTTTTCTTGTGTATGAACAATATCAAGCACAACACCAGTTGCCAGAAATACTCGGAGCTCGCAACACACGTGGTAGACCCCGGTGCCTTCATCCGAGCGAAGTCATGACGATACTTGTGCATTTTCATCATAAGCAGTATAAAAACTTTAAAGCCTATTATCAGGATTATGTCTGCTGCCACTTGCGTTGGGCGTTTCCAAACCTTGTGAGTTATAGTCGTTTTGTGCAGCTCTCACAAGAGGTATTGGTTCCGTTGTCTATTTTTTTGAACACCCGTTTCGGCGAGTGTAGTGGGACTTCCTTCATAGATTCAACACCGCTGTCGGTCTGCCACAATCGTCGGATTTCAGCACATCGTGTCTTCACTGGTTATGCGGAGCGTTCTAAAACCTCTATGGGGTGGTTCTATGGGTTCAAACTACATCTTGTTATCAACGACCACGGCGAACTTCTGTCCGCTATGGTGACAGCGGGCAGCGTAGATGACAGGCAACCTGTGCCACAGTTATGTCAAGGGCTCTTTGGCAAACTATTTGCCGATAAAGGATATATCAACAAAAATCTGCGGGAGAGACTCCAAGAAGATGGTGTGACACTCATTTACAAGGTGCGTAAGAACATGAAACCTGAACCGCTTTCTGATGCTGACGCAGCACTTCTAAAAAAACGGATGCTCATTGAGTCGGTGAATAAAGAACTCAAAAGTCAGACAGAGATACAACACACACGGCATAGAAGTCCTGTTAACTTTCAAGTGAACACAATTGCTGCCTTGATCGCTTATACCTGTCTGAAGAAGAAACCTTCACTCAAACATAAAGAACTTCAAGAAAAAGACTGTCAAGTACCAATGATATGTAACTTCTAAAAATATTTATCAAACTCACGTTAGATTATGAAATTATTTGACACTCCGCACTGGTGAGGTTTCCGAACCTGCCTACCAGAGGGCAAAATGTCTATTTATTTTTTATAGTAAAATCCGAAAATATGTGAACATTTCAGTGAACAACAATCCGCATACCATCACGCTGGCGAGGTTTCCTAACCTCGCCAATGTCCAGGTAATTGTGGATTTCGCTATAATTCACGATAATAAAGGTTTTAATCGTTACTACAAGATAGTTTTTCAAAGGCATCAATCCATTGACTGCCTTCGGGTGTTAGTTCGTAATAGGTATGGTTTCGATGTTTTATCCATTTTCCTTTGACGATATTTTTTCTGTAATGGATGATACGTTCTTGGACACGTTTCAAACCACCAAGTTCCCTTAATTTGCGATGCCGTTGTTGCATTTCTTCAAGTGGAATTCTTAAAGTTTCAGCAACAACGATAGAATAGTCCATTCCTAATTCTTGATGGTGTTTTAGTATAAAGTAATCGGTTTCATCTAATTCTGTAACTTCAGCTGGAATATCATGTGAAGTATCAGGAATTTTGGACTTATGAATTTCGTCCCACGACACATCTAATAACCTTTCCGTTCTCAAACTGGGAACTGCGGAACATGATGAATCATGGACAGTGATGGTGCCATCCTCCTTGAAATAGCCGATAATTGTATTATCTTCTTCGGGTGTGCAACATTTTGCGATTTTATATGTGAGTTCATTTACCATTTCCTGAAACCTTACAACCTTTATCAAACAAGATTGATATTTCAGATTCTTGATAATGCCCGATATCCGATGTCAGTTCGCCAATGTGCGTCATCAAAATGGATAGCAGAAACACCATGATATGCTTGTTCTATAGCCGATTTTAGATCATCTGCCAACGCTGTAACACCTAACACGCGTCCACCTGCTGTAACTACGTTCTCTCCATCCTGTTTTGTTCCCGCGTGAAAAACGGTTACGCCATCAATTGATTCAGCATCTGTTAAACCTGTAATAATCTTTCCCGTCTGATACGGGTTAGGATATCCTCCAGAAGCCATCACAACACAAGCAGCTGATTCAGTGTGCCAATCTACATCAGCATGTTGATCAAGCGTGCCATCAATACATGCCATCAATAATGGGACAAGATCACTTTTGAGTCGTGGCAACAGAACTTGCGCCTCAGGGTCTCCAAAACGACAGTTGAACTCCAGCACCTTTGGACCCGCGTCTGTAATCATTAGCCCAACATATAACACACCTTTGAATGAACATCCGATGTTTGCCATACCGTTGACGGTGGGATAAACAACGCGTTCCATTACATAATCGTGCAGCTCAGACATCATAACAGGTGCGGGGGAGTATGCTCCCATTCCGCCAGTGTTCTTGCCGGTATCCCCATCGTGCGACATCTTGTGATCCTGTGAGCTGACAAATGGCAAGCAGTGAGCCCCATCAACAAGGACAGTAAACGAAGCTTCTTCACCGATTAACTCTTCTTCTATGACAACACTATTCCCTGCGTCTCCAAACGCCTTATCTACTAAAATTGTCTTGACTGCTTGAATTGCTTCATCAATTGTCCGTCCGGGGATAACACCTTTGCCAGCTGCTAATCCATCCGCTTTGACGAAAACCGAGGTTTTGTTCGTTTTGATATAGCCAATCGCTTCATCCGCATCTACAAAGGTGTGATATGACGCAGTGGGAATATTGTTTTTTACCATCAACTGTTTGGCAAAATCTTTACTCCCTTCAAGTCGTGCCGCTTGTTTATTAGGTCCGAACGCTTTTAAGCCACGTTCACCAAACACGTCAACGATACCTGCTGCTAAAGGATTTTCAGGACCGACAACCGTTAAGTCAATGTTAATGGATTCTGCCCAGTCCGCGAGTTCAGCAAAATCATCTCCTATCGAAATCGGTTCAGCGATTTGGGCGATGCCTGCGTTCCCGGGTGCGCAATAGATTTTTTCTACCAGCGGACTCTGGGCAATTTTCCAAACGAGTGTATGTTCGCGGCCGCCTTGCCCAATTACCAGAATTTTCAACGTGATGTCCTTTTTAATATATACCGTGAGTTCGGTATAAGCAATTTTGAAAATCGGTGCGGTGAAAGTAGATTTCAAGCATTAAGAACTACATATCTCGACACCGAACTCAGCGTTTTCTGAGTAAATTTTAATGATCCCCTATTCAAAGAGTTTAGCCACCTGACAAGAAAATCCTTTGACAACTGTCTCACCGCTGAGCATCTCATTTCGTGTAAGGACTGTGATGTCTACTTCAGAACGGTAGACTGATACGGTTTTGGAACTTGGTTTAATTACCCATACCAACTGTGTGCCTGCTTCAAGGTAAGCAAAAACCTTTTCTTCAACGCGCTGTAATGTGTCTGATGGAGAAATAACTTCAACGGCAAGGTCTGGCGGAATTGGAAATGCTTTGCTCCGGTCATCTGGGAGTCGGTCAGTTAAAACGAAGGCTATATCGGGCATCAGTACCCTTTCACCAATTCGAAAGCCTGTATCTGGCACATAAACACGTCCTAACTGATTTTCACGAACGTACGAGTTTAACGGTGAAATCAAATTCATACTAATATCACCGTGTTCTACAGACGTAGGCGGCATCGGCACTAATTCTCCTTTGATGTATTCATATCCCTCTAAACCGCTTTCAAGAAATTCCTCTAACGTCATCTTTTTATATTCAGATGGTAGGTTTTCATGGGGGATTGTGTGAATTTCTTGTGCTTCCATTATCCTATTCTCCTATGATATGATACGTGATCAAATATGCTTTCGACGGTTTTAGTCAAAATGATATAACAAACCCCGATAGGTGCGGTTTCCCAAAATTGATTATACCGAACTCCCGTTATGTATATTTAGTTCCAAATAGAATTTAAAGTTGGTACTCTCTTCTACTCAAAACTATATTTTAACATAGTTACGACAATTATTCAACAAAAAAGTTCGTTAAGGCATCGTTGCTTATTTATTGTCAAATTTTAAGTCCTTGTGATACAATAACAATAATCTGTAGCAAGAGAAACCACTTTTTTGGAGGGCTATATGAAAATTGACAAAATTGAGTCGTTTTTCATTGGAAACGGTTATGTGGTACGGATTCGGACCGATACTGGACTCAGTGGCATTGGACAGACAGCATGTTGGGGGTATCCTGAGGCAGTTGAGAAGATTGTAAGGACCTTTGAGAAATATCTTATTGGGCAAAATCCGTTACGCATTGAACATCATTGGCAATATCTCTACCGGATGGGACCTTTTAAAGGTACGGCATTGAGTGGGGCTATCAGTGCAGTCGACATTGCATTGTGGGATATCAAAGGCAAACATCTCGATGTACCGATCTGGGAATTGTTAGGTGGAAACTGCCGGGATAAAATTCGATTACACCTGCTTGGCGGCGGTGGCACACCGGAAACGATGTTTGAAGCTGCAAAAGCTGCGGTAACGGAAGGCTTCACCGCACTTAAGTTTGATCCATTGGTCGGTAATTTTCAGGATATGGGGTTAGATCGACTTGTGAAAACAGCGCGAGACCTTGTTGCTGCAGCAAGAGAAGGTGGCGGTCCCGATCTTGATCTAATTGTTGAGGTGCATCGAAAACTGACACCGATGAACAGTATCGTATTAGAGGCTGCATTAGCACCCTTTAATCTCTATTTCATTGAAGACCCGATTCAGATAGATACTATCACAACACAAGCGGAATTAGCGAAACGGATGACAACACCTCTCGCTTTAGGTGAACGCAATGTAAGCATCTGGGAGTTCCGTGAACTCCTGGAGGTAGGCGGACCTCAATATGTTCGTCCTGATGTGGGTTTAGCAGGCGGGTTAACACACTGTAAAAAGATTGCTGCAATAGCAGAGGCGTATCACAGCGCGGTTGTCACACATAACTTTCTTGGTCCGCTGATTACTGCTGCATCGCTTCATTTAGATGCAAGCATTCCGAACTTTGTCACACAGGAATATACTAAAGCTGATGAATCTGATCGTTTTGCGGTCTACAAAGTTGCGTATCAGCGAGAAGGCGGCTACATCCCAATTCCAGAAGTGCCGGGCTTAGGTGTTGAACTTGACGATAGTTTAATTGAAGCGACTCCATTTCAACCAATGAATACCGGCTCTACGCCTTTGCGTGAAGACGGTTCTGTTGCTTATGCAGTTTAATCCCAGTAATTGGGCGGAGTAGGTTGATATAAGTTTCAAAACTTGCGAGGAGATTGAAATGAATGCCGATGAAAGATATCTATTTGATCTGAACGGTTATCTCGTTATAAAAAATGTGTTAACACCTGAAGAGGTCGCATTAGCGAATGAAGCGATTGATAAGCATGGCGAAAACATGAATATTCGTCCGCATGAGCAAACACTTGATGGCGGTTCGCCAGAATTAAGAGGGGAACACGGTAGAGGTGAACTTGGTGGGATGCTTGGATGGGAGGAACCGTGGTGCAATCCGTTTCGGCACATGTTGGCACATCCTACCCTTGTCCCGTATCTGAACGAAATATTGGGAAAGGGTTTTCGTATGGATCATCAGATGTTTCTTCTCTCTATGGACAAAGGTGCGGAAGGATTTATTTTTCACGGTTCATCAGGTCCTGGGTTTGATCCGAATCAGTATTATATCTTTCGCGATGGAAGGATGCACAACGGCTTAACTGTTGTTACATTTCAACTCACCGATGTGCCACCTGGTGCTGGCGGACTGATTGTGATACCGGGAAGTCATAAAAGCAACTACCCGTGTCCGCAAGAGATGCGGCTTTATCAGAAGCATCAGGAACACATCCGACAACTGGTCTGTGATGCAGGCGATGTCATAATCTTCACAGAGGCGGTGACGCATGGCACGCTTCCATGGACAGCCGATCATCCGAGACGTTCAATTTTAACGCGCTATACTGCAGGTAATATGGCTTATGTGCCAGCGTATCCAATCCCCGAATGGGCAAATGAACGGCAGCGCGCAGTTATGGAACCGCCCTACCACTCACGATTAAATAGACCTATGCTGGATACGTAATTGAATTAGCGTGAACTTGATTGGGCAAATATAGTAAACTTTAGAATTAATTGAACATTATGAGCAGTTCGGTCAGAAAACCGAAGCTAACACAGACGCTGTCCCATAACCTGTTAGGTTGTGTTCTGTTTCCGCACAACCTAACAGGTGTAAACTTAAGGATTTTTCCATGCAGAAAGCCTCTCCAGTCCCGTAGGGACGATATGTTTATAGATAAACGTCGACTCGCCCCTCTTTAGTCCCGTAGGGACGATATGTTTATCTAATGTCTTTGTTGGACACATATCGTCCCTACGGGACTAAAGAGACCTTGTTCGACTGTGATCTATAAACATATCGTCCCTACGGGACTGAAGAGTGGACAATCCCAATAACAATGCGTATTGAGAAGGAGTCATAATGATTCAGACGTTTTCTTAAGTTTACACCCGCTGAATGCCATACGCGCATTCATAGCGTTGATTTATGTGTTCCGTTTCTGCACAACCTAACAGGTTATGCTACAAAATGTCCCTTTAATTCTAAATGTCACTATATAAAATCAACCCGCAACTTTCCACAAAAGGAATATTTCAATGTCTGCTTCAACAAGTGCAATTCTCGGATTAATTTTCTTGGGCTTAGCGAATGCTTCTGTTTTCTTGATGTTCAAGTTATGGGGTTACCCATTTGATAAAGAAACACATAAGAGTGAAGCACCGCGATCATTGATGCTGCTACATCGGTGCCTCGGTTATGCATACTCTATACTTTATATCTTTATGATGTGGCACATGGTACCGCGTCTGTGGAATTATCAGATTGAATTACCACCGCGCACTGTGGCGCATTTAATGCTTGGGATTACTATCGGTGTGTTGATTTTGGTTAAGGTTGCCATTCTGCGATTTTTTCGACATTTTGAAGAAGCAATGCCGTATATCGGCGTATCCTTACTTATTTGCACCTATCTGTTGATAGGGTTGTCAGTGCCGTTCACATTTCGTGAAACTGTGCTTCGTAGCCAAACACGGGCATTTAGTGACGAAGGTATCGCGAGAACCCGAAAATTAATTGAAACTGCTGGATTACCAGCGGATGCACCACTCGACCAACTTGCATCAAAACGGAAATTACGTGAAGGACAACATGTTTTACAGCGAAAATGCGTTGTCTGTCATGATATGCGAACGATTCTTGCTAAACCACGCACACCGCCAGACTGGGTGCGGCTGGTTAATCGTATGGCGATAAAGCCCGTTATCGGAGAACCGATCTTCGAAGAAGAGCAGTGGAGCGTTTCCACATATCTTATCGCAATCACACCCGACATTAAGACAGCAGTTAAACAGCAGCGTGCAGAAAAGATGCGAACCGATGAAGCAAAAGCAGCTGTTGAAATTGCTGCCTCTATAATGGAGGAAGAACCGGCAACCGCAGATAACTATAATGAAGTAGAAGCAAAGGAACTTTTTGAGGACAAATGCTCGCAATGCCACTCTCTTGGCGATGTTGAAGATTATCCACCTCGGTCTAAGGAGGAAACAACCGAGATCATTAGTAGAATGATTGAAATTGGACTTTATCTTGAAGAGCCGGAGATTGAGTTGATTACACGTTATATAAATGACAACTATCTTGAAGAATAGCTGTCATTATGCCATATTAACAGGATTTTTCTTGTTTTCTTGGCATTAGGCGCGTTTACAAAACGCCAATCAACGGTATGAATCATGGCGAATCATGTAGAATACCTTATGCGTATTCTACCACGCGCATTCGTCTTTAGGCGTTCCCCGCCTACCGATAAGAATCGCGTTAATTTGGTATTAGACAATGGAAAATCTGGGATGGATAAAATGAAAACTTTTACGCTTTCAACAGAGCAGCTAATTGAAAAGCCGCGTGACGAGGTCTTTTCATACTTTTCGGATGCGCATAATCTTGCAGAGATTACACCACCATGGCTCAAATTTGTAGTACTAACACCTCGTCCGATTGAGATGGCTGTTGGCACGCTGATAGATTATCGTTTGAAACTTCGTGGTATTCCTGTCCGATGGCAGAGCGAAATCACCGAATGGAACCCGCCACATTTTTTCGCAGATGAACAACGCAGAGGCCCCTATCGATGTTGGATACATAAACACACATTTGTTGAAACTGAGGGGGGAACACTTGTCGGAGATGAGGTTCAATATGCGGTGCTGGGAGGACAACTGATTAACAAACTTTTTGTGCGTCCGGATATAGAAAAGATTTTTGCGTACCGTTCTCAGAAATTACAGGAATTACTGAACACGTAGCGCAGCAACAATAGAAGTTTATGCTACCACTTCTGTTGTCTGTTATGTTTCTAAAACAGGTTTATGAAAGTGTCCCAATATTTTCAAAGTTCACTATATAACACAAGTTCATATATTTTATGAAGCAAAAGGGGATGGGCATTCCTCCTCATGCTAAAGCAACGGGGACTCCTGCCCGAAACATTAATGAAAAACACCTATAAAAACGTTATGTTTGTTATTGCGGACGACTGGAGTCGTATCGCAAGATGTTACGGTAATGAGGTTATTAGAACACCCCGCATTGATGAATTTGCGGAACGCGGTGTTGTATTTGACTACGGATTTTGCACAAGTCCTTCGTGTGCGGTAAGCCGTGCCTGTATTCTCACGGGGCAACACAGCCATACACACGGGCAATATGGGCATTGCCACGGCATTCACGGATTTCGCACGCACGAACACATGCAGTCAGTCCCGAAGATTTTGAAAGCACACGGATTTGCCACCGCGTGTATCGGAAAAAAGCACGTTGAACCCAAGCGTGTTTACCCTTTTGATTATGAACCCCAGGTTAACCCTCGCAGTCCTGTGGCAGTTGCAGAGAAAATCGAAGAATTCCTCTCACAAAACACGGGAACGCCATTTTATTTGCATGTCGGATGCACCTATCCACATCGTGCTGGCAAAGGGTTTGGAAATGATCGGGAACATGCTGGTATTGAGCCAGGTTCCTATTCTCCAGATGAGATAATCGTGCCGAATTTCCTGCCGGATGTTCCTGCTGTGCGCGAAGACCTTGCTGACTATTACGAGAGTGTTTCACGATGGGATGCTGTTGTCGGTGCAGCTTTAGATGCACTTGATGCATCGGGACGCGCAGATGGGACACTTGTCTTTGTAACAACAGACCATGCCATGCCGTTCCCTGGTGCAAAAGCATCCAGCTTTGATAGTGGGCATCACTGCCCGTTACTTATCGCCAGTCCTACACAACAAAGGCGTGGCCTCCGCAATCAGGCGCTTGTCAACTGGGTTGATTTTGCCCCAACTATGTTAGATTGGTGCGGTGTTTCCCATCCAGATGGCGAAGACGCGTTCCCCGGCAGGTCCTTGCTCCCTATCCTTGAAGACGACAGTCCGCATCCAGGCAACGGAGAGTGGGAAGAAACCTATTACTCTCACTGCTTCCACGAAGTGACCAACTACTATCCATATCGGGTATTACGGGGACGCAGATATAAGTATGTCCGCAACCTTGCATATCAGTTGGAAA
This sequence comes from Candidatus Poribacteria bacterium, assembly GCA_003635185.1. GTDB lineage: Bacteria > Poribacteria > WGA-4E > WGA-4E > WGA-3G > MSPOR6. The sequence goes on along the minus strand of PYJA01000130.1, from coordinate 12,979 downwards.
CACCACTGCCGAGTGATTTGTTCCGTTCTATTTCATGGACAGCTGTGCGAAACGACAACATTCAGAAGTTAGGAGAGCGACAACGGGAAGATTTTGTGCATCAGAGTCGTGAAGCGTTGTTTGATATGGAAAATGACCCCGCAGAATCGCAGAACCTTATTGATGTCCCAGAATTACAGGACACAGTTAACGAAATGCGTAGAAAGGTCATTGAATTTAGACAGAAAACCAAGGATCCTTGGCTTGAACAGTCCTTTCAGGAAGGGGAAACGCAGCCTTTCTTTTCGTAAGCACCACCCGCGTTCAAAACCAAGAAGGATTTTATTTACTTACGTGAAGCAATTGAATTCTGTTGAAAATGATGTCCCATTGCACCAGGAGACTTTGCAATGCTGAAATTCCTTTATTCTAACCGACATCTTATAGGCGTGTTAACAGGTGTAATTCTCACTGTTATCGGTGGCACATATTATTTCAAACACCTTGATAACGAGAGAAAGCTGGAAGAAGAACGCAACATGCGGCTTGACTATAAGCAGTGGCATCTACCGGAAGGCGTAAAAGCGCGTATTGGCTCGGGGACTATCCGTACGATGCAGTATTCTCCAGATGGCAATCTGTTAGCCGTTGTAAGTGATATTGGTGTTTGGATCTTTGATGCACAAACCGCAAACCCACGGCATTTACTTGCAGCACATATCGGTGTTATCAATAGTATCTCATTTAGTCCTGATGGTAGCATTCTCGCCATAGGAGCTGAAAATGGTGAGGCGCAGCTCTGGGATACTTCTACCGGTGAACACAAGAAAACCTTTACAAGACGGGACTATTTTTATGGTGTTGATACTGTCTTTTTGATGCCCGATGGTCGCACACTGGTAGTCGTATATACCTCTATGGTTGACTTGTGGGATATAGCAACGGGGCAGCGCAAAAGGGCACTATCAGCAGTTGAAAATGATGCAACTGACGACACCGTCAGCAACATCCCAAACATGTATATGAGTTTGGGAGGATATAACAATTCATTCAGTTCGGATGGTAAAACAGTCGCAAGCGACAGTGACAAGGACATCTTTCGTTTCTGGGATATTGCGACACGAAAAGAGGTCCGAACACTTAAGGCTGAACCATCGGGTCATCGACACGGAGAGTTGGTATCTTTTAGTCCAGATTTACAAACAGTGGCAATCGCAAGTTATAGTTATAAAGGGCAATGGCAAAGGCGTGCCAAGATTTGGGAGATCAATCTTTGGGATGTCAACACCCAAACGCAGCGGAAAATACTCGAAACAGATGCTCTTATTTTTGAAATTCCGTTTTTAGTTTTCAGTCCAGATGGAAACTTGATTGCCAGTCACATCGATGGTGCTATTCGTATATGGGATGTCAACACAGGCAAAGAAAAGAAAAGATTTAAGGGGCATAAAAGTGCTGTTACGACGGTCGCTTTCAGTCCAGATAACCGAACCCTCGTCAGTGCAAGTTATGACGATACGTTACGCTTTTGGGATATCAACACAGGCAAAGAAAAGACAAAAATAAGAGGGTTTGGAGGGTTCTTTTGGCATGTGTCGCGAAGTGCTGATGCACAGACGCATGTAGGTATGAATCCTGGCAGAAGTACTGTTTATCTATGGGATTCTAATACAGGTCAGCACGAAAAAAACTTTATAGGAGATAAGAGAAGTGTTTGGGACACTGTTTTAAGCCCGAATGGAAAAAGGCTTGTGAGTTATTCAGGTCTCAAAAGGACTATTCATCTTTGGGATGTCAGCACAGGTAAACACAGTAAACTGAAGGGACCCAGGCGGCATGTTTCCGGTATAGCATTTAGTCGTGATAGTCAAACGCTCGCGAGTTGGGGGTCTTCGGGCAAACGAAAAAATGTTATTCATCTCCATGACGCAGATACCGGTGACATACAGCGAACCTTGCAGCTAACTTACGAAAATAGGTTTCGTATTCCAGCAGAGCTATATTTCAACCAGAAAATATTCGCAGGTATCGGAAGATTCGATCCTGATCTTTTCGTATGGAATTTGGTCACAGGAGATTATAATATCACAAACGCGGGAGGCACAGATGTTCATGTGGCACGGTTTAGTCCGAATGGATGGGTGCTAGCAATTGTATTTGGTAGATTCACGCAACAGTCAAAGAGTATCGTGCTTCACGATGTAGCAACAGGTGATCATATCCGCACTCTCACAGGACATACCTATAATATTGAGAGTCTTGCTTTCAGTCCGGATAGTCGGACGCTCGCAAGTGGAACTGGATTCTTCGACAAAACAATCCGTTTATGGGATATAGAAACAGGCAACAGCAGGGTCGTCACGGATCCAAACTGGACAGAAACTCAGCACAAATCCGAAGCTACAGTCGCCGCGTCACTTGCTTTCAGTCCTGATGGGGAGACGCTCGCAAGTGGAATGGAGTCGGGTGATATTCACCTCTGGGAAACTACCACTGGTGCGAAAAAGAAAACACTTCGCGGGCACAGTCAATGGATATCGCACATTTTCTTTAGTGCCGACGGTCAAACGCTCATCAGCGTTAGTGGTGATGGCACTATCCTAATATGGGACCTTACACACCCATAAATCTGATACTCTGAGGAATGGACAGGGAACGTAATAACGGTTTTATCTACCTATATTAGTGATCTGACAGTTATTAAAATATGCAAAACTACGATTTAGACGCAATGAACGCCCGCATCCAAGCAGATAGTAGCCTCATACAGCAAATACTGGACGAGACAGGCAAAATCATCGTTGGGCAACGCGCACTGCTTGAAGGCTTGATCATCGGATTACTTTGTAACGGACACGTTTTACTGGAAGGTGTCCCTGGACTTGCAAAGACCACTGCTATTGCGGCGCTTGCAAAAACGATTGATGCTTCTTACAACCGACTGCAATTTACGCCTGACCTGCTCCCTGCGGACCTTATCGGCACCTTAATTTATGACCAACACAAGGGCGAGTTCTACACTAAACAAGGTCCTATTTTCGTCAATGTTGTCCTTGCGGATGAAATAAACCGCGCACCAGCAAAGGTGCAAAGTGCATTGTTAGAAGCAATGCAGGAACGACAGGTCACGATTGGCGGCACTACCTATCCACTTGACGACCCATTTATCGTTTTAGCCACACAAAACCCGATTGAGCAGGAAGGTACTTACCCACTCCCTGAAGCGCAAGTGGATAGATTTATGCTGAAGGTAAAGGTTAACTATCCATCACATGCAGAAGAATTGCAAATCCTGCGGCGGATGACAACAGAAGAGATAGCTGAAATTCAACAGGTGGTCTCTTGTGAAGATATTATCAGATTCCGTGAACTCACGCGCGATATCTATATGGCTGAACAGTTAGAGACTTATATCGTCGATCTTGTATGTGCAACACGCGCACCAGAAACGTATCAATTAGACAAATTGAGTCCGCTGATTGAATATGGGGCATCGCCGCGCGCAACCATTTTCCTGGCACTTGCCGCGCGGGCGCGGGCATTCCTCTCACAGCGTGGATATGTTACGCCTGAAGACATCCATGAAGTAGGAATGGATGTGTTGAGGCATCGCGTAATCATAAGTTATGAAGCGGAAGCAGAAGGGCTTGATGTTGAAAGCATTATTGGACAAGTCTTTTCAAAGATTGAAGTGCCTTAACTGACAGATACTTGAAATTTGCGGATTTTCGGCATTACGGTGGGACAAGGCGGCTCAAAATAGAGTTCTAACGCTTCTTTAAGATTTCCAACTGCTTCATCTTCACTTTTACCTTGACTTGCAAACTGAAGTGCCAACGCTAATTAAGGCCAAAAAATCAGGAAGAACATGGGAAAAGATAGCGTTGATTTAATATATCTTGATCCGCTCAAATGAATCTTTTTGACGAAAAAACGTAAATCAAAATCCAAAACTACTAATTGCATAGAAGATTCTGCTTGAAATTTCGGAGATACTGACGTATTATATACATATCTTGGTCAGGACTTACGCATTCCCCTCGCTTGCGGAGGGTTAGGGGGGTAAAATAGGCAGAAATTGGAGTTTTTATCTCCCCGGACGCTATCGCTATCGGGCCCGCCCCCTAAATCCCCCTTATCAGGGGGACTTGAAAAGAAAATGCGTAAGTCCTGATTATTGATAGTCGATAATTGCTGCAATTGCTGCGGTAATATCATCCATCTGTGTTACGGTGAGTTTACCACGTTTTTCAACAAAACGTTGCACGTCTATCCCTTTGACTTGCATGGTATCCACTGCCGATTCCCACCTCAATCCATTGGAGTTAGTAGGTTTAATGTTTATGAACCAAATTTTGCCCGAATAATCTTTCTTCCAGCTTGTAATAGGGGCGACTAATCTTATTTTCAGATGTTTGATACTATTGATTTTTACTACCACAGCAGGACAGTTTTCTGAATTTCTGTGCCAATGTATCCTCTGAAGTCTACATCCCAAATTTCTCCCCTTCGTGGATTATGTATGGTGGTGCTCAACAACGGGGCCTCCTTCCCATTCTTGCCACTCTTTATCATTTTCATAGAAATTTGCCATCTCCTTTGCTTGTTCGCTCAGGATACGGTGTCTCTCTTTTTTCGGTAATGCTAAGAATTGACGTTTTTCGCTAAGCGGCTTATCAGGAGTTGTCTGTCCCGTTTGATTAAGGAGTCGTCCGGCATCCTTTTCGGTTATCAATTCATCGGAAAGGGCATGACGGATCTGTTGGTGAAATCGCTCTGGTTTTTCAGGCAATATATCTATCGATTCTCTCTTTTTCCAACCCCATTTGTTGATGTCAACACACCATTTTTTATAGTAGGTGTCAGTAATAATCTCCAAATATTTGAGTCTATAGAGTATTGCTTGAATACTCATACCGTAGCGATTCTTGAGATCAAAGAGTTGTTTTTTAGAAAAACGTTTCCTATTTTGGCCAACATCCTTACGCAACCGCTCAGCGAGCAAAAGAAAAGCAGCACCGAATCGAAAAGCGGCTTTTTCAGGATCAATGTTTTGGTTTATATCTAAGACGAGATGCCCAAGTTCATGAGTGATATTAAGTCGTTGACGGTCACCTGGAAGATCACTACGGATTGCGATCACTGCTGCGATAACTTTATCGTGTTCATCTCGTGCTACGGCAGAAATACCATCAAAACTTTCACTGGCATTGATCTCAACAATGTAAATACCATGATCTTCAAGCACATCCGTAAAGTTTTCGATTGGGTCAATTCCCAAGTTCAACATGTTTCGTAGGGTATATGCGGCTTCTTCTGCACTATCAAGGCTTTTTACTGTGATGCCCAAAATTGGAAGTTCAAGAGTGTTCTGTTCAGATATTTGTTCCTGCAGCCAGATCCGTTTTTCTACCTCTTCCGCTACAATAGCTTTTATCCGTTCCTGTTCCTTTTTACTCAACTTAGTACGCTTTCGGAAAGCAATCGGTTTAATATCACAAGGCGATTCACCCCACAATTGTGCCGACTTAATGCCGAGTGCGACAGCAATTCGATTGAGTGTCTTTGCTGATGGTTGCAGCGTTCCCTTTTCATATTTTGACAAAGTTGCGCTGCTAACTACACGATCAATAGCAGTTTCAAGGTCAACAAGGGACATATCACGAGCGATTCTAAATCTTTTCAGTCGTTCACCTAACATGTTAAAATCCTTTTAAAGGGGTAGGTGTGTTAATTCCTTATACACAGTACTATAGTTTGGACAGTTTTCGTGTTTTCGTTTGTATTGTTTTTTGGACACCTCATGCAGCATGCTACACGCGCATGCTGCCACCGCTGGTGCTTGGTTACTGGATGCATTTACGTTTCTATACACCTATCGCACCGCTGGTGCTGCCGAAATGGACAATAACATTCTTTTTCTGTGAGTTTCGGACAGTATTGTAACTCAACGAAAATATATCAAACATCAAAGTGGCAGTCCCAGAGGGACGGAATGTGTATAGATCATTTCCAGTCCCATTCCAAGCCCCAGAGGGGCGAAATGTGTTTTAGCACGAGGTTTAAAATGAAAATAAAAAGCATCACGATTCAAAAAACTGTCCAAACTATAGTTATTAATAGACATTATAACGTTTTAATTTCGTAGGTCGGGTTGAGCGCAGCGAAACCCATAAGCGTCAATTTAAGAAAAGAATTATGCGCTAAATGCCCCAGACCGGTAGGTTCGGTTTGTAACCGAACCGGATCGGACGCAGAAACCTTCACCTATCCTGTCCACTCAGCAGTGCTGCTCAACAAAACACCCAGGATTCACCTGGGCTCAGTCCGGTTCGGTTACAAACCGAACCTACCGGGCCTGGATGCACGCTAAATTGACAGTTATGGGTTTCGCAAACTCAACCCGACGGACAAATCACTTGTGTTTAGACTATATTCGTTCTTGGTCCTATCAGACACTTCCGATTAAATCATTATAATGTCTAATATAGTGAACTTTGAAATTATTGGGGCACTTTGATAAACCTATTATGGAACATAATGGACAATAGAAGGGTAGCCTAAACTTTTAGTTTGTGCCACAAACCGCAATCTGGCAGATTGCGGTACAGAAGTGTCCCCTTAATTGTAACGTGAGTTTGATAAATAATTTGGACTTCCACATTTCCTCTTAAAGTCCCCCTGATAAGGGGATTTAGAGGGTTAAAAACACCAAAATAACGATTTTTTAATCAAATATGTCCGTTCTCTGTTCAATTTGCGCTCGTTCTTTTAATTATCAAACTCACGTTAATTGTAAGTTTTACTATATAAGGGGTTAAAAGGTGCTATTTCAGCGATCTAATACCATTTCTTATATATAATGTCTCTCTTTTGTCCCATAAACTTCCAGTTTGTGCCGCATTCCGTCTCATTTCTAACAACCGGTAATGAGAGAAAAATTAATAGAAATGGTATTACTATGTGTGCTTATTTACACAGGCGCGCGTATCTCTCTAACAGTATAAAATTATCACTCAATTATTTGGCAGATAGAATTCCACACTTCATCAACCGATATCTGTTTCATGCAGATATTATCTTTACACTTGTCTGTAAACTGTTTACATGGACTGCACGGTACATCATGGCGGATAACTGTGTGGGAGTCCCCAAGCGGTTGGAATCGGATGTGATTGCCAGGGCCGAACAGTGCTACGGTAGGTGTTCCCACTGCAGATGCAATGTGCATCGGGCCGGTGTCATTTGTGAGAAAAAGGTCACACCTTTCTATGCAAGCGGTTAACTGCCGAATGTGGAGTTTTCCTGCAAATGGAATAGCAGGTTCGTTCATTAGGTTACTAACAGTATTGACCAGGTCTATCTCTTTCGGACCACCGAAAATGATGACTTGTGCTTTGAAATGTTTGACCAGCCTATCTCCGATAGCAGCGAAACGTTCTGGCATCCATTCCCGCAATTTCCATCCTGCCCCTGGAAACAGGCCGACCTTTAATTCCATTTCTGCTATACCCGCTTCTTCAAAAGCGTGTTGAACATCCGCCCGTTCAGATTCTGCAAGAAAAAGTTCTAATTGACGATTTTCTGCTGGTATGCCGGCTGCATGCAACAGGTCAAAATAGTGTTCTATTGCATGTTTGTTCCCCTGTTCCGGAACACGGATAGTACAAAGTTTACCTTTGCCAACCCGTTCAGATGCGCCACTGAAATACATTAGCAACTCGGTACGAAATTTCCGTTGAAAATCGAATGTTACCCCAAATTTCCGTTGGCGTAAGATACGGATAATCCGTAGCATTTCTCCTGTATCCTTGTCTTTGGCGGATCTGTTAAACTCAATTATCTCATTAAGGTGTGGGTTTTGCTGGAGGATATCTGCTGATTGTTTTGCGACTAACATCGCAATATAAGCGTTAGGAAAGTGAGCGCGGATCGCTCGGATTGCTGGGGTTGTCAACACAATATCTCCGAGTGAACTGAGGCGAATGAGTAAGATTTTTTCCATGATTTTTAATTTATAGTGAACTTTAGAATTAATTGGACATTAAGATCGGTTCGGTTAGGAAACCGAACCTACCAGGGGTGTTGTCCCACAAACTTTTAGTTTGTGTCGTTTGCGCAAACTAAATGAGGATTAAAAAGTAAGTTGGGTAATTTAGCGAGGTTAGGAAACCTCGCCAGCAAGATGTACACCTGCTGCTGGCGAGGTTTCCTAACCTCGCCACATTACCCATTTATTTTCTTAATCTTCATACAGTTTGCGCTACAGAAGCGCCCCGTTTTCATAAGAAAAGCTTACAATTTTCTTTTCAATTCGATCCACTGCTGCTTCCACGAGTGCTGCTATATCAAGACCTTCCTCTGCTTTTTCTAACTCAGCAACTGATGCGTGCGTTGCGGGGTGCTTCGGAACAAAAAGAGAGCAACAATCCTGGTGTGGGAGCGTAGAAACTTCAAAAGTGCCTATCTGTTTTGCTTTTGCGATAATATCAGCTTTATCATCACCAATAAGGGGGCGGAGAATCGGTATGTCTGCAATCGCTTCAATTGCCCGGAGATTTGTAAGAGTTTGTGAAGCTACCTGGGCGAGGCTTTCACCTGTAACGAGTGCCTCCGCTTCATCAAAAGCAGCAACATGTTGTGCAATGCGTGTCATCATACGCCGATACAGCAAAACTCGAAACGGTGCAGGTGTTTCTGCTACGATAGTTTGTTGAAGTTCAGCAAATGGTACCAGATAAATTATACTTTGATAGTTTGACTCTGCCAAAATATTCGTCAGTTCCATCACCTTTTCCAAAGATGCCTTATCAGTATAAGGGTAACTGTAGAAATGAATAAAAACGGCTTTTGCGCCGCGTTTAATCATTTGCCACGCTGCAACGGGAGAATCAATTCCACCAGAAAGCATCACAAGAACTTTACCACTAACACCGACCGGCAGGCCCCCTATACCTCGAAGCTTGTCCGTATAAATGTAGACATTGTGATGTGATACATCTACCCATACCCGCAGGTCGGGGTTATGCATATCTGCCCGAGCGCCAGTCTGTTGAATCAGGTGTGCACCTACCTCACTGCTAATTTCTGGTGAAGTTAACGGAAAGGATTTGTCGGAACGTTTAGTTTCGACTTTAAGTGTCTCAAAAGTTTTCCCTTCGGTCAGCTGCAAAGCAGTGTCTTTTATTGCAGCAATATCTTTTGCTGCTTGATAAACAAGTTCAAAATGTGCAATACCCATTACTCCACGCAGCCGTTTCTCAATTTCAGCAATATCTGTCCCCTGCCTAAGATGCACAACGATTCTATCGTGAAGTCTTTGGACTTTTGCATAACCTGTGCCGCGCAGTGAGCGTTTAATGTTTTGCGCGAGTTTCTTTTCAAAAAATACTCTATTTTTCCCTTTCAACCCAACTTCAGCGTAATGAATAATAAATAACTTTTCGGTATAATGCATCGCTACTAAATACCGTTTCTAAATGATTCTGTAGCATTATTTTGTAGGTCGGGTTGAGTTTGCGAAACCCGACACGTAGGACTATATAGGGTTTCCATGTCGGGTTTCGCTGATGCTCTACCCGACCTACAGTGTATTTATGACAATTTGTCAATTAGAAATGGTATAATCCTTATTTGGTTAAATTTAGGTGAGAACAACCTTTGTTAAACGAAAATGGAGTTTTGCCACGTTCCGTAGTGCATCGGCTCCGTGCAATTTTATAAATTCTTTCCCCGCCTCTGTAACCTGATATGCCCCTCTCGGCAATCGCAAATCATATTCTTGAGATAATGATTCTATACCTCTCAGGAAAGCATCACGTGCTATTACTGAAGCAGCAGCCACTGCGATGTCTCTTTCTGCTTTAGTTTCCTGCTTTACCTTTATACCTTGTTCTGTTAACTGTGGTGTGATAACGTCATTACTTGCAAATTTATCCACAAGCGCGTGCTTCGCTCCCATGCGGTTAGCAAGTGTTTGAATGACCTCAACATGTAGTTTTGCGAGCATCGTATTTAGATTTTGACCGCGCTTTTTGAGAAATTCATAGAAAGAATTGTACTCCGCTGGCATTTTTTGCACGACCACAATGTGTTGTTCATAGTGTTCCCACATCCACGCAGCGAGTTTTTGGATGCGTGGAATTGAGACTTCTTTCCCATCAGAAATACCTTTTTCCAAAAATTCCTCACGGCATTTAGCGTTTACGTAAACGCCTGCAACCACAAGCGGCCCGAAGTAGTCGCCTTTTCCCGCCTCATCTGTGCCGATCCATTCTTGCCAATTATGTATATTATTCATTTGTTGTCCATCTATGTCTGTCCAGAATTCCAGAGAGTAGCCAATTGGGTAACTTGCTGTCCAACCGCTTTAGTACGCTCAACCAATTCTGGGTCAAGTAAGTTACCGTTTTCATCAAACGCTTCCGAAGCATTTGGAATTGAAACGTCAGTCGGAATAACCCATGCGCGTAGTGTTGCCCCTACTGTTCTTAACATTGACAATGCATTTCCTGCGCCCATCCTACCCCCCGAAACACCGATTAGTCCTACAACCTTATTTTCAAATTCCTCATACCTCATCAGGTCTAATGCGTTTTTGAGAACACCACTGAAACTTCCATGGTATTCCGGAGTACCAAGTAGAATACCGTGCGCGCGTTTCACCTTTTCCTTGAGTTTGAAAACATCGGGCGGATATTCAGATTCGTCTGCAACCGCGCCGTGGAAAATGAGTTGGTATTCATTCAAATCTAACAATTCCACTTCTGCGCCGACCTCTCTGGCCCCTGCCAGGGCAATCGTCAAAGCTGCATGCGTGGTGCTACCTTGCCGTAGACTGCCACATAAACCTACGACATAGATGGGATGGTTATCACTGTTTGGCATTTTAGTCCTGATTGAGAAAAATAAAAATTTGTAACAACTTCTTTTTCACTATTTCAATTATACAGAGAGCATTGAAAAAAATCAAGGTGTGAACTGCAATTCTGCAATTAATTTAAATTTTCCTTGACTAATTTAATTCTTTTTGATAAAATTGATTAAGTTATTGAAAGTAATATACGGATCACTTGTAACGATCCGTACCTACAACATTAGACATTATTATGATTTAATCAGAGTGGAACTGCTTATCTACTTGCTGTTCAAAGAAAATGACAAGAATTTTATAAACACACAAATGTTGTGTGTTTATAAAAAAATTGACATTTTTTGCATTTAGTAGGTATAATAATGTTGTGAATGGACAGAACGAACAAAAAATTGCGCTCTCATGCATTTTTAGTGTTCAGACTTGGGACCTTGGACAATGAAAAACCGACACATGAATCATCATTTAGAGATAAACGTTTCAGATAGCTACTGTTTGCGCGAAGATAGGGCAGGCATCCTGCTTGCTGATTTCGTTTTAACATCCGGTTTTGAGTCCCCCCCCCCCCGATGTTATATTAAATATAACACATTGCAAAAAAATTAACTGTGAACGTATTAGTGGTTCTGCCGCTTTTGTGCCCGCACGTGCATTTTGGCTCGTCGCGGGTTTTTGTTGTTACATTGGAAAATATTCCAATGTGTGTCCATCGTTATAATGTCTATTAAATCTATTTGTGCCCCTTAAAGGAGGTATACACAATGAAATTGCTTACGTATCTATGTATTGCAACCCTTACCATTATGTGGGGTGGGCAATTGTCTTCACATGCCGCTGTTAGCGATGATGGTTTGATTCTCTACCTCGGTTTTGATAAAGAAAGTGGTGGAAAGGTTAAAGATGGAACTGGTGGAGGGAATGACGGTGCACTGACTGCTGGTGCAGAAATAACGACCGATGAGAAGGTCCACGGAGCAGGATCTCTGGAAATCATAGACCAGAACGCAAGCGTCCAGGTTGAATCTTTTCAAGAATTAGCAGAATATCAAGATAACAGTTACATCTTTTGGATCAACTTCATTCAAGGTTCAAACGGTGCTTGGAGCCAAATAATTGCTAAGCCAGCTCCGGGGGCAGATCGCTCGCCCGGTATCTGGGTACGTCCTGCTGAATTAGGGATTCACTACCGGTTTAACCCAGGCAACAAAGGTGCTGGTTACGTTGGTCCCGATGGTAACAACACCCAGTTTGAAACCAAAAAATGGTATCACATTGCTGGCGTTAGAGCAGGCACAAAATTAACCTTTTATGTGGATGGAGTGGCAAAAGCCGAATATAACGATATTCCTGCCGCAATTGACCAGGGTGCGGATAAATTGTTTATTGGTAAAAGTCCCAGGTATAGGGCTGCTACGTTCCATCTTGATGAACTCTATATCTTCAACAGAGCTCTCAGTGCAGATGAAATTACAGAGGTTAAAGATGGGCTGCTCCTCCCTGTTGAGCCAAAAGATAAACTGGCAACAACGTGGGGAAAATTGAAGTCGCATCGAGACTAATTCTACAACTTATATACAACCTATCTCATAAATCGTAGGAGGGGTTTCTAACCCCGATTCACTGGACACGCGATCCGGTGAATTTGGACAAAATTGCATTTATGAGATACGCTGTAGTAAAACCTATAATTAATGGGATATTTCTGTATCGCAAACTGTTAGTTTGCGGACTAATACGCACAAACTGGCAGTTTATGCTACAACTTCTGTTGTCTGTCCTGTTAGTTTGCGGACTAATACGCACAAACTAACAGTTTATGCTACAACTTCTGTTGTCTGTCCTGTTAGTTGCGGACTAATACGCACAAACTAACAGTTTATGCTACAACTTCTGTTGTCCGTCCTGTTAGTTGCGGACTAATACGCACAAACTGGCAGTTTATGCTACAATAGGTTTATCAAAGTGCCCCAATACTTTCAAAGTTCACTATATATAACGTGAGTTTGATAAATAGTTCGGACTACCACATTTCCTCTTAAAGTCCCCTTGATAAGGGGGATTTAGGGGGTTAAAATACCGAAATATTGACTTTTTCTGCTCAATTCGCGCCCATCCTGTTAATTATCA
>PYJA01000129.1 GCA_003635185.1 Candidatus Poribacteria bacterium | reverse complement strand
ATCGGAGTTCCCTCCTACAGAGAAGCCTCTTTCTTTGTAGGCGCGATCTCCGAATCGCGATAAGTCGGGAATCTCTTTCTTTGTAGGCGCGATCTCCGAATCGCGACCCATTTGTAGTCGGGAATCGGAGTTCCCTCCTACAGAGAAGCCTCTTTCTTTGTAGGCGCGATCTCCGAATCGCGATAAGTCGGGAATCTCTTTCTTTGTAGGCGCGATCTCCGAATCGCGATAAGTCGGGAATCTCTTTCTTTGTAGGCGCGATCTCCGAATCGCGGCATATTCTTTGTAGGCGCGATCTCCGAATCGCGATAAGTCGGGAATCTCTTTCTTTGTAGGCGCGATCTCCGAATCGCGACCCATTTGTAGTCGGGAATCGGAGTTCCCTCCTACAGAGAAGCTCTATTTTAACAACCGCACCTTACCCGTAAGCAGCTGCTGCATCACTCCCTGTTTGATGGCGATAGTTTTGTCTCTGCGCTGTTCCAGTGCGGCGATCTCGGCATCCATATCAGAGAGAACAGCACCGATGGCGCGTTGTTCTGCAATATCCTTTGGTATAGAAAAAGAAAAAGTCTGGAAAGTCGGTAAACGTAATGAATCGACCGTTGCCTTCACCGTGTTTTTCATTGCGTGACTGCCAAACTGTAACACCATAATGTAGTATACCAACTTGCCACACACGTCATCTGTAAACCTGTTAATCATGTAAACACGTTGATGGCAGTCAAAACGACCATTGATATAGTGAAAGATGTTTTCAATACCGCCTTCACCTGGTACAAGAATCGCCTCACCGTCAAAACAATAACTGTTAATGCGTTCAACAACGGCTGAGCGAACGAATAATGGATATTGTCCATTTTCATCTTTGTCTTCGTTGTTTTTGCTACCTGTTTTTATAGTAGCAACATCTCCCAACCGCTTTGTCTCCCAAACCCCACTGAAGCCGGGCAGGCGTGTATCACCAGTGAGCAGCTGCTGCATAGTGGCTTGCTTGATGGCGCGCTTTTTGGCGATAAGGGTGTCCAATGCGTTGATTAACCCATCTACATCTGACAGGACTTCGGCGATGGCGCGTTGTTCTTCAAGTGGTGGCACTTCAAAAACCAAATTACTGAAAGCTGCTTTTGAAACAATGTTTGTCGCAGTAATTCCAGCATTTGCCAAAAGATAGTTAGAGTTGAATTCAAAAAGATAATACAAGAATTCTGCATTATGTGAGGTGTTTGGTGTCACGGCATTGATTTGTTGATTACAACCTCCTGTGGTTCTCAGAATAGCGTTTTTTCCGATGCTTGCTATACATGTAACTAATACAGTATTTGGAGGTAGTGTTCTAATTGCGTTTAGACCTTCCTGCGTAAGGTGCCTTTCTGAAGTCATCATATCACGAGTTTCAGAAATATCAGTTGGTGTAATCCAAGGATACGATTCTCCCCAATAAGCATCAACTTTTGTACTTGGTGTTGATCCTGTAATAACATCACCAAACTCTGCTACTCGCTTTATTTCCCACTCACCACTAAATCTTTGCTGTTTCCTCATATTATGACACCCCTCCTACGCACGTACCTGCCCATCTCCATAGATAATATACTTATAACTCGTCAACCCTTCAAGTCCCATCGGACCGCGAGAATGAAGTTTCTGCGTGCTAATACCGACCTCTGCACCTAACCCAAATTCATAGCCGTCTGTAAAGACAGTACTGGCGTTGACATAGACGGCCGCAGAGTCAACCTCTTTGAGAAATCGTTCCGCTGCACTATAACTTTCTGTAATAATTGCATCTGAATGATGTGAGCCGTAGGTTTCAATATGGTCAATCGCCGCGTCCATGCTATCAACAACTCGGATGGATAAAATGTAATCGAGATATTCTGTGCGCCAATCTTCTTCCGTTGCCGGTTTGGCAGTGGGGCAAACCTGCTGCGTCCGTTCACATCCGCGGATTTCAACTTCAGCATCTTGCAACGCATCACAGATAATAGGTAGATATTTTTTAGCGACTGCCTCGTGAACCAACAAGGTTTCCACAGCATTGCACACACCGACTTTATATCCGACCTTTGCATTCATGCAGAGTTTTGTTGCCATCTCAAGGTCAGCAGCTGCGTCCACATAGATATGACAGATGCCATCAGCATGTCCGAGTACTGGAATATCCGATTCCCGCATCAAAAACTGAACAAATTCGTTACTACCACGTGGGATAACGAGGTCAATGTATTCTGGGAGACGGATAAGTTCATAAACTGCTTGTCGGTCAGTGGTATCAACAAACTGAATGGCGTTTGGTACGCCTTCTGCAGCGGCGGTGTCGCTAAGGATACGGGCAAGTATGGTGTTGGAGTGAATCGCTTCGGAACCGCCTCGCAAAATAACCCCGTTTCCAGATTTGATGCAGAGTGCAGACACTTCAACGGTTACGTCGGGACGCGATTCATATACTACCCCCACCACACCGATAGGCACTCGCACTGTGCCTATTTTGAGTCCGTTGGGACGTTCCCCCATACTGATAACTTCACCGATTGGATCCGGCAGTGCAGCGACTTGCCGAAGGTTATCCGCCATCCGTTCAATTTTTTGGTCGTCAATTAGGAGACGCTGCATGAGTGGCGCAGCCAGTTCTGTTTTTTTGCCATTTTCAAGGTCAAAGCGATTTACTTCTTGTATTTCGCCCTTCGATTTTAGAATGTTTTCAGCCATTGCTAAAAGCGTGTTGTTCCTTATATCAGCGGAGCTGCGCGACAAAATACGCATCGCAGCTTTTGCTTTTTTGGCTTTTGTTTGAATCATGTGCTGGATGTTTTCGTTCATATTATTCCTTTTCGCAATAAGTAGCTTGGACTTTAAAAGTCTACACTCTGTAGTTTGCCTTCATGCATTTCATAATGCTCGGTAACAATATTTCCTGGCTCGCCATATAGAGACCGCTCCTCATATTTTACTGCAATCGTATTGTCGTCTAATATAGATATGTTTTTAATTTGGACACGATCTCCCAGTGGAGCGTAATCCGCAGTAATAAGCGTCTTTTTATCTATAACTTGCAGCTCAAAAAATATTCCTGTACCACCACCGCTATCTGCAAGTGGTATATAGATATATTGATTATCTTCTACTGCATATTGTGGAAAGATTGTATATCGTTGTATATCTCTACCTTGTCCTTCTTCAAATCGAATATAATCTTCATGATAGGTTACATTTTCACCCTTAAAAACAATTGCCGTTTTGGAGTCTCCACTGAGATCAGTAACCATAAAAGTAATCTGATCCCAGGCGCGAGATTGGCTACATCCCAAAATAGTCATTATTGCGAAAAAGTATATACACACAAATGCTTGTCCGACTCTCATAGATCAACACCTCTTTATTGATTGTTTTATTTTCTGGTCAATTTTAACATATATTGAGGCAAAATCGCAAGTTATTCTTCTGTCCGTCTCGTTTTACAACTGTTGGGCTGGCAATCTTGAATTAACCGAGCAATACGAGGTTATCTCGATGTATAATTTCATCGTAGTCGTGGTATCCGAGAATTTTTTCTATGTCCTGCGTTTGCTTGCCTGCAAGTTTTGAAACTTCTGTGGAGTTATAGTTTATCAAACCGCGAGCGAATTCGGCTCCGTTTTCGGTGAAACATGAAACCGTATCACTATAATTAAAGTGTCCTTCCACGCGCCGAACACCCGCTGGTAACAAACTTTTTCCGCCTTGCACAAGCGCGTCTCGTGCACCGTTATCTACCACAAGGTAGCCTTTGGGAGGGCGCGAATAGGCGATCCAGCGTTTACGTCCGGAGATGCGGGTATTGGGAAGAAAAAGGGTGCCGAGTAGCTCACCTTTAAGGAGACGCGTAACTATAAGCGGTTCTCGTCCATAAGCAATAACCACCATTTCACCAGAAGCGGTCACAATTTCAGCAGCGCGTAACTTAGTGGTCATCCCACCAGTGCCACTGGTTGTCCCAGCTTGCCCTGCGGCTTTCCACATCTCCTCCGAAATAACGTTCACGGTATGAATTAATTCCGAGTCAGGATTTTGTCTCGGGTCCTCGGTGAAAAACCCTTGCTGATCGGAAAGAATAACGAGGAGATCGGCTTGAACAAGGTTTGTTACATAAGCAGAAAGCGTATCGTTATCACCAACCTTAATTTCATCTACTGCAACACTATCATTTTCATTGATAATAGGAATAGCATCAAGTTGAAGTAGTGCCTGCAAGGCATCGTTCATTCGGGTGTAACGTTTTCTGTCAGAGAAATCATCCTGTGTGAGCAGATGCGTGCTACACACTTGTTGATAGTGACGAAAACGTTCCTCGTAGGCTGCCATCAATCGAATCTGTCCGACAGCAGCGGATGCTTGCAACTCAGGTAAAGTCTGCGGTTTTGTGCTGAGACCGAGGTAGGGCCACCCCGCCGCAATTGCTCCTGACGTAACAAGAAGGACCTCTATTCCCTTCTGTTTGACAGTAGCTAAATCGTGGACAAGCCCATCGAGGGCGGCTTCATTGATGCGTAGGTTGTCTGAAATCGTGCTGCTACCAACTTTTACGACAATGCGTTGGACGTTAGATAAACATTCGCGTTCTTGAATTTGCTGATGTCGAGCGGTGTCGTTGACTTTTTGATGGGATTGCATATGAGTGAATATTTCTTCGGAGTGCACTATGCTGCGCCACTTTATTTAACGTAAGTTTTGGCACAAGCAATTTTTTGTAACACAAACTTAAGATTGCGTTCTACGGATACACAAACTAAAAGTTTGTACTATAGTAACCTAAGTTGTTATCTTGTAGCACAAACTGCCAGTTTGTGCATCCATGGAACGCAAACTGGATTGCTACGAAAACTTGCGAAATATGCATTATTCTCTATTAAAAACGATGTTTCCATGTCTAAAAACTTATAGGTAGCAACTTGGGTTATAGTATACTATTTACATCCCTCACTGTAAAAATAGTGCAATATATAGGACATCAAGAGATACTCTTAATAACCAAACGATCAGTGCTGTGACAAATGCTTTTATTCTACTGATTTCTACTAAAATATAAATGCCGATTGTTAGGACAAAGATATACCAGAACTCCAAAGGGTTTATGTAAGAGAGAAACATCAGCAGATTCTGATCTTGGAGTGAGCCAGTCAATAGATGTAGCCCTGGGACAATTCTTGTATCCATAGGTGTCTGAATGTCTTCAGGATTTTTGAAAAGTGGAAGCAGACCTACATTGACGAAAAAAGTGGTGATGCGAACTATTATCGTATGCATAACGGCTGCAAATATATGTTTGGATTTTATATCTTTATTAACCTTTAACATTCTGACCGCGATAGTGAGTAGACAGCATAACAGTAAAAACCACAGCATAGTATACGTCATTGAAACTAACGCAGATGAGAAGACAATGTGTGCTTTGTTATGTCCCTGGCTTTGAACAGAACGGTCTGCTAAAAGACTTAGGGTAAACGGTGTGAGTGCCCATGCTAATAGAACGGAAAGAATAAGATAAACGCTAAAAGCGAGCATCCATCTTGGTTTGGATTTGAGTCGTCTAAACGTTGCACTTGGGTTTATGAAGAGATCAATGATGTTTTGGATGCCTTCCTTCATTCTTATCACCATCAACACGACTACACAGTTAGCAGATCAGCGATAGGTACACTCTAAAATTCAAAGATAGAAAAGATTGGTATGTCCTTCACCTTTTCTCGTCCGTTGAGTTCAGTGAGTTCAATTAAGAGAGCAATGCCAGCAATATCACCTCCGAGTTTTTCAACAAGTTCAATCGTTGCAGCAATTGTTCCACCAGTAGCCAAAAGATCATCACATATTAGGATACGGCTTCCTTGTGGAAATGCGTCTTGATGAATAGTTAGTGTGTCATTGCCGTATTCAAGTTCGTAGTTCACTTCATAAGTGTCATAGGGTAGCTTTCCCTTTTTACGAACAGGTACAAAGCCTGCTGCCATCCGATAGGCAAGGGCAGAAGCAAAGATGAAACCTCTTGATTCAGGGCCTACAATAATGTCAACTGCTTTATCTTTATAATAGTTTGCATATACCTCAATTACAGCATTGAAAACAGGTGCATTCGCCAAAAGGGGTGTGATGTCTTTAAATGGGATACCTGGCTTCGGAAAATCGGGGACAGTTCGGATAAATTTAGTTAAATCGTCCATACAGTATTCCTACTCCTTCCTAATTTGGTGAGTTTTTTGTAAATATATAGTTTTATTGGGCGCGGAATTAACGCCGAATACTCGTTTATTTAAGTATTTTTGGACTATAGGTGAACTCAAACTCATCAATCTGAATTGTATCACCTTCTTTGACGCCAGAGCGGGTAAGAGCGTTTATTACGCCCATCTTTTTTAATTTACGAAACAGTAGCATCAACGCTTGTTCGTTTTCCATATCGGTCATAACAACAGCACGTCTCGGTTCCTCACCGGTGACGACAAATCCGTTATCAATTTTATGGAGTTCAAACCGGGTTCGTGGTTCTTGTGGTAACTCATGTTCAAAGGTGATTGTTGTTTCAGCTTGTTCCCGTGCCTTTGCTTCAAGATATTGTAGGGAACGGTATGCCTGTTGCATCAAAGCGTTTACGCCTTCGCCCGTAACAGCAGAAATAGGAAAAACCTTTCGTTTGCCGAAAAATTCTTGCACGCGTGCTAAATTCGCCTCCGCTTCCGGCATATCAATCTTATTGAGTGCGATGATTTGCGGTAACTCGGTCAACATAGCATTATAGTGTTCGAGTTCAAGGTTCAGCTGCTCATAATCCTTGATAGGATCTCGCCCATCTATTGCACTAAGGTCAATGACATGAATAAGCATCTTGGTGCGTTCAATGTGCCGCAAAAATTGATGTCCTAAACCAGCGCCTTTATGCGCGCCTTCTATTAGTCCGGGGATATCCGCAAGCACAAAATTCTGCTCTTGATCAATGCGGACAACGCCTAAGTTCGGGATAAGGGTTGTGAATGGGTAGGATGCAATTTTGGGGGTGGCAGCAGAAGAGCGAGATAACAAGGTTGATTTGCCAGCATTCGGATAACCGACTAACCCAACATCGGCAATGAGTTTGACTTCAAGACTTATCTCGCGTTCTTCACCGGGTTCACCTTTTTCTGCGACGCGCGGCACCTGAAAAGTGCTGCTCTTAAAGCGAGAATTACCTTTGCCTCCGATACCACCGCGTGCTACTACAACGGTCTCGTTCGGTTCAGTTAGATCCGCAAGTATCTCATCTGTGTTAAAATCTTTGACAATAGTGCCAATAGGCACTTTAATGATGCGATCTGTGCCGTCTGCACCGTCGCGTTGTTTACCAGTACCATGTCCGCCGTTTTCAGCGACTTGGCGTGGGTTATGGCGTAGATCAATTAGCGTGCTCATCCCAAGTGTAGCAGCAAGGATAACGTTACCACCGTTTCCACCATCACCCCCATCGGGGCCACCACGGGGCACATATTTCTCACGGCGGAAACTGATACACCCGTTGCCACCGTTACCTGCTTTGACCTGAATTCTTGCTGTGTCCATGCCTACAGAAGTTGTCCCACAAACTGTATGAAGATTAAAAAATAAATTGGGTAATTTGGCAAGGTTCGGAAAAAATCAACGGTATGAATGCGCGTGTGGCATTCCCCGCCTTGCCAGCAGAGGTGTACGCCTGCTGCTGCTTGCGAGGTTTCCAAACCTCGTCCCCTTACCGAAATATTTATTTAAACTTCATTTAGTTTGTGCATAATGAAACGCAAACTAACAGTTTACGCGACAGAAGTGTTCCAATAATTATAGGTCAGGACGGACGCATTCCCCCTTGATAAGGGGAAATGCGTCCGTCCTGTTGGGTATTAGTTGGTCAGATCAATAGTTGTAATCTGCAAGGTTAATGTCACTTTTAAGAGTGAATGTTGCGGAACGATCAGTATGGGGCGGATTCCATGTTACGGTGAGATACGTTTCCGGCTGATATGTTCGAATGGTAAGCCTAACACCGGAACCTCTTTCACCGCCAGTAACTTGTGCAAACTCTGTTGTTTCACCACCATCTACTTTAATGGTAAACCCGTATCCCTCCTCAGAATTTGGTAAACCACGCGGGCCGCTATAGTCATCTGGATAGTATATCCACACTATCCATTCGTCTCCGCGCAAGTTATTCGGGGGATTGCTAAAAACGTAGTGTGAAACAATATTATTGGGAGGACTATCGTCATCAGGCGGGATACCCCCTGTGGGCGGCGTGCCTCCTGTAGGTGGAGTTCCCCCTGTGGGCGGCGTGCCATCCGTGGGCGGAGTTCCCCCTGTATTAGGTGGAGTTCCCCCTGTGGGCGGCGTGCCATCCGTGGGCGGAGTTCCTCCTGTGGGCGGAGTTCCCCCTGTATTAGGTGGAGTTCCCCCTGTAGGCGGCGTGCCATCTGTAGGCGGTGTGCCATCATTATTAGGTGGAGTTCCCCCTGTGGGCGGCGTGCCATCCGTGGGCGGAGTTCCTCCTGTATTAGGTGGAGTTCCTCCTGTAGGCGGCGTGCCATCTGTAGGCGGTGTGCCATCATTATTAGGTGGAGTTCCTCCTGTGGGCGGCGTGCCATCCGTGGGCGGAGTTCCCCCTGTATTAGGTGGAGTTCCTCCTGTAGGCGGTGTGCCTCCACCTGGCGGTAAACGCTCTATTATATCAATGTTATCCCTTATTTTTTCTGCTTGCAAGATAGTCTTACCTTCATAGGAGAAAACGTACCTGATACGCGATGGATAAATGTGGATTATCGGTGAAGTAAGACCTTCTCCTTTCGGATAAAGTGTTAGGCAAATTGAATCGGACCCGCTCCGAAGACACAACGTTCTCCCATCAGGTGAAACAATATACCTATCTATATCGTCAGGTGTTAGCATTGAACCTGTAGAACCAATATAAGGCGTATCGGAACATCCGGTTACGCAGGCAAGTATAATTAGTATAGTATACATTGGTTTTAGCAGTAAAGATTTGGTTTTCTGCATGATACCACTCCTTGTAGGATCTACGGTAAAGGTTCCAATTGAAAAATACTCCTGTCTTCATCAGTAGCAACATCATCGGCATTGACGTAAAACTTTGCTGTATAACCGGGGATTAAGCCATCTACATGAATTGTTATGTCGGAATTCCTTGTGTCAATAGAGAACTGAACACCACGGGTGCCATCCGCTCCGTTGACTTGCTTAAAGTTTTCTATTTCAAGCTCTTCCCATGAAGAAATTCTGAGTTTCACTCCTTCTGCAATCCTGATGTCAAGTCCGCTGGTTTGAGGTGTTCTGCCTCGATTTGCTTCTGGAAATGACTGGGGATAGTATATTTGGAGGGTCCAACCTTCACCAATGTTGTTAGCATTCCCCGCATTTGGCTTAAAACTATCTGGGGGCAGCTGAACTCTCTGAGGATCTACCAACCCTTGTACAATGTCCGGGGTGTCCATTGCCCTTTCAGCCAACAAGATTGGAAGATCTTCAAAATGGAAAATGTAGGCTACGCTTGTCGGATGAACGTAAACAAACACCGCACCATCCCCCTGAATACCAGCCTCCACTTGTGTATATTTTAGACAAATCGTATCAAATCCATCTTGTATGCAGATTTTATCATCACCTATTGAGTTGAGATACCTCCCTACATTATCCACAGTAAGTATAGGACCGGTATAAGGTGTTTCGGAACATCCGATTACGGTGAAAAGTAAGATCACAAATGGGGTGAGAAATTTCAAACAGTTAATGTTTTTAAAGCCTATCAGTGTATCAACGAATGTTTTCGCACGGTGTTGGCAAGATGCTTCTTGGATTCCTAATTTGATTTTAGCCATGACGGTTTCTCCTTTTGTTTAAGTCTGCGTCTGTTTAGAAAATAGACGCGTATATTTATAAATCATACTACTTCTAACTGACATATAACCTTTGTTGTTATGAACTTATACCAAATTAAAAAAATTTTCTTGTTTTATTGGTTACAGTTTTATTGGTTACAGGCAGAATACGCGTGTGGTATTCTGCATTGGTTAGGAAACCGCACCTACCGCTATGAATCGCGTTAATTTGGTATTACTATTGAGTTCAAAAGAGAATACATTCGATTATTCAGATTTTCCTTTCCCTCTTGACGTTAAATTACGTCCACATGAAGGACAATTTGATAAGTTTGTGTGCATTGCTAATCCACAATCAGGGCAGACACGTTTTGTCTGTAAATGCGCGACTATCCGAGATACCAGAATTATTCCCAAAAGTAGCAGAATAAGAAACGCTACCTCCCACGGACCGATATGCATTTTTACCCTTAAATTATGCTATGTAGTTTATCCAAAATTGAGTCTAAAACGTTTTTAACTATCTTTTTCTAAACCGCGTAGGGTTGTGAGGTTTTTACCGTGCATAGTGTTCATGTTCGGTGTTTCAATAATAAGCGGTGTTTCAGCAAATCGTGAATCGTTAAGGATATAAGCAAATGCTGTTACGCCAATGTTTCCTTCACCGATATGCTCATGCCTGTCTACGCGGCTCTGATACTCCGATTTTGCGTCGTTGATATGAAATGCCTTTAGCCGTTCCAAACCGATAATTTCGTCAAATGTATTAAATGTCGTATCACAATCAGATTCGGTGCGTATGTCGTAGCCAGCAGCAAAAACGTGACATGTATCAAGGCAGACCCCGAACCGATCTGGATATTTTGACATACCGATCACATCCCGTAAATGTTCAAAGCAATAACCAAGGTTTGTTCCTTGCCCCGCGGTTGTTTCAAGCAAAACGATAACATCCGGTGCTTCTGCTGTCTCGAATAGTAAATCAAAACTATCGCTTAACATTTTCAACCCGAACTCTTCTCCCTCACCAAGGTGTGCGCCCAGATGTGTAACGATAGAGTGAATTCCTACCTGCTGTGAAAGTTCCATCATCTGTTTAAACTGTACGCGTGATTTCTCTAATACATCCTGTTTCGGTGAAGCCAAATTACTGAGATGAATATCGTGAACAATTACATCCCGAATAGGGGATTCTATCCATGCGTCACAAAATGCCTCAAGCACATCAGTGGTAGGCGGTTTTGATTCCCATCGGTTTGGGTTCGCAAGAAAAATTTGAATTGCATCACATTGGAGGTTGTCACCATTTTTGATAGAATTATGTATTCCACCAGCAGTAGAAACATGTGCACCGAGGACCATATTTTTATAGCAAGTTCCCAGAACTTGATTCTCCTTATTTTTTGACTATGGACGGAGTTACATCGCGTAAAACAGTTGTTTCGGTAAAATTTCGAACAATACCACTATTGCATAAACTATATTTTTCAGAAAAAGTTACAAAATTGGAACTTTTTGTATATTCAAAAAGGCACTATTCATGGCTTATACCAATGCTAACGTAAGTTCGGTAAAAGTCTTTGAGCGCAAACTGTATGAGGATTAAGAAAATAAATCGGTAATGGGGCGAGGTTAGGAAACCTCGCCAGCAGTGGGGTATACGTGCCTCGCGAGCATGGAAAATTACCGAATTTAAAAATTAACAGGACTTACGCAGTTTTTCTCAAAGTCCCACTGATAAGGGGGATTTAGGGGGTTAAAAAGACTAAAAACAGTGAAATACGGACTATTTAACCCCCCTAACCCCCCTTATCAAGGGGGAATGCGTAAGTCCTGAATTAATCTTCATTTAGTTTGCATTCCACAGATGCACAAACTAACAGTTTGTGCTACATAGTGGCAACTTAGGTTATCTTAGGGATGTAATGCTGTTTTGATACCGCGTTGCGCGATAGCATTATCAAAAGCTTCCAAACCTTGTATGATAGGAAATTGATCGGTTAGCAAGGGTTTGAAATTGATTGCTTTCTGTATCAGAAGTTGGCGGGATTCTTCAAGGCTTGCACGTGAAAATGCCCAGGATGCCATGAGTTTATGTCCAGTGTAGTGAAATTCTTCTAAGTTAATGCGAAGTTCTTGACCTTCTGGCGCAAGACCGAAGAAGTTGATGTA
>PYJA01000128.1 GCA_003635185.1 Candidatus Poribacteria bacterium | reverse complement strand
TCGTCACACAAGGATTAGACAGTCCAAACAGCATAGCGTTAGATGTTGCGGGTGGCAAGATGTATTGGACTGATTCGGGCACGGATAAAATCCAGCGTGCGAACCTTGATGGTTCCAACGTTGAAGACCTCGTCACACAAGGATTAGACATTCCAGGCGACATAGCGTTAGATGTAGCAGGTGGCAAGATGTATTGGACAGATTTGGTCACGGATAAAATCCAGCGTGCGAACTTGGATGGTTCAAACGTCGAAGACCTCGTCACACAAGGATTAGACATTCCAAACAGCATAGCGTTAGATGTTGCGGGTGGCAAGATGTATTGGACAGATTTGGTCACGGATAAAATCCAGCGTGCGAACTTGGATGGTTCTAATGTTGAAGACCTCGTCACACAAGGATTAGATTATCCAAGTGGCATAGCGTTAGATGTTGTAGGGGGCAAGATGTATTGGACAGATTGGGGCACAGATAAAATCCAACGTGCCAACCTTGACGGTTCCAACGTTGAGGACCTCATCACACAAGGATTAGGTGATCCCTATGGCATCGCTATCGTGAGTAGTTCTCTTGTTAATCCTACAACAGAACCTACAACAGCAAAAGAGGATGTAAACCGTGATGGGGTTGTGGATGTGCAGGATTTGGCGTATGTCGGACTGCAGTACGGGAAAACTGGCACCAATGCTGCGGATGTCAACGGAGATGGTATCGTCAACATTGACGATCTTATCTTAGTTGCTGCTGCAATAGACGCAGCTGCAGCCGCCGCGCCCGCTGCTCGCGCACAGGTGCAATCACATTTCACCGCAGCACAACTCCAAACGTGGCTCACGGAAGCGCGCGCATCGGGAAACACTTCTCGCACCTATCAGCGGGGTATTGCCGTGATAGAGCAACTCTTGGCACTGTTGATGCCACAAAAAACGGTACTCTTGGCGAACTACCCGAACCCGTTCAATCCAGAGACGTGGATCCCGTATCAGTTGTCTGAGTCTACGGATGTTACGCTGACGATCTATGCAGTTGATGGGCAGATCGTTCGGAGATTAGCACTCGGACATCAGGCCGCGGGGATATACCAAAGCAAAAGCCGTGCGGCGTATTGGGATGGCAGGAATGCTGTCGGTGAACCTGTCGCAAGCGGTGTCTATTTCTATACGCTTACTGCGGGGGATTTTTCTGCTACGCGAAAAATGTTAATTCGGAAGTAGGGGAGGCAATCGGTTATCAGCATCGTAGGTTGGGTTTTGCTGTGCTCTACACCTTATGTGTCAACTTAAGAAAATATTTCTTGTTCTAAAAACCCTTCTGAATAAGCTTGACGATTGGGACTGCCCACATTTCAGTCCCTACGGGACTAAAGAAGATTATCATGTTTAGAAAATCCTTAGACTACCCTCTTTATCCCCCCGCAAGCGAGGAAGATCAGACAAGTGCAAAATGTGTCCAAAATTATAGACTTTACTATAAATGGTATAAGAACAAAGAGGAGAACGATGCAACCTAATTTTATAATCTTTTTGACTGACGATCAAGGTTACGGTGACCTTTCCTGCATGGGAGCAACAGATTTTAAAACGCCGCATCTGGATAGAATGGCAGCTGAAGGTATCCGTTTCACAGATTGGTACTCCAATTCACCTGTCTGTTCACCGTCTCGTGCTGCGTTGTTAACAGGACGATATCCGTGCCATGCAGGTGTGCGATCAATCTTAGCCGGACATCGCACAGCAACAGGATTGCCTCCTTCCGTTCCGACGCTTGCAACTGCACTTAAGGAACTCGGTTATTACACCGCAATGTCTGGGAAATGGCATCTTGGACTCGCTGAAGGTTCACGACCTGAGGATCACGGGTTTGATGATTGGTTCGGATTTATGGCGGGTTGTATTGATTTCTACTCTCATATCTTTTATTGGGCATTGGGACGACCCGATTTCGACCAAACGCATGACCTCTGGGAAAACGGTGAGGAAATATATCGAAACGGTGAATATTTTACTGAGTTAATTACGGAATACGCAATCAGGTATATCCGAAAATCGATTGAACAGGATAAGCCCTTTTTTCTCTATGTGCCATATAATGCGCCTCACTATCCGATGCATGCCCCACAGGAATATGTAGATAGGTTTCCAAATCTACCTTGGGATAGACAAATTATGGCTGCAATGCTAAGTGCTGTTGACGATAGTATCGGTGAGATTTTTGCGGAACTTGAACGGCAGGGAATTGCAGATAATACCTTCTCCTATTTCCAAAGTGATAACGGTCCTTCGCGTGAAACACGAAATTGGTTAGATGGCACACAAGACCCGTATTACGGCGGCAGTGCGGGGAAACTCAAAGGACACAAGTTTAGTCTATATGAAGGGGGTATCCGTTCGCCAGGGATTATGAAGTGGCCTAACGAAATTCCTCCCGGAAACGTATTAAGTAAAGTAAATCTATATGGTGCAGCAATGGATGTTTTTCCGACTTTTCTGTCCGCTGCCGATGGAGACCTTTCCAAATATGAACTTGATGGCCTAAATCAAATACCTGTAGTATGTGATGGTCAATTCACGCCACACACGGATATTTTTTGGGAAATGGGGAAACAGACCGCAATGCGTCGAGGGAAGTGGAAATTAGTACTGAATGGGCAATTGGTAGAAGGCGCGCCGCCAGAAGATGATGTGCACCTTGCAAATCTTGAAACTGATATGGGTGAAACAACAAATTTGAAAGACGAATATCCAGAACTTACCGCTGAATTGACTGAAGCGGCACAAACGTGGCGACAAGGGATTGAAGACTATTGGGAAGCACATAAGGAAGAACGCAACGGAACAACCGGATATGTGAGGCAGTAGTATGTTAACCGACAAACAAGATGCTTTCGGACACCTGCTTACTGATTATCATAATGGAGAGAAAAACGTTGAAATCATTGAGCGAGAAGATGGCTACATTGACATAAGCCGCTTAGGACCTCTCAACTATTTCGCTGAATATACTGAGTGGGCAGAACATCAAAAACTTGCTATGGGATATGCTGTTGGGCGGGTTTTGGACATCGGTTGTGGCCCAGGACGACATTCCCTCTACCTTCAAGGAAAAGGACATGATGTTTTAGCTACCGACATTTCACCGTTAGCTATACAGCTTTGCCTTCAACGTGGACTCAAAAACGCCTCGGTTGTGCCAATTACGCAACTGAACTCAAAATTTGGTGTTTTCAACACGATTCTTATGATGGGACATAATTTTGGACTTGTTAGCAGTTTTAAGAGAGCACGGTGGCTATTGAAACGATTCGCGAGTATGACAACAGATAACGGAAAGATCATCGTTGAAACAATGGACCCATACCAGACAGAAAATCCTGCCCATCTCGCTTATCATCAATATAATCGAGATCGGGGTAGAATGTGCGGACAAATAAGGCTGCGGATACGCTACAAACAATATGCCACCCCTTGGTACGACTATCTGTTCGTTTCAAAATCGGAACTGGAAAATATTCTTGTTGGCACAAGTTGGACAATTGAACGCTATATTAACTCTAACAAGCCAACCTATGTTGCAATCTTGAAAAAACGGGATACCTAATGACACCTTTCAAGTTCGCATTTATCACAGACACGCATCTTTTTCCAAATGCCACTCAAAATTTTGCAGGCGGATTACAACAGCAAAAAAACAGTGTTGCACTTTATGAAAAGATGATTGAACAACTTAACGCTTTTGATCCTGCATTCGTAATTCATGGCGGGGACATCGTTTGCGGTGGACAAAGTTTTGACATGTCAGCAGAGGAATATGTAGAAGCCCTAAATACCGCTCAATCACTTGGGAAACGCCTAAATATGCCTTGTTACTATATGCCCGGCAACCATGATCTTGATCCTGAGACCGGTTCAAAAGCTTCATATTTAGAGCGATTTGGTATAAACGGCAGAGGATCCACCAGTTTTGCCAAGGAAAAGATACGGTTTATCTTGCTTGATGCACAAGAAGTTCCTGAAGACCTAACGCACGGATATGTCAGCACGAATCAACTTGCTTGGGTAGAACGTGAAATGAAAAAAGCCGTAGATTATGGGGAAGAAATCTTCTTTTTTTCGCACCAATTGCCGTTTCCGAGTGTAGAATTTCAGGGGATCGGTTCAAGAATTGCCAACTCTGCGGAGATTCTTGAAATCGTTGCACCTTTTGAGAAACAAATTTTAGGCTTCTTTTGTGGACATCAACACCTCAATCGCGTCTTTAGAGAACAGGGTTTATTATGTATTGTAACATCTGGTATTATATGCTATCCGATGATGTGGCGACAGGTTCATGTTTATCCGGATAGAGTTGAGGTTAATTCTGTGCCTGTTGATTTGCCAGAGGTGCTTGCCGAATCCGAAGCAGTTAATCCAGATAACAACCTATATCTGTCTGGTCGTCCCAGAGATCAAGAATTTACTATCCAACGGCAGCGTCATGGAGTCAATATTTAAAATGTTTTGATGTATTGAAAACCTATATAGTACGCGAGTTCGGTGTCCGAGAAATGAAGTTTTTAATGCCTTGAATTCTACTCTCAAAGCCACGGTAGGTGCGGTTAGAAACCGCACCATAGGCATCAATTTAAGGAAATATCCTATTGTTGGAGGGCTTTTCAACCCCGATTTAACGGATTAGGTTTCATAAAATCGGGCTTCCAAAGCCCTCAACAAGAAAATCTATTCTTAATTGACACCTATGGGTAGATGAACAAGAGATGCCAATTGACAGGTGAACACTGTTGGGATAAAATGAGTTTAATACCATTTCCCCAAAAAAAACTTCTCTTAAAGAAATAGACCGTTCGTAGTCGCGCAATTCATTGCCAAATCAACGCCAAATGCGCTTTTGGCATTTGTCGCCTCTTACATTTTTTTCAAAAGAGAAAATAATTTATAGAATTGGTATAAGAAATCACATACCACACTAAGGGAAAATCAATGAATTGCCTTGATTATGGACTTTCTTTTATCAACACTGTTGGCAACGGAAATGCTCCCCGCTTTTGGGTCGAATCTCG
Organism: Candidatus Poribacteria bacterium; assembly: GCA_003635185.1. Lineage (GTDB taxonomy): Bacteria > Poribacteria > WGA-4E > WGA-4E > WGA-3G > MSPOR6. Next base: position 10,714 of record PYJA01000128.1, on the reverse strand, counting down.
ATGCCGCATCATAGATAACACAGATGGAAGTTTCAGCGATTATTACCAATGTGGTTCGTGTAAGAGTGAACACACCTTTGCGGAGAAAAATCTCTTCATAAATCCAAACTATGACTTCCTCCCTGTTTTTGGCGAAGAACATATAGCGGTATTCAGAAGGCATGCTTACTGTAACGATAACTACGTTGAGTATAGACCGGCGCAGGATTATTGGGGAGGCCCTCTGCTCGATGTTCAGGAGGCATCGCAGGTCCGGGTCCTTGATAGCAACGCAGCCATTATTGAGGCGACACAAAAATGTCTACCCATCGTAACGCACACAGAAATATGGGATACCAATACACATCAGCGGGCAATTATAGAGTGTCCAGTTAAAACGATGAACATAGATGAAAACGCAGGCATCTACCAAGTTGATACAGGTATTGTTCTATTTCCAGATCTGTCAAAGCGATATGATAGGCAAATTGAGACGTTCAGCCTCGCTTACGTTGCTTTCAACACATCGCACTTCGCTGACTTCGTTATTGAACGCCCCACTGCCATCATTAAAAATGGAGTGGAAGTTACCCAAGTTTACCACTATTCCGAAATTCGGAGTTTAGAAGCAAAGAATACCGTGTTCTGCATCGGTGAGTTTTGACAGATACTCCATAGGTGTCAATTTAAGGATATACCCTATTGTTGAAGGGGTTTAAAACCCCGATTTTATAGGATGAGGCGGACAATATCGGGCTTCCAAAGCCCTCCAACAAGAAAATCAGGCACTAATTGACGCTTATAGTGAGCTTTGACAGACACTCCCATGTAATTGTAATAGTGTCTATCTTTGCTTTACAATACAACAAATGAGCTCAACGTAGCAAATAGTCAAAATGATTGAAGTTCAAAACCTCTCAAAAAACTACGGCCCATTTCAGGCACTCAATGATATATCCTTTAGCGTAGATAAAGGGCAAATCGTAGGATTTCTCGGTCCCAACGGTGCCGGTAAAACTACCACGATGCGGGTTCTGACGTGCTTTATGCCTGCAAGTAGCGGAAAAGTCACCGTTGCTGGATACGACGTGTTCAAAGAATCGCGCGAGGTGCGCAAACGCATCGGATACCTCCCTGAGAACATTCCGCTTTATACCGAAATGACGGTTACAAAGTATCTTTCTTACATGGCAAAAATCCGAAGTGTGCCGCGTCCACAGATCAATGAACGGTTGGATACTGCGATTGAGTCATGCGGATTAACCGAAAGACGCAATCAGATTATTGGACAACTGTCACGCGGTTTTCGACAACGCGTCGGTTTGGCGCAAGCTTTGATTCATGATCCCGAAGTCCTAATTCTTGACGAACCGACATCCGGTTTAGACCCACGCCAAATCGCTGAAATCCGCGAATTAATCAAGGCACTCGGTAAAGAACGAACAATTCTTTTTAGCACACATATTCTCACCGAAGCAAGCCAAACGTGTGAACGATTGCTGATTATCAGTAAAGGCAAAATAACGGGGGATGTTCAATTATCCAACGGTCGCGCTGTTTCAAGCGTTACACCAATTGAAGAAGAAAGTGATGCTCCCCCAAAGAGCCTTACGCTTGTGGTAACTGGCGGACAACCAGATAAAATAATGGATGTACTCACACATATTCCTGACACTGTTTCAGTTGAACAGTCCATCATAGACACAGATGAGACTCTGACATTCCATATTCAGTCCGCTTCCACAAGTGATATTCGGGCAGCGGTAGCAAAAACAATTGTTGAACATGAATGGAATCTGCTTGAAATGCGTACCGATGAAAAAAGCTTAGAGGAGTTATTCTTATCATTAACTTCTGAAACTGCAGAGTAGAGAATGTCCCTGGTGAAGATTATGAAAATCTACTGTTATTTACTGTTCCTTGTTGTATTATGCAGCGGTTTGATTGCCTGCAGCGGCGATAATTCAGAGCTTCCTCTCCAACTTGACACTGAAGAAAACTCTGCAGTAATTAACGTTGATGAGATGGTCTTAATCCCTGCAGGAGAAGTAACCCTCGGCACCAATGAAAAAACAGGTTTGACGTTTGGTAACGAAGCCGATCAGCACGTCGTTTTTGTTGAAGCGTTTTATATTGATAAGTATGAAGTAACAAACGAACAATACGCAAAATTCTTGTCAGAAACAGGTCATCGGAAACCGAAATTTTGGGATAATCCAACGCTGAATGCCCCTGATCAACCTGTTGTTGGTGTCAATTGGGAAGACGCAGAAACTTATGCCGAATGGGTTGGCAAACGCTTGCCGACTGATATTGAATGGGAAAAAGCCGCGCGCAGCACAGATAAGCGTCTCTATCCTTGGGGTGCTAATTATAACGCATCACTCGGAAACTTTGATGATGGCGGACAAATGAATGGTAAGTTGGATGGATACGCAATGGAAACTGCACCGGTAGGGAGTTTCGCGGAAGGTGTCAGCCCGTACGGACTGCATGATATGGCTGGTAATGTGTGGGAATGGGTAATAAGTACGATAGATGACGATGCTATAGACGCGTACACCGCAAAGATTAATTCAGAACTGACCAACGGAATAATCTATACGATCCGCGGCGGTTCATGGACTAACGGACCTGCAGATACACGCACTACAGTTTTTTATATCTATCCCGCACAATGCAGCGACCACAGTAGTTCTGTTGGATTTCGTTGTGCTAAAACACCATAAGCGTCAATTTAGTGCCTGATTTTCTTGTTGGAGGGCTTTGGAAGCCCGATTTATTACCCAAAGGTAGGCGCGTTTTGGAAACGCGCCGAACCCAGACATTAGACACTATAAACGGCGCGTTTACAAAACGCGCCTACCAGGGTGGCGAACCGCTAAATTGACGCTTATGATTTCGTTGTGCTAAAACACCATAACATTTCTGCTATCACAAAATATCTTTTATCCTCTTACAATACAACATCTAACCAATGCAAGTACAAATTTCATTCAAATCATTGATATATGCCGTGATGGTATTGATGGCTACCCTGTCCGGTTGCGGTGGAGATGAAAAAATCCCTGTTGAAGATGAAGTTGTAGAACCAACCGATGATGCAGTAGGGGTTTTGGAAGAACTTCCACAAAAAGAGGCTGAAACAATAGACATTCCAGAGGGAATGGTTTATGTGCCTGCTGGCGATTTTCTGATGGGAAGTGATCCAGATAAAGACCCATTAGCAGATCCACTTGATGAATTCCCACAACATCAGGTATTTTTGGATGCCTTTTTTATTGACAAATATGAAGTCTCTAATGCTGACTATACCAAATTTGTTGAAGCAACAGGACATCGAAAATCTACCTTTTGGGACAACCCCAAATATAATCATCCGGATCAGCCAGTTGTCGGTGTTGCATGGGGCGATGCAGTTGCCTATGCAGAATGGGTTGGCAAACGCTTGCCGACTGAAGCAGAATGGGAAAAGGCAGCACGCGGCACAGACGGACGCATCTGGCCCTGGGGCAACGAATTTGATCCAACTAAATGCAACTTTGACGATGAAGGAAAATTTGATGGACACTTGGACGGATTTGCTATGGCTGCACCAGTGGATAGCTTTCAAAAAGGTGCAAGCCCTTACGGTGCAGTTAACATGGTCGGAAATGTAGCAGAATGGGTCTCAGACTGGTTTGACATGGATTATTATTTAGTCAGCCCAAGGAAAAATCCGAAGGGACCTGAAAACAACGGTATGGGGAAAAAATCTTGGCGTGGTGCCAGTTGGTTTGCCGGTTTTAATTACATGCGGTGCGCCTATCGGGACTATGATGACATTCTCGCCAGTGGACAGATACGCGGATTCCGATGCGCGATGGATGCCCCTAAATCAAAGTAATTCCAAGCTTGCTAAAACAAGGAAATATAGGATGTCGTTTCTTGTTTCTACTTCAGAAATGCAGCGCATCTGCTCAATGACGCTTTGGATTATATGCTGTATCACCATCTTTTTCATCGGTTGCGGAGATGAAGGTGCTCTACCGATCAATGAAGATATTGAAACAGAAGTAGATATATTCACGGAGCGTGAATGGGCGGTAATTCAACGTTTATCCCCTCTACCCGCCACACCGCCGCTAAGTCCTACAAATCGCGTGGCAGACGATCCGCAGGCTGCACAATTAGGACAGATGCTCTTTTTTGACGAACGATTTTCAAAAGATGGTACCGTTGCATGTGCAACATGTCACTCGCCATTTCACGGATTTGCGGATGTTGAAGCAACTTCATTAGGAGCAGGGAGAGGCACAAGAAACGCACCAACTTTACTCAACGTTGCCTATAACAAATGGCAGTTTTGGGATGGGAGAGCAGATACACTTTGGTCACAAGCACTAATTGCCCTTGAAGGTGAAAAAGAACAAGCAGGCACACGTCTTCAGTACGCACATCTCATCAAACAACTATACCAAAAAGATTATGAAGACGTGTTTGGTCCGTTACCCAATTTAGCAGATACTATCCGCTTTCCACTTGAGGGCAAACCCGGAGATACGGAGTTTGACAATATGTTTGAAAAGGATAAGATTGCCGTTAATACTGTTTTTGCCAACATCGGCAAAGCAATTGAGGCTTATGAACGTCTCTTGATCAGTGGCAACGCACCGTTCGATCAATACGTAGCAGGTGATGTGAATGCAATCGGAATTGAAGCGAAGCGCGGCTTAAAAATCTTTATCAGTAAAGGGGTTTGCATTCTCTGCCACGATACCCCGAATTTTACAGATAATGATTTTCATAATATTGGTGTCCCACAAGGAAAACTCCCGCCAGATACAGGACGGTATGATGGAATTAAGCAGCTCTTAAACAATCCCTTTAATGGCGGTAGTCCCTATAGCGATAGTCCAGAGACTCCCCAAAGGATATTGAATTTTCTGGAGCCAACACAACAACATAAAGGACAGTTCAGAACCCCTACACTCCGTAACGTAGCACTTACTGCCCCATACTTCCACACAGGGGAATTCCCAACATTAGCATCTATCATAGCATTTAATAATGCAGGCGGCGTTCCATCAGAGTTTGTTGGGATGCGCGAAGGCACACTGGAACCGCTGAACCTGAGTGAACAGGAAGCAAACGATTTAGTGGAATTTCTACTCACGTTGACCGGTGAATCACCACCTGAACGCCTGTTAAGGAAACCGGATCTGCCCTAATGCTTCGTCAACATATTATTGTCCTATTGTCCGTCGCGATTCGGAGATCGCTCCTACCGATGAACCGCTTATGGTAGGAGGGAACTCCGATTCCCGACTACTTTCAAGAGCTATCAATTAGCACTTGACTAAGCACTAAGTTTAACCAACTGTTTTGCGTGTCGAATCTTTTTCTTGGCAAACCTAATTTTTAAATTAAAATTTTTCTTGACAATTTTTTGAGGATTTTATATAATAAAATTAAGTTTTAGGAATTTGTGTCGTAAAACTTTAGGCAAACATAAGAGGTAATTTGTCCGTTGAACATCAGGACAAACGCTTAAATAGGACAAAGGGTGTCCAAAAATGCAAAATAATAGCACCGACCGCAATGTTAAAAAAGTGTACAGAATAAATCAACACCACAGTTGGTCTATTTCTACCTCTTCTACGCCAAAATTAATCCCAAGTTTGAGTCCCCCCCCCCCCCCTACAGTTAGGGATTGTATCAGTCCTTCAGTTACGGACAAAAAGGCGAATTTCGGCAATGCCCGTCAGCCTTTCATCGCGCCTGTACGTTCTCTATTTCACATGGAGGATGTGTGGGCTATTTTATTTGCAAACGGAGGGATATTTTATCTTCAAGTTTATTAACTTAACGCGTTAAAGTTCTAAATGTTGTTTTAGGAACTTTACCATAAACTTTTATAAAGGAGTATATCATGAAAAATGTAATTATTTTTGTGACATTCGCTTTGGGCTATTTTCTCACAGTAGCCGTTAATCCTGTTCTCGGAGCAGCCGGTCCCCTTGGAGAAGTCGCAATCTTTACCGAACAAGTTGGTTGGATTGCACAAGACAGAGCAGCTTCGGAAGGTAAGGAATTGGCGAACCTTCTCAAGAATCCCAAAAAGGTTGTCACGTTATCCGACAAAGATATCGGGCCCTGGGCAGAAGAGCGTACCGATAACGGTCTGTCCGATATTATCGTTACCTTTGGTTGGTTTCCAACGACACTCTATCCACCCGGGAATGCTAAACCTGATGATTCTGTGGCAGAAAAGTTCCTTGAAGGTGGAAATATTTTCCTCAACACCGCGGATTATATTTTCTACGTCACAGCAGACGGAGGAAACGGTGACACCGGCTTGAAAAACATGATGGACAACAACGCTGACATGTGGGCCGGTGGCACAGGTATCAAGCCAACTGATGATGGAAAGAAGTATACGCCGAGCCTTATCGGCTTTACCTCTGAACGTCCTTTCAAGTCAGCTCAGATTACTGATCCGTGGGAAGTTGAGGTGGTTTTCGGTGATAATGGTGCAGGACTTTTTGATCCAGGAATTGTCCATGACACTGAAACTGGTGGGCGAATCGGCATCGCTTTCCAAGAACCGAACAACGCTGGTCTTCCACGCGGTGAAGTATTTGCCGAAATGATTGACAATTATCTGGCTAAAGTCCTATCTGCTCAAGCCGTTGATCCAAATGCAAAGGTCACTACGACGTGGGCACATATCAAATCTGATTTTTAACCTATATCTATAGGGACGTACTGTGCGTTACGTCCTTACAAACTACTAATCTAATATGATTCATTGAATCATATATAAAAGGAGAAACTAATGAAAATTAGACAATTGTTAATTCTATTCACAATCCTGTTTGCTTTTACTGTTACAGCATCAAGTTGGGCAGATCTCGGTGATGTTGCGATTTTTAGTGAAGGCGTGGGATGGATTTCAAAAGAGAATGCTGACATTCAACGTGCTATTGTCTTTGACAACCTGAAAAACGATGTTCCGGCTGTTGATGAAGTGGTTTACAAAACCGATGCGGAAATTGGGCCCTGGGCAGAAGAACGGATTGACGATGATATAGCAGATATTATCATCCTTTTCGGATGGGTACCGCCAACGCTTTACACTCCCGGAAATGTGCAAGTTGACGACTCTATCATGGAACGTTTCATCTATGGTGGTAACGTTGTCTTAAACTGCGCTGACTATGCCTTCTATGTTTCAGCAGATGGTGGAAACGGTGATAATGGGTTGAAGACTATTATCAATATCAACGCTGATATGTGGGGCGGCGGCACTGCTATTACACCTACAGATGTTGGCAAAGAGCATACACCTTCACTGGTGAATTTTACCTCTGAGCGTCCGTTCAAGGCCAACCAGATCGTTGATCCGTGGAGCGTTGAAGCCGCTTTTGGTGATAATGGTGCAGATTTCTTTGATCCTGGGCTCATTAAGTTGAACGAAAGCAGTGGTCGTGTTGGAATCTGCATGCAGGAACCAGCCAGGGGAGACCTCCCGCGCGGTCAAGTACTTATTGAGATGATTAACTTTATCTCTCAACAAGCAGATGTAGTTACGCCGGTTGAACCTGCTGGAAAAGCAGCAACAACTTGGGGACATCTCAAAGCTGTACGTTAACTTTCTATTCATTTGTTAAAAATAACGAAAAAGAGCATCTTCCTATTTGAAGGTGCTCTTTTTCTTGTCCCAAAGTGTACAGTAATGTCCCTCTTTTGTAGCACAAACTGTCAGTTTGTGCCATCCTCCGTTGCTTTTCTAACAACCTATAATGAGACAAAATAAATAGAAACTGTATTTAGCATCCGCATTTAATTTCCTTACCTTGAACACCTTGCGTCCCCGCCGTCTCATAACCATCACGTTTCCACCAATCTAAACCGCCAAGCAATTCTTTGACATTAAAGCCTAATTTCGCCATGTTCAAAGCACCTTTGGTAGATGCGTTGCAGCCGATACCGTCGCAATAAGTAACACAGGACTTACGCATTTTCTCTTAAAGTCCCCTTGATAAGGGGGATTTAGGGGGTTAAAAAGTCCAAAAACTCTGAAATACTGGACTATTTAACCCCCCTGTCCCCCTTATCAAAGGGGAATGCGTAAGTCCTGTAACATACAACTTTGATTTGTCAAGATCGGCTGTGGTTGCCTCAGACACTGTTCGATGCGGGATATTTATTGCGGTTGGTATATGTTCAAGTGCGTACGCTTCAGGAGAACGGGCATCTATTACAACAATATCTTTTCCATTATTAAGTGCTTCACTGAGATCCCAAGAATCTGTCTCAAATTCCAACTTTGCATGATAAAATTCAAGTTGATTCATTTTAGTCTATCTGATTTCTTTGATTCGAGCCCAAGTGGTTGCAATTTTATCTATGGGTGATACGAACAATGCTTCTTCCAGTCCGTTATTCATAATATCATTGATGTCATCTTCGGATAGCGGTTTGTTAAAAACACCGACTTCATCAATGACACCTGTGAAATCCCATCCTGCTGTTCGCCATGATGCTAATCGTATTTCAGCCCCCACTTTTTCATCTGCTTTTCCAACTGCCTTATCACCGACAAATTCTCCATCAACAAACAATTTGAGAGTATTCCCATCATAAGTGATTGCAACAAAATTCCACTCATCCAGTTCCCAAGTCCCACCGCGTACATTGGTTTGTGCTTGGTCCGCGTTGGCAGCAATACTTCCGTAATAATCATCTGCTCCTATCTGAATTGTAGGATTATGCCAATCATGTTCAATCACACGTGTGTTGATATTGGGTGGGTTTCCGGTCGGTTTTACCCATAACAGATAAGTAAAACCGTTGAGATAATCATCTATTGTTTTACTTCCAGGTATCTCGGCTCGAGAAGCGCCGTTAAACGCAAGTGCATTACCGATTTTTCCATCAGTCCACTTTGCACCAATAATTTTTCCATCATTTTCATTTCCAGAAGTATCTTTGATGGTGTCTCCTTTTCCCTCGTCAAGCAGCCAGATGCCAACTATTGATTCTGGGTCAATTGCAGCGTCAATATGCTGAAAAGAGATTATCATCATACTCGTAAGGCAAAATAGTATTATACTTTTCATCTTGGTAAATTCTCCTTGAAAATTAATTATCTATTTAGTTCTTCCCATAATGCGCGATAGAAATTCATCACTCGCACTGGGTCAGAACTGCCAGCAATTTCTGCCAAAGTATAGCCTGAATATCCAGACTCTCTCAGTAAAGTAAACAGTTCACGCCACGGATACTCTCGCCGATGTAGTTCTGTGATATGAACCAATCCGATTCTACCTTTGACGTAATTGAAATTTTTTAGAATTGATCCGTTTTCCACTTCGCCAAAGTTAGAATTCCAGCATACGTATACGTTTTCATGGTCGGCAACATCAATAATAGTCCGTATATGTCGGAGTTCGGAGGTGCCACCGCCGTGTACTTCCAGTCGAATCTGTACACCAAGATCAGCAGCGAATTCTCCACATTCTCGTAATGCCAACCCAATTTGTTCTAACGTTTTTTCCACAGGAACTTCACTCGGCAGTCCATTCGGACGCACCTTTACGCCCGGTGCGCCGACATCTGCTGCTAACTGTGAGTATTCTTTTGTCCCGTCTATATTCTGTCGAACAGCATCTTGATCAGCTGAATGATAGTCGAAAGCAGAACCTAAACCTGCAAGCTCAATGGGTGAATCCTCGAACTGCTGCTTGACCGCTGCACGTTCGCTTGCGGAGAGGTTAACCTCGACACCGTGTGCATGAGTTGTCCGTAACTCCACACCTGAAAATCCTGTTTCCGAACACTGTTCAATGATAGTCGGAACGTCCCAATCTTTTGCCATATTGTAAGTTACTAAACCGAGCTTCATAAATTCTCCTTAGTGATACTCACGACGGCTAAAGCCGTGTGCTTCTTTTGCACACAACCCTCCTCTGTGATTCCTGCTTCACCGTCCATCGCACCCTTCCTGAACTTGCTTGGTGTCTCACACAGACTCCACAGGCGTTTAGCCTCTCTGTCTATCCGACAGCGAGGGTTCTCAAGTTTATTGCAGCGTTGATATCTCTATCTATTGAAGTCCCACATTCGCTACAATGATACGTTCTCTCTGAAAGTGCTAAGTCTTTCTTCTTATGCCCACAACAACTACAGGTCTTTGATGATGCAAAGAAGTGCGGTGCCTCTACAACGGGTATTCCTAACGCTTCTGCTTTCGTCTTGAGTTTTAATAAAAAACCGCCTAACGCACTATCTGATAGTGCTTTCGCAAGTTTTCTATTCTTGAGTATATTGGTAATCTTTAGCGTTTCTATGCCGATAGCAGAGGCCTTGCTCACAATATCAGTAGTGGCTTTGTGGTGTGCATCGTTTCGGATACAAGCGATACGATAATGCACACGTTCCACGCTTCGTTTTTGCTTAAACCAGTTATTTGACAGCAACACTTTGCGACTCAATTTGCGTTGTTCCCGTCTGAGCTTGCGTTCATAGCGTTTAAGGGGTCTCGGATTATCATATTTTGTGCCGTCACTCAAGGTTGCCAATGTGCTAATGCCAACATCTATACCGATAACAGGGTGTGTTGAGGTGTCAACAAGTCCGGTGTCCTCTGTTTCCACGGTAATAGAGACAAACCAACGATGGGCTGTTCTTGAGATCGTCACTTGGATAATCTTGCCAACAAAACGCAACGCTTCACGCATTTTTATCCACC
>PYJA01000127.1 GCA_003635185.1 Candidatus Poribacteria bacterium | reverse complement strand
CTGGTAGGCGCGTTTTGATGAAGATTAAAAAATAAATTGGGTAGTTTAGCGAGGTTAGGAAACCTCGCCAGCAGCAGGTGTACATCTCTGCTGGCGAGGTTTCCTAACCTCGCCACATTACCGAATTAATAACTTAAACTTCATGTAAACGCGCCGAGTCCAGACATCAGACAATATATACGGCGCGTTTACAAAACGCCAAATCAACGGTATGAATGCTATTAAGGCGAATACGCCAAATCAACGGTATGAATGCTTGTTGGCATTCCCCGTGTGGCATTCTGCATGATTCCCCGTATGGTATTCGCCATGATTCCCCGCCTACCGCTTGTGCGTAAGTCCTGACACTAAATACCCTCGCATCATGGCATTTTCGCTTGATTTACTTCTATGTTTAGGCTAAAATAGAGGAAATCAGATATGTCTCGGAATAGAAAATGTCAAGTCCTGCTTACATCCTTTCAATTGACCAAGGGACAACCGGTTCCACGGCCCTACTTGTGGACGCACAGGGTAACATTGTATCACAAGGGTATCAGGAATTCGACCAACATTACCCACGCCCCGGATGGGTAGAACATGATCCTGACGAAATTTGGGATGTTACACAAGCCTCTATTACGGATGTGTTACAGGAATCTGGAATCAAGCGTAACATCTTGGCAATCGGTATTACCAATCAACGCGAAACCACTGTTGTATGGGATCGCAAAACTGGAAAGCCGATCTACCCAGCGATTGTGTGGCAATGCCGCCGCACAACCGATATCTGCACCCACCTCAACGCGCAAAAAGGTGTAGCAGCACACGTAAAAGCTAAAACGGGACTTGTGATTGATCCTTATTTTTCTGCAACAAAGATAGCATGGATTCTTGACAAAGTAAGTGGAGCACGAAAAAAGGCAGAACGTGGTGAACTTGCTTTCGGGACTATTGATACATGGCTTCTGTGGAAATTGACAAATGGGACCGTCCATAAGACTGATTATACAAACGCCTCGCGGACTTTGCTCTTTAACATTGATACGTTTTCTTGGGATGAGACGCTCTTAGAGATTTTTAATATCCCGAAAGCGATTTTACCGGAAGTTTGCCCATCTGCAAGTCGTTTTGGCGTGGCAAAAATTCCACTTCTGGCGGAGATTCCAATTGCCGGTGTTGCTGGTGATCAACAATCTGCGCTGTTCGGTCAGCTCTGCCTGAAACCGGGAATGGCAAAAAACACTTACGGTACCGGATGTTTTCTGATGCTAAACACCGGCGCGAATAGAGTAGAATCGAAGTCCGGCCTATTAACGACACTTGCTTGTAGCCTTGATGAGAAACCGATGTACGCATTGGAAGGAAGTGTATTTATTGCGGGGGCTGCTGTGCAATGGCTCAGGGATGGTCTACAAATAATAGAATCTGCAGAAGAGACAGAGATTATTGCAAATCGTGTAGATGATTCAGCGGGGACTATTGTTGTGCCAGCATTCACAGGGCTCGGTGCTCCCTACTGGAATGCTGAAGTTAGAGGTGCTATCTTCGGGTTAACGCGAGGCACAATCCGTGAACATATTGTCCGTGCAACATTAGAATCAATTGCGTATCAATCAGCAGATGTGGTCAGTGCAATGTTAGGAGATGCTGGTACTTCGCTTGAGCGTTTACGCGTGGATGGGGGTGCTGTCGCCAATAATTTCTTGATGCAGTTTCAAGCAGATATTTTAGGTATAGATGTGGAACGGCCTGAACGGATTGAAACAACCGGACTCGGGGCTGCTTACCTGGCAGGAATTACTATGGGTGTTTGGAAGGATATTGACGAACTTGAAAACCACCGAAAAATTGACCGCCTCTTTTCGCCTCAGCTGAACGCTCAGCAACGAAATGAGAAACTTGCTGGCTGGCGTGATGCAATTCAAAGGTTAAGTGTTGATGTAAATGGGATGTAGCGATGCGTTTGCAGTGGAAGTATTCTTTAATCATAAACTTAACAGTTGTTGCTGTCCTCGTCGTTTTCTACTTTTTGGACAGTGTTCGAATTCGTAGAGAGATGCGCGCTCTTCATGCCTTAGGGGCAGAACAAAGTGATACGTTAAAAAGGCTCGCTGAGAATACCATCCTCAACGCAGTTGTTACGGAACTGACTACCTCACAAGCCTTTAATGTCGAAAGTATTAATCAGATTCTTCTTAATCTTAAACAAGATCCTGATATGAAGGATGTTCTGAATGTTCAGGTTACTTTAGGAAATACGCGCGTCCGTTCAAGTTTACTTACACAGGACGAAGCAACTGTTTTTTTCTTAGGAGAAGACGACATTCATCAGATTAAAACTTATGGGGCAAAAATTGATACAATGGAGGGGCAGGATGCAACAGCCATTACTGTTAAATATACTATTCCACCAAAGCAGTTAGAATCTCAAACATCCGCAAGCGTTGAACAAATTTCGTCTGAAGAGCTTGAGGCATGGGAAAAGCGTGTTCGCGAAGGAATTGGCTTGGCACCGGACACACCCGTTTTAATTGAGGGCGTAGGACCTGAGTTCATTTATCAAATAGCACTTCTTAACCAGGGGAAATTTCATATTGATTTGTATCAGATGTTTGTATCGAATAATATCGATCTGTCTCCGGATGCAACGGTGGCAATAGATCAAGAAAACAACCGATGGCAAATCACAGATACAAAAACAGGGCACGTATATAATTTGTGGCTGGAGGAAAATAATTTCTGGATTCACACGGCGCATGCTAACAGCGGTTATATCCGGGTGTTGTTTGATGTGCCATATATTGCGAAATCTATCCGTTCATCACTGTTCACACTTGCAATTTTCACTGTGATTGTTGGCGTGTTACTTGTTGTTTTAATTGATTTGATGACGAACCACTTCATTATGAAACCGCTTGCCCGAATGACTGAGATCATTCAAAATGCTGAAACGGGTAAATTCTCATCTTACTTACATCAGAATTACGGCTCAGATGAAATCAGCAAAGCGACCCGTAATTTAGTTCGGATGTTTATCCAATTGAAAACATCACACTCAAGAAAGATAGCAGCACTCGGACAATTCGCTGCTGGGGTCGCACACGAAATTCGGAACCCCCTCAATTCAATCGGAATGACAGCCCAACATTTAAAATCGGTCTTCTCTCAACCCAAAGTCAGCCCGGAAGATATTGAAGAGGCAAAAGAATTTTTAGATATTGTTGACGAGAAAATCCAGGAGCTAAAGCAGACTTCAGAACAATTTTTGACACTCAACCGACCGCAGAAACTTAATTTAACAACAGTCAATTTGAACGATCTCTTGAACGCTGTTTTATCTGAATTTGTGCTCGTTACAGAGGAAGCAGAAGTTCAAATTATTCGGAATTTTGATCCAGAACTCCCAGATATGCAATTAGATGAGATGCTAATGCGTCAAACTATTTTTAATTTTGTCCAAAATAGCGTCCAAGCAATGCCTAAAAGTGGAAGTATTTACCTGACGACAACCTTAGAGGAGGTAGGGGGTGTTTCTAACGTTTCACTTGAAATTCGTGATACCGGTATTGGCATTCCAGAAGAGAATCAGGAACGGATTTACGATGCCTATTTCACGACAAAAGAAGCAGACGGAGGCGTTGGTCTTGGGCTTGCGATTTCACACCAAATTATTACTGCACATCAAGGCAAGGTTGAAGTGAGGAGTAAGATCGGTATGGGAACGGCTTTTAAAATCACGCTTCCACTTAAAAACACAAAAAGTTAAATACGGATCGTTTCGCCATCGTGGAGTGGCAAAGCGTGCGTTGGGTCAAATAAGCGAAGCAGAGAAGGATATGCAAAGGCATTAAGATTTGCACATGATCAGGAGGCGGAGAAGCCTAAAGTTGATGGTGAATAAGGTTCTTAATGAGAAGGACATCTATGAGCAGTGAACGGTAGGTAAAGATTGGATAGGTAGTTATTTTATGATACGATTTCAAAAAATTTTGTGCTGTTTTGTTATAGTCACGACAGCAATGCTTGTGACAGAAAGAGTTATTCTGCTTGCACAAAAGAATGATTCTTCCGAAACAGAGGAAACAAGTCCGAGTGATAACACTAATGAGATCGATCCAACCACAAATGTTGAACTTGATGGCCAATCCTCTAAGAAAACTCCAACTGAGAGAGCTGAGTCTGCCCTTTCAGTTGAAATTGAACGCCGTTTTAACGAATTGGAGCGTGAATACTTAGATGATCGCGCTGATTACATTGACATGTGGCTTGCTGTTATTGCCATAGTCCTTACCTTCTTTGCAGTTGTTATTGCGATTGCAGGTTTTATCGGTTTCAGGGAGTTTCGGAGGCTTAGAGACGAAGCAAGATTACATGTTACTGAAATACATAAGGATAAAGTAGAGTCTGATGAACTATTGCAGAGTATGAGACAAAGAGGGAGTGCAGAAGTTTTTGACATGCTCTCTAACAGTAAAGAATTTGAAAATAGAATACGTGAACTTCTACAAAATGCTGACTTACCTGTTATAGATAAAGCAATAGCGGATGCATCAGCGTTGCAACAAAGCGGTGATATCGAGGCTGCTATTGAAAAATGGCGTTCAATTGCTAACATTGTGGAGGGATCCGACAAAAACCTTGCTTCTCATGCATGGTTTTCCGTTGGTTATCTTTACTCACAAGAAGAAGAACCTGAGAAAGCAATATTAGCGTACGATAGAGCAATTATTTTGAAACCAGATTATGCAGATGCATATTTTAGACGAGGCATTTCAAAAGGTGAACTTAGACAATACGAATTCGCGATTTCGGATCTTGATGATGCGATTATTTTGGATTCACACAATGCTGAAGCATATTACAACAGAGGCATGGTCCACTTCAAGAGTGGTAGTTATTATTTAGCATCTAATGATTTTGACGAAACGATTCGTCTTAACCCGATACATACTCATGCCTATATTAATCGTGGACTTTCAAGGTTTAACCAAGGCCAATATGAAGAAGCATTTGGTGATCTTGACAAGGCAATAACATTAGACCAAAATGAATTGGAAGCATACTACAATCGCGGTAGGATGGGTTATACAATCATTGAAAGTGGATTAAATTTGACTAACGTTGATGATGCCACATTATTGGAGAGGGCAAAATTGGATTTTCAAACAGCGTTGGACTTTGCAATACAGCAGGGACGAACAGAATTCATTACAATTATTGAGGAACATATACGCGAACTCAATAATATAGAATAAGAGTTTACCAACTTACTTTGTTTTTTTACAGATATAAACCGAATTTTGTAGATATCTCTCAGAAATTAGTATATAATTAATATTGTTAGATGCTTAGAAGGAGAATACTTTGATGCCAAGTAGAAAAAGAGATTATATTTCTTCAATATCTGGATGGAGTGTTGGTAACAGTGAAAGGGCACGCAAAGACGCCGAGGCGATTCAGAAAGTTGTCCGTGGTGCACGTTTACCTGTCACAAATAACGTTGAAAGATCTTATATACCAGAAGCTATTATAGCTGACACTGTTGCTAAGTATTTCTTAGATCATAAATTCGCGGATTTTTCCATTGATAGAGAATGTCCTATTCAGATAGGTCCAAATTATTACGTAACGGATATTGTTCTTCGCGATTCAGAAGGAAGTTTTCTTGCTATTGTCGAGTGTAAGTCCCTGAGAAATGCAAACCTTGGCACTCAACAACTAAAGAGTTTTCTCTGTGCGACCGACACTCCCTATGGTATAATTGCTTCAAGTATAAATCCAGATTCATGGGTTTTTTATGAGAATTTGCGTCATAATCGGTTTCAACAAATTACACGTGCTGATTTTGAAGAGCAAGTCCTTGCGAATTCATGATAAAGATGATCAAATTCTCCACTCATAGCGGTTGTGCAAAACACAAAACATACCCATCATGATCCTTCAGTTCAAAAGCACGTAAACCGTCATCAGTATCTGCAAGCGGTTCGTGAAATGCTAACCCACGCGACTGATACTCGGTGAATAGGACATTGAAAATAAATTTGACTTTTCACACAAATTATCACAGAATACTGGACCACCAAATATCGTACACAGGACTTACGCATTTTTCTTAAAGTCCCACTGATAAGGGGGATTTAGGGGGCGGGCCCCCATAGCGATAGCGTGTGGGGAGATAAATCACTGAAATATCTTGAAATAACGCCTTTTTACCCCCTTATCAAGGGGAATGCGTAAGTCCTGAAACTAAATAACCCTGATTTTGATGGCTATTAAATATGCAAGGTTACTAAGTGGTTTATTCGGCAATAAGTTTTGGTATTTTGAACACCTAAATTCACCCCCTTTATCCACGCAAGCGGGGGATAAGGGGGGTTGGAAATTTAGGAATTCCAAACATGCGGACTGAAATTACTTAGCGAGTCAACTACTAAATTGTGACGACCTGTGGTGCTTGTTCCAGTTTTAAATTATGGCCCGCTGCCCATTGTGCCGCTGCACCGCCACCCCCACCGAGAAATTGTTTGCCAAGGTCATCAACGTTTTCCAGCACATCATCGTCAGGCTGCTGTTTGTCATTGTAATGTAAAAGATACCCCTCTGGTTTGAGCCAAGCGTAATGGTACCCGTAAATCACAATTTTGGCGGTTTTATCAGTAAAGTTGAGACCTGTAGAGTGGTAGATGCGGTTTTCAAAGAAATACGCGTCCCCTGCTCGGAGAAGTGGTTCAGCATAGGGTTCAATCGGGTCAATTTCGCCTTCGGGAATGCCCAAAGGTTCTCCTGAAGTGTGGCTTTTAGGGATAAACAACGTAGCGCCGGAATTCGGAGCGGTGAGATCTGTTAAGCAGTAAGCGACCTTCAATCCAACACGCGGGCAATTTTTGTGTCCGAGGTCTAAATGCAAACCGACATCACGATGCCACCCACGATCTTCAGGCATCTCGTGTGGCTGTGGGCGTTTGTAGAGAAGCGCGGTATTGGTAATATGTATGTTTGTGCCAAGCAATTGAATAACTAATGAGATTGCTTTTGTCTGCGATGTAAGTTCTGCAAATGCGGGTTCTTGCACCAATCCGTCTCGCTTGTGGACGTACTGTGCATCTGTTTCAAGCGAATCCACAATGCGGTCACCTGCTTCAGTCAAACGAGATATCATCTCTTCATCAAGTACTGACCGCATGATGAAAAACCCGTTTTCTTCAAATTCCTCACGTTGTTCTTTTGTCAACTGGACAAATTCCATGTGTTATGCTCCTTTGCTGCGAAAGCGCAAACTGGAAGTGGACGATACAAAAATGTCCCTTTAATTCTAAATGTCCCTATATTATCATGAAAGGCAGTTCTATCAAAGCGAAATTTCTATGGAATATAAACCTTGAAATTTTTCATTTCACTCAATATAATGGAGAGCATATCCATGGTAAAATCCCATATAAACTGAAATGACACGCAAACCACGCCCCGTGCTCTATTTCCTCATCCCGTTTTTGCTCGGAATATTAATAAGCAATTATACATCAATTTCGATGCTTTGGCTATGGTTATGTGTGTTGATATGTCTTATTGGCAGCATTCTGGCGCGGATTAGGACAAAATATCTCTGCTACGTGCTGCTTCACATTGCGGTATTTGCATGTGGGATGGTGAGATTGGAAATTACGACTGTCCCATCAATCCCTTCCCACTTTTTCGACCAACCGGTTAGTTTTATAGGCAAAACTGTGTATCAACCGGAACGCGGTGAAACTTGGGAAGCAGGTTATGCGGTTGGACAGGTTCAACTTTTATCAGAACCATCACAGACAGTATCGGCAAAGTTCTTGATAAGGTTTCAGGAATTGATACCACTACGTTACGGTAAACATATAACTTTGACAGGTGTGCTACGTCAACCCGATACGCAAAGAAATCCTGGCGGTTTTGATTATCGCGCCTATCTTGCGCGGCAGAACGTCTCTGGCATAATTTATCATCAAGGATTATTTCGTATAGAAGATAAACAATCAGGATTTCCACCGTTGCGTTGGATAGAAGCACTCCGCCTTCAGACTGAACGGATTATTGATGCTGCCTATTTGAGGTCGGAAACCCCTCCTACAAGAACAGACTCGTTGCATGCGCAATTGCTAAAAGGGATCTTACTTGGGAAGCGCGGAGATGTACCATCAGAGACTTTAGACATCTTTCGCAACAGTGGTACTTTTCATGTGCTGGCGGTGTCGGGTTTACACGTTGGGCTCGTTGCGATGTTTTGTTACTTCGGTTTGTCTGCTTTTAGAATTCCCAAAAAGATGCTTTCCTTCTTGACAATTGTAGCGGTTCTTATCTACGCTTGTTTAGTCGGATTCCGCCCTTCTGTCTTTCGTGCTACACTCATGGCAACTCTATACTTATTTGCCACGATAATTGATCGTGATGCAGACATCTACAATATGCTCGGAGTCGCTGCCTTGGTATTACTCCTTTTAAATCCAATGCAGTTATGGGATGTAGGTTTTCAGTTATCATTCGTTGCGGTAGCTTCTATTGTCTATTTTGTTCCAAAAATGGAGAAACCTTTACAGAGTCTGTGGAGTTCTGATAAATCTGATGATGGAAATATTCTACTCAAATTTAGGAACACTGCCATAAAATGGTTGGTGCTATCCTATCTTGTGACATTCGCTGCGCAGCTCGGCACCGGACCACTCATTGCTTTTCATTTTTATAGGGCATACCCACTCGGCATAATTGTGGGGCCGTTTGCGGTTGGGTTGGTATCGCTAATTGTAGGTTTGGGTATGGCATCAGTGTGTGTCGGGTTCATCTGGATCTCTCTTGCTAAACTGTTGGCACTGGTTAATCACGTGATCATCTTCATTTTTCTAAAACTCATCGGAATTTTTGGACAAGAATGGAGTGTAATGAAAATAGCACCGCCAACATTTGGTCTCATCGTTGTCTACATAGCAATATGTTTGGGTATTACACATTGGCGATACGTGTATAAGCAATGGAAAGTGGCAAGTCTCATCGGGTTATCGGTTGTGGCAATGTGGATTTGGGACAGTGCTTTTCATGAAAAAGGGCGTTTGTTAGAAGTGGTTACGCTTGATGTTGGACAAGGAGATGCAGCTATTGTCAAATTTCCTGATAAACGAACAATGTTGATTGATGGTGGCATCCAACACTCATATTACGATGAAAAGCGGGAAAGGGAGGTTGAATATGACGTGGGTGAACGAATTATTGAACCGTATCTTGATGCTCATGGGATTCGGAAACTTGATTTGGTAATGCTTACCCACCCAGACATTGATCATGGCGGTGGACTTGCCTACATTCTTCAAAACTTTAAAGTGAAGCATCTCCTTGGAATACCGGACAGGAAACTTGATTCTCAAATTCATCAACGATTACGGAGCATTGCCAGAACGCAAGACATTCCCTATTCCTTTCCGTACGCCGAAAAAATAAAACTCACACCAACTGCTACGCTTAACCTACTCCATCCGATTGATGCTGCGTCCATTAATCTTATGGACACGGATAAAAACAATGATTCGCTTGTGCTGAAACTCAGTTATGGCGAAGTAGATATCCTGTTCACTGGCGATATTGAAGCAAAAGCTGAAACTGAATTAGTCGCATCTCGGCAAGATTTAAGGTCAGAAATAATAAAGGTGCCGCATCACGGAAGCCGAACCTCAAGCAGCACGATGTTTTTAGATGCTGTTCAACCGCGTTATGCTATCTTTTCGCTTGGTCAGAGGAATCGGTTTCAATTTCCGCATGCAGAAGTCGTTGCAAGGTATAGAGAACGTAATTGTGTTCAACTCAGAACAGATCAACTTGGTGCGATTACACTGAAAACTGATGGGGTCCGGTGTTGGTTTAGGTATACCGTCGTGCCAGATAGAATTTAGTTAATTGGGGGTGTGCATAAAGAATTTAATATCATGTCCGTGCTTAAATGACTTCTGTTCTCTATTTTGGCTTTCGTGCTTGTTGAATCTCCTTAAGGATCATTTTGATATCTTGTTCAGGTAGTTTATGTCGGTCAATAGTGTAATCACCTTTACCACTTTTGTCTTTAAGGATTTTATCTAAAAGTGCATGAAGTTCCGGATCACTATGCCGTAGTTCTTCCATCTTTTTATTGAGTATCGCTTGGATGTTCATTTTTAAAAACCTCCTGTAACCATGTGTAAGGGTTTTCAACCTGAACGGAAAGTTTATTACGAACTTGAACATTTTTCGTTTTTCGGACAAACTTGTCATCGGTTGTCAAGATAGATTTTCAAGTTTTGAAATTGATTTTGCAATCGCTGATCCTATAACAGTTTCATTAATTTCTTATGCATTTTCATTTGAATTATACTATACTTTCCGTTAATATGAAAGAAATTTGGTTAACGAAAGATTTATAAAAACAAGAAAGGAAGTATCTATGTCGAAACTCATAATAACGCCACATATTGCTGTCAAGGACGCGGAAAATATCTCGGAACGTCACTTTGAGATTCTTTTAGGAAACGCGCGTCAATTTGCTGAGGGTAAGCCGTTACAGAATGTTGTGAATAAGGCTGCGTGGTATTAAGAAGTTTTGGAAAGAATCCCTTCCCAGAATGTCCTCAACTGATAGATAGTAGGGTTGGCAGCATCTTATCAATCTACCTTAGCGTTGCTGTCCTGAGAATAATCCGATCCTCTGTCCAATTATCTCGATACCATGTGCACGCCTCAAAAGTATCGTTGAGCGCGTCCATGCGTTGCTTTAACATCTCACGGAAATTATTTTGGAGCGTTGCCGATGCAGGATCACCTGCTAAATTATGGGTTTGGAACAGGTCTGTCATATTGTCAAACAGTTTCTCACATCCATCCGGACGGTGAACAGCGTAGGTATGTTGCTTTGTTCGGAGTGCTCGCCATTCATAACCGTCTTCCCATTTTGCTGTGCATCCCATTCCTTGCATAAATGCAGCATCGGGTTCATCAAACGGTTGATTAAACGCTGCTTGACTTAGGTCTGAACCTTCAACATCTTCAGGTATGGGCAGATTCATCATTGACAGAAGTGTCGGCATGATGTCTGGTGTATTTAAACAAGAGTCAGCGACATGTCCCTGCGGAATTTGATTAGACCAACGGACAAGAAATGGAACACGCACTGATTCTTCATAAAAGATATTTTTCGCACGGCGCCCCTGCGCACCAAACATTTCGCCATGATCGGATGTAAAAACAAAGATAGTGTCATCCCGCAACCCAAATTCATCTATAGCTTGCAGCAGCCTACCGATATTCCAATCCAGATTAGTTGTCATGGCGTAATAGACGCGCATCCATTCAGGAATTTTGGCGCGATCTGCTGCGGACATCATTGCCCACGTATCGCCATAAGGATCGTTTTCTTCTTTATAGTTCGGCGGCAATGGAAAGTCAACATCTCGGAACATCTCGTAATATTCACTCGGAACATTGTTTGGTGTCCACGGGTCATGCGGTGTGCCGATTGAAAGGAAAAGCGCGAAAGGATCGTTTTCTGCTGATGCGCGTTGCAGGTATTCAATCGCTAAATCTGTCTGTCCATCCGGTTCGTAGCCGGGAATCGCAACCTTTTCTGGGCTATCCCTGTGATAATATGTGTCAAAATAGGTATGATGGAAATTGTATGCTGACCATTCCCCATCAAAGCCGAGTCGATGCGGTCCCCGTGGAATATAGGAGTTCTGCGGATCGTGATGTTTTCCCAACTGATTTGCCCATAAGTGCCACTTTCCGATATAACTTGTCTGGTAGTCGTTGCGATGCAAAACGTGTCCGAAGCAGTCATGATTGGGGTTCATCCTGAGTTCATTGATTGCCATGCCAGTGCTACTTGCATATTTGCCGGTGAAAAGCGAGGCGCGATACGGCGCACACATCGGGCTGCCAGAGACCGCGTTGCAAAAATTCGCTCCCTCTGTGGCAAGTCTATCAATGTTCGGCGTATACGCACGGGTATCCCCTGCATAACCACATGATTGATAGCGGAGTTGATCTGCAAAAACATAGACAAGGTTAGGTGTCCTATTTAATGATGCCATGTTAATACCTTGTGTTATTACGGTGTTTTAGATAGTCCAGGTTTTCGCCATTGCCCATCAGTGACTTGATCTATCAGTATACGCGCCTTCTGACTCTCGCGCACCTGTTTCTCAATTTCAACAGGATCCCATTCTGCTAATAGTTGTGCTTGCAGCTTGTTGCAGATTTCTTGATACTCAGGTTTAGTCGCAAAATTGGAAAATTCCTCTGGATCTTCGGTAATATCATAGAGTTCAGGTGGGTCACCAAGGCTATAGTTGAATTTGTAACGTCCCTTCCGCAACATTGCCATCGGACGTTCAACGCCGTGGGCGAGATATTCAGAGAACGCAAAATCTTTCCAGTCGGTTGCTGTACCTTGGACCAAGGGAAGCAGACTATCACCATCAAATTGACTTAAAAGATGTCCGCCCGCAATATCAACCAGCGTTGCTGTCAGGTCAACAAGTGAAACGACTTCATCAATCCGTTTGCCTGCGGATGTCTGATCGGGGAACATAATTTGTAGCGGCACGCGAGCAGATGCCTCATAGAAGTTTGATTTGCGCCACATGCCGTGTTCGCCGTTCATTTCACCGTGGTCACTGGTATAAATGACGACGGTATTCTCCGATTGCCCTGTTTCTTCAAGTGTCTGCAGCAGATTCCCAATTTTTTCATCAAGATAAGTTATCAAGCCGTAATAGCCAGCGCGTGCGCGGCGAACTAAATCCTCTGGAAAATCAACACACCCGAACATACGCCGCATCCGTTGATAGACTGGATGCTGGTTTTCGAGGTGTCCTTCCGGGATATTGGGTAGGTCTATATCCTCAAGTGGGTAGAGATCCCAAAACCTTTGCGGAACAACGAGCGGAAAATGCGGCGCAATAAATGAGACATTGAGTGCCCAGGGTTGTTCCTGCCGTGCAGGGTCACGAAGATATTTTATAGCCGCTGCCTCGGCAAGGTCATCAACTTCAATTTCCTGTGTTGTGCCAGGCCCCGCTTGTGCAAGCCCTTGCCATGGACGGGATGCTGGCGGTGTGCCGTTATCCCAATCTGTGAGTCCGTGCTGTCTTTCTGCGTGTAGGTCCCGGGCGAGTTGCGCACGAAATCCGTGCAATTGATCCATCCCTCCAAAATGCTGTTTCCCTGAAAGAACGACATCATAACCTACATCGCGTAGGAGGTGTGCCCATGTAACAGCATCTGGACGCAAAGGTGCAGCGTTGTCCCACGCGCCAATGTGATGGATATACCGACCAGTCATAAAAGACATCCGTGAGGGCATGCAGAGCGGCGAATTGCAGTATGCATTTGTGAAGGTGACACCGTCTTTAGCAAACCTATCTATATGTGGGGTTTTAACTATCGGATGTCCGTAAGGTCCGCTGAACATCGGGGCATGTTCGTCGGACATGATAATAAGGATATTGGGAGGTTGGTTTGCCAACATGATATACTACTAATCCAACATGAGTTTTTTTTGTAGGATACCACCTCTCGCTCAAGCTGTCAATAGAAAAATCCCATTTTGATACAACCCAACTATCACATGGAAACATAATTTGCCAATCTCTTTAAAAAGCGAACACTTGACATTGACAGCAAACCCTGATAAACTTATAACATAATTGCTAAAACTATTCATACCATTACTCTGTTTACGATCCTGTGGCAAATTATGGAGATGGAGGAAATTATGTCAGTTAAGACAAAAAAATGGTTGCATGATACCATTGAGAAACTGTCAGATTCCGATATTGAAAAATTACAGAAGCATATAGAATCTCTTTTTATGAAATCAATACTGTCGAAAAAAGGTATCAGCAACACGGAAGGAATACCAAATCCTGAACCAGCAGGTAAACCTAAAAAAATATTGGCTGCGATTAACAAATCGCATCAAGTGACAAAAGAAGATGCGGATGCCCTCCTTCAATCAATCAGGGAGGGAGAAATACCAGTCCGATTTGATTCTGTCTTTGATAAGTTGACAGGTAAAAATTGATGGACTATCTTCTTGATTCATCAACATGCAGCCTGTTGATGGCACACACTCCCAACGTTATTGCCCATCTCGATTCCTTATCCGATGTAAATGACTATGTCTTTACCTGTACAATCGTTAGAGGTGAAATTCTGTATGGAATTCAGAGACTTCCGACAGGACACAGACGACAGGTTTTAGAAAATCAAGCCATAAATCTATTTGAAGAATTGCCATGTCTTGCACTTCCTAAAGAAACAGCTGATTATTATGCAACCCTGAAAAGCCATACTGAACAACAGGGAACACCTATGTCAGAAAACGATCTATGGATTGCTGCAACTGCAATGACATTTAATACGATTCTCGTCACTGCTGATTCCGACTTTCAAAGGATTAGCGGACTTGGATTACAAGTGGAAGATTGCGCTCATGTAAAAAGTTTGTGCTTTTAGTTTCGTTGTGCTATAGTATAGTCTATGGATTTTCCAATAGTTTCTTTAATAGATGATGAACGCGCGGAGGAATGGTTGCTAAATCATTTCCATCCACAAGGGTTACACTGTCCACACTGTGATGCGGGCGTGACGGAGGCACGCAAATTCCGAAAAACAGAAACAAGTCGTTTGCAAGTTTATCGCTGTCGTGTGTGTGATGGTGTCTATAACTTATATAGTGGGACAGTGTTTGCTCAAAAGCAGTTTCGTCCTTCACAAGTTGTTCTGCTTTTGCGCGGTTTTTGCAAAGGTGCTTCTTCCTCACAACTCTCACGTGAACTCGGGATAAGTTTTCCAACGGTGCTGTCTATAAGGCGGGTTCTTCAAGATGCTGCCCAGATGCTGCAACCGGAGGATGCTTTGCCGGACACTGAGATAGAAACAGATGAGATGTTTCAAAATGCGGGTGAAAAAGGCGAACCGCATAAAGACCCAGAGGATCCCCCGCGTCGGCGTGGGAATAAACGGAGAGGTCATGGCACTTATGCGAATGATCGTCCCCCTATAGTCGGCACAATAGGGCGCAAAAGCAAGCGCGTCCGGTTGCGTGTGGCACATCGGACTGATAGTGCGACCCTCTCCGCACACGTGCATCAGTTCACGCTCCCCCTGGCTATTGTCCGGACAGATGGATGGCGTGGCTATAACGGTATTGATCGTTCCCATGCGATAGTGTGTCATAGTGATGGTGAATGGGCAAGAGATGACGATGCGGATGGGATTTGCGAAACTCACATCAACACG
>PYJA01000126.1 GCA_003635185.1 Candidatus Poribacteria bacterium | reverse complement strand
ACAACTCAAGACGAATAAATGGGGGTGCCCTAAACCTCATTTCCGCACACACGCAACAAGTCGGACATTCGGTTCACTCGTGCTGCTCTTCTTTTTAGATATGGGTAAAATCCGAACAATGATGGTGTTTGGAAAACCCTTGCGGTCTGCTGAGATACTCCGTATATGGTCTCAACATCACGGTATAGAACAATTTTGGCGGCACCTAAAAACAGATTTGAAACTTTCAAAAATAAGTTTAGAGAACCGACAAGGTGCGTATGCGGGTTTAGGTATAAAAGTGTTGAGTTATCTCTTGATACAACAAGTAAGCCGTTCAACGCGTAAAACATTTCATCAAATACAACTTGAACTTTCTGGACAAAGACACATGCTGTCTGACCTTAGCGAGCATTTTCATGAACATATACAAAGAAAACACTGATAAACACTGATTTCAGAAGAACTTTGAGAAATATCAGTACTATAGTTACGACTTGTGTTAGTTAACTATTTGTTTGTCCTATTTTCACATATATTGAACTTTGTGTTGGACACATATCGTCCCTACGGGACTAAAGATAGGGTCCTCAACGTTTTTCTATAAACATATCGTCCCTACGGGACTAAAGAAGGAACCAACCAACGATAAAAACTAACAGGATGTTATCTAATTGTGAAATAATATTGGACAATAAGTTATTTAGCACAACTCGTTATAGTTTGGACAGTTTTAAGATTTTTAGAGACAAAAAGTAGAAAAGAGGGTATCCTTTTAGAAAAAACATTTTTTGAAAGGATATTCAAAATGGATCCTCTCTCCCACTTAGAAACTATATTATCAGAATATCAACCAGTTTTCAAGTCCAATGTGAACTTCAATCATTTTCGCACTTATGTGAAAGGTTTGATAAGGACTCCGCATCGTGGCATGATGACACAAATATATTTATCTACAAAGCCCACAACAACCTATTGGTCATTGCCGAAGTTCTCTCTCGTTCCAAATGGTGTGTTGACGAACTCGCATTGGAAGTCCTGAAAGGATAAAATTGTCCAAACTATATAAATCGGCAAAAACACCCAAAATCTTTTTTATAGTAAATACTATAAAAAATACTTGCAAATCAGATAACAACATGCTATACTATTAATAAATAAAATCGGTTTATTTAACAATGAAACAGCAACTGCTTGATAGCTTTGGACGTATCCATACGAACCTCAGAATCTCCGTTACAGATGTATGTAACTTTCGGTGCATTTATTGCATGCCTGAAGACATGGTATTTATGCCAGATTCGGCACTGATGACGTACAACGAGATTTTGCATTTCACACATATCTTTGTCAGGTTAGGCGTTAACAAAATTCGGATCACGGGCGGTGAACCGCTTGTGCGTCCTGGGGTGCCACACCTCATTGAACAACTTGGGCAGATAGATGCGTTGAAAGACATTAGTTTGACAACTAACGGCATCGGACTCATTACCCAAGCACAGGCACTTTACGATGCCGGACTCAGACGTATCAATGTCAGTTTGGATACGCTCAACGAAGAGAAGTTTGAGCAGATGACGCGCCGCAAAGTCCTCTCGCGTGTACTTAAAGGACTCAAAGCAGCACACGACTGTGGGTTCAACCCTATTAAAGTCAATGCTGTTGCAATGCGCGGATTTACCGATGATGAGATCGTGGATTTAGCCACCTTTGCACGTCAAAACAGTTATCAGTTGCGGTTCATAGAGTTTATGCCGCTTGATGCCGATGATATTTGGGGACGCAACATGTTCATCCCCGGAAAAGAAATTATAGATAAAATTAGCAGCGTCTATCCATTGGAGCGGATGCAGCTGAATGGCGATGCAAAGAGTGATACCGCACAACGTTTCCGTTTTGCAGATAACGGCACTGAGCTTGGTGTTATACCTTCGGTAAGTGAGCCGTTTTGTGAAAGTTGTAACCGTATCCGTCTTACTGCTGATGGGAAGTTCCGAACATGTCTCTTCTCAATAACAGAAACTGATTTACTCACGCCATTACGCGAAGGTGCAGACGATGCAGTGATTGAAAACTTAATAATTGATGCAGTGGCGAAAAAAGAGGCAGGACACAAAATTAATGCTGCGGATTTTGTGAAACCTGAGCGGAATATGTCAAGGATTGGTGGATAAAAGGTGTATAAATAAAAGAAATCGGGCTTACAAAGCCCTCCTACAAGAATGTTCATGCTAAACGATAATATATACAATAACAACAAATTTTATTTCACAAGGAGTCCGAAGTCAAGAGATGAGCAACGACCTAATAATTAAAGACTTACATATCAGTGTACAAGAAAATGAGATTATCAAAGGATTAAATCTAACTGTCAAACAGGGCGAGGTGCATGCCCTTATGGGACCGAACGGGTCCGGCAAAAGCACACTCGCAAACGGATTGATGGGACACCCACTATATGAAATTGATTCTGGCGAGGTAATATTCAACGGCGTTGATGTGCTGGAATTGGAACCGAATGAACGCGCAAAATTAGGACTGTTCCTCGCTTTTCAATACCCGACAGCTATTCCAGGTGTGAGTATGGCGAATTTCTTACGGATCGCTGTTAGTGCTGTCCGTTCTAAAGAGACAAACGGTTCTGAAAACAGTGAACTGATTCCGATGCGCGAATTCCGCAAAGAGCTACGCGAAAAGATGACACAACTCGGTGTGGACGATTCGTTCGCGAGACGTTATCTCAACGATGGATTTTCTGGTGGTGAGAAAAAACGTGCTGAAATCTTACAAATGGCGATGCTTGAACCGAAAATCGCTATCCTTGACGAAACCGACTCTGGACTTGATATTGATGCTGTACGCATTGTCGGTGAAAGTGTGAGCAGCTTGGTTGGACCTGAACTCGGTGTCCTGATTATTACACATTATCCCCGATTGTTAGACTACATCCGCCCGCAGTTTGTGCATATACTGCTTGATGGCAGGATTGTGGAATCGGGTGGATGGGAACTTACACAGTTGTTAGAAGCAGAAGGCTACGATCCTATTCGTGAAAAATATGGCATTGCTGAGGCTGTTCAGTAACTAAACTTTGTTAGGTCTTAAGAAATTTATGAAAGTCCCGAAGTTTAATATGTACTTCCCATCACAAGATGATATGGATCACGATCAACTATCTTTTTATGAAGTGGTGGAATCAAATCTTAATAAAGGGAATTACATAGATGTTGACGGCAATATAAGTTACGTATTTGTATTTATATATAAATTGCTATCACGATGGAATGAGGATGGCTTTGATCGATTATCAGAGTTCCTGATTTATCTATCAGAAATATATAAACATGAAGAGAAGTTGTCTGAATATTGTTTACATTGGGCTTTCGACTGTCTTCTTGGACTTGAGAAGTATGAAGAGTATCTAGATAAGACTGAACCTAAAGAGGTCTTAGGAACAAGGACTCACGCTTCAAATCTGAGGCTTAATGTTCAGAAGAAACTTGGGCTGTCTGCTAATCCAATAGACGTATTACGTATGTTTGGAGGTAGAAAAAACCAATTTATAATCGAAAATCAAACCTTGTACAGAGACTGTATCATAGATGTTTTCAACGAGTATGCTCAAGAAAATATGGAATGGTTTTCTTTATTTGATGAGTGGTTTGTCCAGAACAAAAAACCCAGGACTTTATATGAGCGTACCTTGTTCAATGGTGTTGCTCTTCAGGAAAAACCTTATTTACAATTTAAGATCGAGTGTTTGTATGCAGCGTATGACCTATCAGATACAGTTGACGACCTGTACGATACAGTCAAATTGTTATCAAAAGAAGCGGAAAATAAAGCTAGAGGCATTGCCGGAGTCCCTAAAATTGGTGAGGGTTGGATATCGGAAACAGCACTATTTCGTAGACTAGAAGCTGAGTTTTCTAACACAGAAGGTAATTCAACATGGAAGACCAACTTGGTTAGGCAGGCAGCATTTTGATATTTGGTTCCCTAATTGGAAAATTGCCGTAGAATATCATGGTAGACAGCATTTTGAGCCTATTGAGTTTTTTGGTGGAAAAGAAACATTTTACGAAACAGTTGAACGTGATAAAAGAAAAGCAAATCTTTCCAAAAGGCATGGTGTTAAATTATTAATAGTAACCGAAACAGATAATCATGATGATATAGTGCGAAATATAAACAATATTTTGAACAAAAGAAAAATATTACCACTATGAATATAGTTTTACGTTCACCTTATAATTCACTAAAGATGAAAAATGTCTTTCTTTTCTCAATCCTCTTTTGTGTAATCACGTTGCCAGCTTTTGGTCAGTTAACAGATACTGATCTCAATAAAATTCGATTGATTATCCAAGAGGAAATCAAGAAAGAAAGTTCTACAACTAACAAAAAGATTGACGCTTTAGATTCTCGAATGCGGAATGTAGAGCAAGATATTGCATGGATAAAAGGCAAACTTGAAAGCGTTGACAAGCAATTTGATGGCGTTGACAAGCAATTTGCGAGTATCGGCGATCAATTTGGGAGTGTCCGCGCTCAAATTACGCATGTAACATATCTCACTTACGGACTAATCGCGCTTATAGTTGCAGCGGTAGCGATACCACAAATTCTCATCGCGCGGCGTAGCGAAAGGGATCGCGCACTCGAAAGACAAGTCGAAATGCTCACAAAGGAAATCGAAACGCTAAAGCAGCAACGAATTGTTAATCCTTGAAAATCATAACTTGTAAGATATTCTGAATGAAAATAGATTAACTCTACTTCAACGACAACCTTGAGATCTTGCGCGGGAAGCGTTAAATCCGCAGAATGTCACACGCGCACTAATAGGTGTAAACAAAATGAAAACTATCCTA
The DNA here is from genome assembly GCA_003635185.1 of Candidatus Poribacteria bacterium. Classification (GTDB taxonomy): domain Bacteria; phylum Poribacteria; class WGA-4E; order WGA-4E; family WGA-3G; genus MSPOR6. The sequence continues at coordinate 25,807 of PYJA01000126.1, read as the reverse complement.
TCTCTCTCAGTCTTCTTTTGTGCAATCGCGTTGCCAGTTTTTGGTCAGTTAACAGATACTGATCTCAATAAAATCCGATTGATTATCCAAGAGGAAATCAAGAAGGAAATTGAGCCTATAAAAGCTGATATCGTGACCCTAAAAACAGATGTCGCATGGATAAAAGGCAAACTTGAGGGCATTGATAAACAGGTCACACACGGAACAAATGTCACTTATGGTTTAATAGCGCTTATAGTCGCAGCTGTAGCGATCCCACAATTTCTTATCGCGCGGCGTAGCAAACAGGATCGCGCACTCGAAAGACAAGTCGAAATGCTCACACAAGAAATCGAAAAACTAAAGCAACAACGAATTGTTAACCCTTGAAAATTAAAACTATCAAATATTCTGAAGGAGGAATACAAAATGGCAACCCCTGAAACGCAACAACTTGACGAAATCGGAATTAGTAAAGACTATCAATACGGATTCCACGATGATGTGAAACCGACGTTCAAATCCCGAAAAGGATTGGACGAAGAGGTCATCAATCAGATGTGCGACATCAAAGAGGAACCGGATTGGATGCGCGAGTATCGGCTCAATGCCTACGAAATCTTTAAGCAGAAACCGATGACAAAATGGGGCGGCGATCTGTCCCAACTCGATTTTGACGATATTTATTATTATGTCAAAGCATCAGACCGAAGTGAACGGAGTTGGGACGATGTGCCAGAAGACATCAAGAAAACCTTCGATCGACTCGGTATACCGGAAGCGGAACGGAAGTTCCTTGCAGGTGTCGGCGCGCAATATGATTCCGAGGTCGTTTATCACAATCTCGTTGAAGAATTGGATAAAATTGGTGTCATTTTCGTTGATACGGATACGGCTGTCAAAGAATATCCTGACCTCGTGAAGAAATACTTCGGTACTATCATTCCATCTGCGGATAATCAATTTGCAGCACTGAACAGCGCTGTCTGGAGTGGTGGCAGTTTCATTTATGTGCCGCCCGGTGTAAAGGTTGACTATCCGTTGCAGGCATATTTCCGCATCAACAGCGAAAACATGGGGCAGTTTGAACGCACGCTCATCATCGCTGACGAAGGCTCGCAGGTACATTATGTTGAAGGTTGCACAGCCCCAACGTTTAGCAGTGAATCCTTACATAGTGCTGTCGTTGAAATCGTCTGCATGAAAGGTTCGCGGGTGCGTTATACAACTATCCAGAACTGGGCGGGGAATGTATACAATCTCGTCACCAAACGTGCGGTGGCTTACCAAGACGCACAGATGGAATGGGTGGATGGTAATCTCGGCAGTAAGTTGACGATGAAGTATCCGAGTGTTTATATGATGGAACCCGGTGCGCGAGGTGAAATCCTCTCCATTGCGTTTGCAAGCAAAGGGCAACATCAGGATGCGGGTGCTAAAGTCTACCATTGCGCACCACACACTACCTCACAGATTACGTCGAAGTCTATCAGTAAAGATGGCGGACGTTCCAGCTATCGGGGGTGGGTTGATGTCGCAAAAGGTGCAAAGGGATGTAAATCTCACGTCGTTTGTGATGCGCTTCTGCTTGACAAGGATTCACGTTCAGATACCTATCCGGTCATTGAAATTAATGAGAACGATACTAACATTGAACACGAAGCACGTGTCAGCAAAATCGGTGAAGAGCAGCTCTTCTACCTGATGAGTCGTGGATTATCCGAAGAAGAGGCATCCACTATGATTGTCAACGGGTTTATTGAGCCGCTTGTCAAGGAACTCCCGATGGAATATGCTGTTGAGATGAACCGCCTCATCCAACTTCAGATGGAAGGTTCAATCGGTTAAAGTAAGACTTACGCATTCCCCCCTTGTCAAGGGGGGTTAGGGGGGTTGAATCCGCGTTCCCTTGTCAAGGGTTAGGGGGTTCAATCCACATCTGCGTAGGTTCTATAGAGAAGGGTACTGAATTGCAAACAGGTGATTTTTCAAAAGATTTTGTTGAGCAAATAGCGCGGGGTGAGCCGCAGTGGATGCGCGACAAACGGTTAGAGGCATACTCGCTTTACGAATCGTTGCCGATGCCGCATACCACCGAGGATGATGTGTGGCGGCGTACCGTTGATATGCGCACGCAGGATTACTGGCGGCGCACGCGACGATTTCTCCGCGGCTTCACTGTTGAAAATTATCATCCCGCTGTTGAAACGAACGGCAGTGCATCGGTAGAAGTAGAAGATGGTGCAGGTGTATTGGTCCAGGTTGACGGGAATCCTCAACACACCTATTTGTCTCCTGAATTAGAAAAAAAGGATGTCTACTTTGCTGATCTGCACACTGCACTAAAGGAACGCGGCGATCTCATCCGTGACCACTTTATGACAAGGGCTGTTACATTAGAAACGTCTCTAAAAAGTGGGAATTTCGCCACTTGTAACACGTTTGACGCACTGCATGGCGCATTTTGGCAAGGCGGTTATGTCTTACATGTTCCGAAAGGTGTTAGGATAGAAGACCCCCTACGGGTTTATATCCGACTCTCCGAAGATCAGCAAGCGGATTTGTCACATGTCCTCCTAATTGCTGAAGAGGATAGCCAAGTTGTTATCTTGGAAGATAATGCGTCTGCGAATCCAGATGTTGGTGGTTTTCACTGTGGAGCGGTTGAGATTTTCGTTGGACAGAATGCCAATGTAACATACACACAGGTGCAACATTGGAATCGTCAGGTTTGGAATTTCGCGTCACAGCGCGCTGTTATTAGCAAAGATGCCCAGCTCTGCTGGGTTACTGCTACGTTCGGTAGTCGTTTAAGTAAACTGAACCAAGCAGTTATGTTAGAAGGAAACGGGGCGCACGCGCAACTGTTGGGCTTAGCTTTCACCGATGCGCGGCAACATTTAGATGTTAGCACCGCACAAGAACACGCCTCCCCCTATACCTCAAGTGATCTGCTCTATAGAAATGTCCTGAAGGATAGATCACAGACGGCTTGGGGAGGCAATATCTATGTGTATCCTGATGCGAACTATACTGATGCGTATCAGAAAAATGATAATCTGTTGCTCAGTGAACGCGCCCATGCGGATACTTTGCCCGGCTTAGAGATTGAAGCGCATGAAGTCCGATGCACACACGGCGCAACTGCAGGTCCGATTGACGCAGATCAAGTCTTCTACTTGATGAGTCGGGGTGTTCCCTACGCACAAGCAGAAAAACTAATTGTTGACGGATTTTTTGAACCCGTCATGGAACGCGTGCCGATGCAATCGGTACGAGAAGAACTACAAGAATTTGTCTCACGTAAGTTAGAAACATAGTACAGCCTATCCCATAAATTGTAGGAGGGGTTTGTAACCCCGATTTATAATATGAAGCACGTCATAAGACGTTGCCACAATAGAAAGGAGTAACTAACAATGGATCAACCCAAAATTATCGCTTACATGAAACCTGTCTGTGGCTGGAGCAACGGTGTCCGAGCCATTTTCGCCAAATATAATTTGGAATATGAAGACAGAGACATTATCAACAACGAAGACAACTATCGTGAAATGGTGCAAAAGACACGGCAACCTTACCAACCGTGCGTCCAAATTGACGACATCATTCTTGCCGATGTCAGCGGCGATGAAGTGGAAGAATATCTGCTTGAGGAAGGCATTGTCGCACCTAACGCTGCTGAAACGGATGTCCCGACTGATCAGGCATGTGAAAGTCACGATACTGCTCCTGTTAATATTGGTTTTCCGAGCAGGTAATTGTCTTTTTATCGTAGGCGAGGCGTTTATGCCTCGCCATTACTAATGTGAATATGCTTGAAGATGGCTTATGTCGATATTTTATAGAGGAGCGGGTATTGATACTTATTGGCACCTCCACAATCCGACAGATATTGGTTTTACAGCAAGAACACCGGAAGTGCCACCCACAACTGATCGTCTAATGCAGCATATTTCAAGAGGAACTAACAACAGTCCTTTTATTTCGCTAACACTCTCATACGCGGTAGCTCGAGACTATGCACTATTAAGTAGTTTGGAGATTCCTACACCGATCAAACCTGCCTATGTGTATGAAATAGAGTTTCAGGATCCGTTACCTTTTGGACTTGAGGTATTAGATCCGGTTAAGGAAGTTGCTCAGACATTACCGTCTCCACCTATTATTGGGCCCGCTTACCAGCACGACGGATCCCAAGAATTTCTGTTAGGCGTTATAAATCCAAGAAATATGGGGCATTTTTTAGAACGACATTCGCAGCAGCCCCCATCAAGTGAAGGAACACCTCGTCCACCTAATTTGACACTCGAATTGGAAACATTGGTCAGATCCTTACGGGATGCCGAAATTCTTGCGTACGGTACTATTCCCGCAACCTGTGTCGTGAACTGTTTTGATGTCTATGTTGATATGCATTCCTCACAATAAATAAGGGGCACTTCCATGAAACATATAGTTGATAATGTCAATAAACTTGAACTCACATTCAAGACCATAGACTTGGAAGGGCGTATCCCCAGCACTGACTCAATTGAGTTTTTAAGTGTGGAAGAACCTTATCGGGAAGGCCGTAGATATAGTCCGTTTGTACGTGTCCGTTATGCCCTGAACGGTGTAAAACAGGATAAAGCTTTCCCGCTGGATGTAGACAAAGGTATATTCCTTTCTATTGATGATGATGTATTAGAAAAAAGACTACGACCAATTGCTCCTAAGATTGTTAAAATTCTTCAAGAACAGGCTGTGCAACAGAATGTTGAAAGGGGGGGGAGTATTAGAATGACACTTAAGGAACATATTGATGATATACGTAATCAGTTAAAACAAGGCGCGTTTACAAATGAGGCTGAAGTTTCTCAAGATATAATTATCAGAGTACTTGAGGTCTTGGAATGGCCTCGGTTCACACCTAAGGTCATCATTCCTCAATATGGAGTGGAGGGACGAAGGGTGGATTTTGCGCTGTGTCATCCACAAGGAAAGCCACGCGTTTTCATTGAGGTTAAACAAGTCGGGAATCTTGATGGAGCTGAAAAACAGTTATTTGGATACGCTTTTGACGAAGGAGTACCAATTGCTGTTCTCACCGACGGTCAGAAATGGCAATTTTTTCACCCAACTGGGGAGGGAAAATTTAGGGAACGTAAGGTATACGAGTTGGATTTGATCGAAACCGACAGTGAGGAAAGTGTAGCACGTCTTAACAGGTACCTGAACTATGAAGCGTTCCAAAATGGGCAGACTGTTACGGCAATTAAAAGTGACTATCAGGAGGTTTTAAAGCAGCGGGAGATTGAAGCACGCTTACCAGAAGCATGGAATAAATTGTTGCAGGACGAAGATGAGTTTTCTGAGTCTTTGTTGAAAGCCATGATAGGTAAAACTGAAAGTCTGTGTGGAACTGAACCTACACAAGAACAGGTACTAACTTTTCTGAAAAGATTAGAAAGGAAAACCGAACCGAAACCTGTCTCCTCGACTCCCGATCCTAAATATAAGATGCCTTCTGCGCTACCAAATGAGACATCAAACTTTTCCCAATCACCAAAATCACAGACTCGTCTACGCGTTACTATGCCCAATAGAGAAGTGATTGATCACTATAACGCATTAGATACTTTTATTGAGGTAATTGAAAAACTAGGACCTGAGGAAGTAATGCGTGTTCACCCAACTGTTGTATCAACAAAACAGTTTGATCACCAACACAAAAGTGTCCGAAAGGGTCAGTATTTTATATCAACAAATCACGGTACACCTCAGAAAAAAGGCCATCTTGTGAAAATTGCAAAAGGTCTTGGTGTCCAACTGAACGTAGAAGTAGTTGATAAATAGTGAAAGTGTTTATTAAGGAAAGCAATTCCACATTTTCAAGTTTCAGCAAGGCGAATAGATAGGAAGCACTATCATGATACATATAGCAGAAAATCCAAAAATCGTCCAGACTCTCAAGCGAATTCTGAAAGAATATGATTATCTGGAATATGATGAAAATCGTTCTAAGGGCGATGTGCTATCCATCCAAGTAACCGCCCCCGACACTAAACTTGATTTCGATATCTGTGAGAATGTCCGCGGCAAATTAGAAAAGGCTACTAATGTGAGTTTTTTTGTGTCTGACAGTGTCTATTCAGAGGGAGCTGATTGTGCAAAAGCGTGGAGCTATATCACCTTGAGGTTGAGAATTACTTCCAATCCAGAGCAGTGTGGCGGCAGACCTTGCATCCGAGGTATGCGGATTCGGGTGACAGATGTTTTAGACTTACTTGCCAGCGGACTCTCTTTTAAAGAGATACTTGAGGAAATGCCAGACCTTAATTCCGATGATATTGTGGCATGCCTCAAATTCGCTACACATAAAATTGATCCGCCAGTGATTCGTCCAACTGATCACCCGGTAATTTTGACAGCACTTCCATGAACATGTAATCGACACCAGCAAACGGAGAAAGTCATGGATACCATAAAAGACTTTGAAATCAAACAGCGAAAATATATGCCCGTCTTTCCAAAAGCAACTGGCAAAACGACTGTCTATATTGAAGGCTATCCGTGTGAGGACGATGAACCTATGGCAGCAACTATATTTCACGGTGTGCAAATTAATATTTTTTATGACCAACTTTCGAGATATTTTGCTATCAATGAAGAGATATTTATCGGTGTTGATAGTTTCATCTATTACGTTGAAGGTGACATAACTAAGTCGGTTGCTCCTGATATTTACGTTGTGTTTGGAGTTAGTCAAGACATTGGGCGTCGCAGTTTTTATACGTGGTCTGAAGGCGCGGTTCCTGTAGCAATATTTGAGTTTCTCTCTGATTCTACAGCACATCAGGATCGGAATCAAAAAGTTGAATTGTATCTGAACGAAATCGGTGCTCAAGAATACTTTATTCATCAACCGGAAATGGAGAAGCCGCCAGAGTTTCGTGGGTGGAAACGGACTCCATCAGGTGAAATTGTTGAGATGTTACCAGATGCGGAAGGTGGTTTGTTCAGCGAAGCGTTAAATCTTTGGTTTCGATGGGAGAAACATCGAAACCATGTTAGACTTTTACGCCCATCCCTACCCGATGGCACACCGATTACAACATCTATGGAAGAACAGCATCTTAAAGAGGCAGCAGAAGCACGTGTAGAAGAAGAAGTACAGAGACGACAAGAAGCAGAAGCAGAGATAGAACGACTCCGCGCACAACTTGCGAACCGTCAAAATGAAAGCGCATGACAAATTACTCTAAGATCGTTTCTGACTGATTAGGAGATAGCATATAGGAATGACACTTGAGGAACACATTGATGACATACGCAATCAGTTAAAACAAGGCGCGTATCCAAACGAGGCTGCAGTCTCTCTCGGTATTGTGCTTCGGTTACTTCAAGCGTTGGAGTGGCCAATATTCAAACCACAGGTTGTTATCCCTGAATATGCAGTTGAGAGAGAGAAGGTTGACTTTGCATTATGTTCATCAGAAGAACCCCTCGTGTTCATTGAGGTGAAGCAAGTTCGAAATCTTGATGGAGCTGAAAAACAGTTATTTAAATACGCTTCTCACAAAGAGGTCCCTGTCGCGATCCTTACTGATGGTTGGGAATGGCACTTTTTCTCTTCTGATGATCATGGTGAATACAAGGAATTATGCAAACTAGATCTGATTGAAAACGATAGTGAGGAATGTGCTAAACGTCTTGACAGATACTTGAATTACAAGGAAGTAAAAACAAAGAAAATTGATGAGGTAATTAAAGAGGACTACAAGCACAACTCCAATAGTTTAAAAAAGGATCCTGACTGGAAATTTACAGCGATTGCGAGGCGACGCTGGTGGCATAAACGGCCAACTAAAGAAAAAGTTGCAAAGAAACTCGACATCAGCGAAAATAAACTTGAAGAAGCAATCAAAAACCCAAAGTACAATGACGCAATCTCCACTGAGCTTAGAATCTACGGTGAAAAAGCAACCACTGACTGGCTAAAGGATCGGGCAAAATCTCCTACATCAGTCATTGCGGAGCGGATGTGGATCTGTGACGAAAGAGCAGAAAAAATATTACAAGAAGTTTTTCCAAATATCCTAAATCGTGGATCGGACAATAAATCTTAATTAGGGTCCAGACACTAAGTAGATAAGGTAAAAAAACAATGCACACCTCCGATTTTCGTCCACTTGATGTCCAAGCCATTCGCGAAGATTTTCCTATTTTCGCAGATACGCCGCCGTTAGCATTCCTTGACAGTGCTGCGTCAACACAAACACCGCGCCCTGTCGTTGAGGCAATGGACGCGTATTATGATACCTACCGCTCCAATATCCATCGCGGCATCTATCGGATTTCAGAAGAGGCAACAGACCAATACGAAAAAGCGCGACAGAAAGTTGCCCAACTCATTAACGCACCGCGGACAAGTCAAATTGTCTTCACACGGAATACAACGGAGTCCATCAACCTTGTTGCATACAGTTGGGGAAGCATGAATATCCAGCAAGGAGATGAGATCGTTCTCACCGACCTTGAACACCATAGCAACCTTGTTCCATGGCAGCTGCTTGCACAACGCACCGGTGCAACGCTCCGATTTCTTGAGATAACCGATGAAGGCTTGCTTGATTTTACACAACTGCGCGATGTGTTGTCCGAAAAAACGAAACTGGTAGCGATAACACATGTCTCTAACGTTCTCGGCACAATTAACCCGATTCAGTCTGTTATTGACGCGGCGCACGCTGCAGGTGCAAAGGTCATCGTGGACGCAGCGCAATCTGTGCCACACTTTCATGTAGACGTACAGCAGTTGGATTGCGATTTTCTTGCATTTTCCGGGCATAAGATGTGCGGTCCGACCGGTGTCGGTGTGTTATATGGCAAATTAGAACTGCTTGACGAGATGCCACCATTTCTCGGCGGCGGGTCAATGATTCGTTCTGTCGAACGCGATATTTCTACCTACGCAGACGTGCCAGCAAAGTTTGAAGCAGGCACGCCAAGCATCGCTGAAGCGATTGGACTCGGTGCTACCGTAGATTATATTACAGAAGCGGGGTTAGCATCAATTCATGTGCATGAACAGGAACTGCTAAAATACGCGCATGAACGGCTGCAAAAGATTGAAGGCATTACTATATATGGACCGGCACCGCATCAAAAAGCAGGCGTTGTCTCGTTTAATATAGAGGGCATCCATCCGCATGACGTTGCTGGCATTTTGGATACGCATAACGTTGCTATTCGTGCGGGACATCACTGTGCGCAACCATTGATGAAAAAATTAGATGTTATTGCCACTGCACGTGCCAGTTTCTATCTATACAACACGCTTGAAGACGTAGATCGCTTACATGAAGGACTGCAAAAAGCACAGACTCTCATGACCCGGAGAAATAAATGAACATATATCAGGAAGAACTGTTGGACCACTACGAAAACCCCAGCAACTACGGGACACTCCCGAACCCCGACATCTCACACGAAGAGGATAACCCACTCTGTGGAGACAAGATTCGGATTGACCTGATTGTTGAGGATGACACTATCAAGGAGGTGCGTTTTTCTGGACACGGCTGTACTATTAGTTTAGCCTCCGCCTCTATGCTAACCGAAAAGATTGTAGGAAAATCGCTTGAAGAAGTCAAAAAACTCTCCAGAGACGACATTTTGGATATGATCGGCATCCCGTTGGGACCCGTCCGTGTAAAATGCGCTTTATTGGCGCTTAAAGTTCTCAAAGCGGGTGCTTACGGCATCAAAGGCTGGCCCGGTGAGGAAGATGAATAAGGAGGTAAATGTAATGAGTGACAATGTAACAGCAACGCAAGAACCTACAATCTTTTACTTTGATAGAGAATCTCCGCTTTATGAAGATATGGAGGACATTCTTGAACGTAAAGAATCAGACCAATTGAAATTTTATACACACGAGGAAATTTGGAAAGAATATAATGACAGAATTTTACAAAGTTGCGAAAGTAAGTGAAGTGCCACCCGGCACGAAAAAATTGGTTGAAGTAGATTTCGTCCCTGTGCTACTCTTTAACGTAGAAGGTGAGTTTTACGCGATGGAGGATGTCTGCACACATGATGGCGGTCCTTTAGGTGAAGGCTTTTTGGACGGTGATGAAATAGAATGCCCACGGCACGGCGCACGATTTTGCGTCAAAACCGGAAAAGCACTCTGTATGCCTGCCGTTGAGGACATAGAATGTTTTCCCATCAAAGTTGAGGACAACGAAATTTTGGTTAGTATTGATTAATCACTACCTCATCAGAGTGGATTACCATAGTCACTATAGGAGGAAAAGAAATGGTAACAGAAGAATCTGTATTAGAATCTATCAAAGAAATTATTGACCCCGAAATCGGTATTAACATCGTGGATATGGGATTGATCTACGGCGTTGACATTGACGATACAACTGTTGATATAACGATGACCCTAACAAGTCCTGGATGTCCCGCTGGTGGACAAATTGTCAACGGCACACAGCACGTTACACAGCAGATGGATGGTGTTGAAGAGGTTAACGTAAGTGTCGTTTGGACACCGCGTTGGACCCCCGAAATGATGAGTGAAGAAGCAAAGGACGAACTCGGCATCTTCTAAAAAGTTTATGAGGTTTTGATGGAATACAAAATACCCCTTGTTCTGACACCACAACCTGAAGGCGGATATACAGTGACCTCTCCACTGTTGCCTGAATTGGTTACCGAGGGTGATTCGTTAGACGAGTCATTAGAAAACGTCAAAGACGCTTTTAGAGCAGTTATGGAACTCTATGGAGAGTTAGGACGTTCATTGCCAGAAAACATCCAGATTTCTGATGAGAAAAGCCTTGTGTGGTTGGAAACAGTGGTATCTGCCTCGTGAAATATAGAAATTCTGGACAATTAGCCAATTAGCAACTACAACGCCCAAAATGGTATACTTACGATATTGTAAAATTTTCCAACACACTTTAGCACTGAGATCTACCAATGAATAATTGGAAAGAGGCATTCTTCAGATTTTTAAAGGTTGGTCCTATTTATGTATTTTTAACTTGGGGAACTTGGAAGTATTTGTTTTATTTGCTTTTGCAAGACACAAGTTTTGGTATTGCACAATTTCTTATTCTGGTAATAGCCCCTTACTTTCTGATCCGTTACATCCACAAAGGATTGAAAAAACAACCCTGACAAAATAGCAATTATTATTTGTTAATGGAATTATGCTGATGGGATGTATGTATAATTGGATGTATGCTGGGTTGTTTGTGTTTGTAATGTTCGCTTGGCCGCTATTCTTATTTGAAACAATTACACCAGTTTTTGTAATGCTTATTTTTCCCCTAAATACAATAATAGCAGTAAATACTTGGTATCAATGCACCAGTCCTGAGATCTCATTCTTCCGAGGGTTATCCGCAATATCTGCTTCGCAAATGTCGGGTTGTGCTAATATCACATTACTTTATTTGCCTTTTGTGTTAATTGGTGTTTATATTATTTCTATATATTATTCAACTCTTGGAATGTTATATGATCGGAAAATTTCGCAAGGCCGTTTTATGAGATTAGTTTTATGGTTCATTGATGCTTAAAGGCAACAAATGTCGTGCCCCCAAAAAATAAAAATAGAAACTCTTAGCACATTGCCTACTAATAGGTACTTTCATTTACAGGCATACACGTATAAGGAGAAGAATCATGTCAGAAAAAACGTTTACTTTCACTGAATGTGTGATCGTGATAGCGTGTCTCGGTTTTCTGCAGTCCGTTAACCGAGAACAGCCTGATCAACCTCCAAAAAAAAAAGAAGCGGATGTGTTTGGTCCACCTCACGAAAAAGGGAGTGATTCTATAAAACGCCCCGACTATACTTTAGAAAATCTATTGGCACAAATACCAGAGGATGACTCAAACAGCAAGAAAGCAAAAGATGCACCATTTGGCCCTCCACGAAGGGAAAAAGGGAGCGATTCTATAAAACGCCCTGACTGGACACTGAAAGACCTATTGGATCAAGTAAAGGAAAATAGTTCACATGATGAAATAGACACCGGGCCGCCAGTGGGCAATGAAGTATGGTAGGGGTAACAAACGTTCCACTGCGTGGAGATGCGATATGGATTGACTTCAATCCTCAAACTGGACATGAACAAGCTGGTCGGCGACCTGCAATTGTGCTGACTACTAAAGATTTTAACGATAAAACCAGTTTAGTGGTTCTTTGTCCAATTACTCGGAGCAGTGTAAGAGAACGGAGAAATCCGTTTGCAATTGCCATTCCTGAAGGGGCAGAAGTAGATGGATTTATTCTTGCAGATCAGATTCGGACTATGGATTGGCGAGCGAGAAGAGCGGAATATATTTGTTCTTTACCGACAGAGACAGTAGATGCCGTTTTAGAAAGAATCGGAGTTCTCTTAAAAATACTGTAGGTATTCACAATGAATACAGTTAGCAAAAGTCCGAAAAGCCTTAAAAAACATGAAAACGCCTTCCAGATTGAATGGAAGGATGGGCATGCCAGTTGGTATCCGTATCGCTATCTCAGACAGATGTGTCCGTGTGCTGAATGTGCCATCATTCGACATGAAGGTAAAGATATCCATTCCCTCTTTTCACCACAAGGCGATGGCGATTTAACACTAATAGAGGTTTCAGACGATATTCAACCGCTGGATATCCAGTTAGTTGGTCGGTATGCGCTCCAATTCAGTTGGAATGATGGACACAATACCGGCATCTATCCGTTTGAGATTTTGCGTGAGACGTGTCCTTGTACGGAATGTATGCCGTTGCCACCTATTCAAAACGAGGAAGAAACTGAATAATGCACCCAAGACCCTCACTCCCAGAAATTTCACCACAAGAGCTGAAACAGAAATTGGACGAAAATGAGTCTGTTTTTTTATTAGATGTGCGCGAACAAAGCGAATACGACATCGTGCATATTGAAGGTGCGCGGTTAGTCCCGCTCAACACATTGCCTCACCATCTGGACAGTCTTCCATCAGACCGAGAAATTGTTGTTTACTGCCATCATGGACAACGTAGTCTCTATGCTACTGCCTACCTACACCAAAACGGATTTACCGATGCAAAAAACCTCGCTGGTGGGATTGACCAATGGGCAGTTCAAATTGATCCGACCCTGCACCGTTATGGTTAATGTCTTTCCCAGTGAAATTCTGCGGTTTTGAAACGGCATAAAAAAGATTGATTTTTGCCTAAGAATATAGTATCATATTGTTAACATCACGACTTGTGCCAGTTAACTAATTGTTTTTGTAATTTTCACAGATATTAGGTGTTATCATATAAACATATCGTCCCTACGGGACTAAAGAGGGCGTTATTGCCATCCTTCTATAAACATATCGTCCCTACGGGACTGAAGAGCATATCAACCAATAGGAAACACAGACAAAACGTTTCGCTTATGTGAAACAACATTTTACATTATGTTATTTAGCACAACTCGTTAACATCACTGCTATTAAGGGAATACGCATGGCATCTCTTCCTGCACAAACTCTCTTCACTCCTGAGGAATACATCACCCAAGAACGAAAGGCACTGCACAAAAGCGAATACCTCAACGGACAGATATTTGCAATGTCTGGGGCAAGTCGGGCACATAGTCTTATCACAGGAAACATATTCAATAGACTTTACAACCAATTAATGGGATCAGATTGTGAAGTCCATTCCAGTGATATGCGCGTGCAGCCGAGCCCAATAGCCTACTTCTATCCAGATGTCGTTGTTGCCTGCGATGAACCGCGCTTTGAGGATGATGTTTTTGACACACTTCTGAACCCGATTGTTATCGTAGAAGTGCTTTCACCTTCCACTGCAGCCTATGACCGAGAGGAGAAATTCTCACACTATAAGCAATTGACATCGTTGCAAGACTATATCCTTGTTTCACAACACAAGTTCTGTATTGAACATTATTGCCGGCAAGATCGGCAGTGGGAAGACACAGAATTTCGTGCTCCCGAAGATGTGCTAACGCTCACCTCAATCGGATGCAAGATATCTTTGCGTGACATCTATATGCGCGTTATAGTTACTGAATCAAGAGGAGGACATCCGTGATCGTTGAATTTGAAAACCGTTCTGGCGAAATGGAGCAGGCAGAAATGGAAATTGATGAACCTTGTCCAACCTGCTGTGGCATGCTTTTCCCTGTTGTGGAATCAAAACCAGAAAGTGGATACCGTTGTAGCAGCTGCGGACTCGTCTTTAAACCTGTAGAAGAAGAGTCAAAGGTCGTTTCCGATTAAGTTGGAACTCAATTAGATTAGATTATTCACTCTCCCGAAAATCCGGAACTTCCACCGGGGCACCACCGTTCGCAATGGATTCCTCCGAAACCAACCCCGGTACCGTGAAATCCATCGCTGCATAAACATCCAAAGGTGGCGTAGTATCGTTGAGGATACTATCAATAAAATCGCGCACCTTAAAATATTCGCCAAGGTCACCTACATTCTGCGCCTCAGCTGGCGGGTTTTTCCACCGTTCAGGCAGCAAATCATCAAATTGGGAAAGCGGTCTCCACTGCTCGCTTATGCCAAACTCACTCAACCAGAGTTTCGGTGCAGCACCGAGACCACGCGAACTCTCATAACACCCTTTCGTCCCTTGCAGACTAAAATAGGAATTCGCTGGACGATTAGAGAGCATGTCAATCCGAATCTTGATTAACCCATCGCTTTCCGTTTTACAAAGCATCATCACAGTATCTTCCATTGCATGCTCCGAATCGGTTTTAACCCCTGTGCCAAGAGAACAAACACTCACAACACGTTCACCAAACCATTGCAACACAGGACCGAGGCTATGTGTCGCATAGTTGCAACGATTGATGCCTACCTGCCAGTAGTAACGCCATGTCGGGTTGCCATCCGCATCGTGATGAAGTGATTTGACGTTATGGACATACTCCCCCTCTCCAAAATACACATCACCAAACATGCCTGTCTCTACCATATTGCGGATTAATACATTGTGCTTGGAATAGCAGGTATTTTCAGCCATTGTGTATTTAGCAGATGACTTCCGAACTGCCCGAACAAGGTCATAACACTCCTCTAACTTGACAGCAGCCGTCACCTCACTGATAACATGTTTCCCCGCTTCTAACGCTTCAATTGACTGCGGCACATGCAGATTCTCTGGTGTCGCCAGCACGACAAGGTCAACCGCATCTAACATCTCTGTATAATCTGTAAATTGATGTGGAACATTAAACCTTTCTGCGACGCTTTGGAGTGTCGCTTCATTGATGTCGCATACTGCTGTGACATCGGTTTCTGCTATTGTGCTAAACGGTTGAAAATAAGAACTTCCCCGATGTGCCCCAACAATTCCTACTTTTAGTTTATTCGCCATATATGTTCCTCCGTTCTAAATATAGAAATAGCATAACACATCGCCAGTAATTTTTCAGCAACGTTCCTATTTAAGCGAGGTTTCTTATAGAAAAGATCCTTTCATTTGATCAAGACTGCAGTTGATTTCTAAAATAGAACACGGTATAATAATAAAGCATTCCATGACATATACGAGGCTGTTTTATAATGGATTTTACAATTAATACCATTTCTAAAAAATAACTGCTCTTAAAGAAATAGACCGTTTGTAGTCGCGCAATTCATTGCCAAATCAACGCCAAATGCGCTTTTGGCATTTGTCGCCTCTTACATTTCTTTTCAAATGGGAAAATAATTTATAGAATTGGTAAAACTTTACATTGTCACTCGGCATTTACAAAGTGTTCTACAGTTTGTAAAGTCGCGACCAGGAGGTCGCTCCTACAAGAAGAGGCGCAATGAATTGCGCGACTACAAACGCGTTATTTGTTAATGATGATCAATTTTTAAAATGGTATAAGAGATAGGTTTAACAAACAAATAACAAAAGCCTGCAAACATCACTCATGAGCAAAAAAACACTTGATCATCTGCTAATAACACTCACAGTTTTATGTGATCTCTGTTTCATCGCCACCGCAATCGTCATCGCATATTGGCTGCGATTTGAATCAGGTTGGCTTGACGTTTTAGCATTACACAAAGGCGGCACACCGCCCTTTGATGATTATTTACGACTTATTCCTGTAACGGCAATTATCTGGTTATTGACGTTGAAAGGTTTCAAACTCTACCGCCCAGAAAACAACGCAACACTTTCAGCGTTTTGGGTGCTTTGTAAAGCCTCAGTTATCGCACTCATTGCCACGTTAGCTGCGCTCTTTTTCGTTTATCATCACGATGCGTATTCACGTTGGGTGATGCTTCTTGCCACAGGGTTTAGTCTCGTTTGGTTGTTTCTCGGACGACTTGTCCTGTCCCGTTTTCGTCAGGCAGTTCAGGCACAGGGAGTCGGCGTAAGTCGTGTAGCACTTGTTGGATATGATGAACGCGGTGAAAAAATAATCAATGCTTTGAATGCGAAACCGAACAGCGGGTACGAATTAGTAGGCATAATTGACGCAAACGTTGAGATAAACCGTGTGCCGCATCTGGGCAAAAGCGAAGAGATACTTGAAATTGTGCAAGTGCAACGTCTTGACATGCTCTTTATCGCATCTCCCACAGTACCAAATGATGCAATCTTGCAGATTTTGCACGCTTGCGAAGGTATCCCTGTTCAGATCAATGTGCTACCCGAACTCTCCGAATTTATCAGTGGTGGAACAGCAGTTACGTTTTTTGACGGTATACCGGTACTGCAACTACGCGAAACACCGATGCAAGGGGTGAGCGGCATCATAAAACGTTTGATAGACATCGTTTTTAGTTTTGTGGCGTTGGTAGTGTTAAGTCCACTCATGTTAATTATCGCGGCAACGATCCGCTTGACATCGCCCGGTAGAGCGATCTTCCGACAAGAACGCGTCGGCAGAGCAGGAAAAAGGTTTAACATTTATAAATTTCGGTCTATGCGTGCTGATGCTGAAGAAAATATCGGGCATGTATGGGCAGAAAACGATGACCCGCGGCAAACCGCGCTCGGAAAATTCCTCAGACGTTGGAGTCTGGACGAGTTGCCCCAATTTTTCAATGTGCTCAAAGGTGATATGAGTCTTGTGGGACCGCGTCCAGAGATGTCAGGGTTAATTGGGACATTCCAAGAATCAGTCCCACACTATCTTGCACGGCAGCGCGTTAAATCTGGTATGACAGGTTGGGCACAAGTCAACGGTTTGCGTGGCAACACATCCCTTGAAGATCGAGTTAACTATGACCGTTACTACATAGAACACTGGTCACTCGCGTTAGACATAAAAATTATCTTGAAAACGTTGTGGGCAATTAAAAAAGGCTCTCGGTAGTTTATTCATCAAAAAATCGCCGCACAAAAGGCCATGCGCCTGCCTTGTAATAGCGATGTCCGCCATCACCGATGAATAATTCACACCTATCCGCAACACCAGCGACCGTGTAAATTTCCTTTAGACGTTCATAAGCAAACTTGACGTGATCAATCGGAAAAATGGGATCATCCCGCCCAGCAATTGCACAAAATGGACGCGGTGCGATTAACCCCGCAACATCATACATCTCGCCTAATCGCATTACACCAGGCACATAGTTGCAATCACAATGGCGAATTGTTCCGATACTTCCTTCAAATGTGCAATAGTAGCAGCTCGGCACAGCCACAGCGATACGCGTTTCACACGCCGCCGCGAAAAGAGATACCGTTCCACCGCCAGAATTGCCGGTAATCGCTATCCGATCAGCATCTATAGGCAAATTTTCTATTGCCCAATCAATGAGGCGCGACATATCCCATACTCGCTCACCAATCGGCGTTCGCCCAACAAGTATGCTATGAACTAACTGATGTCGGCAGGAATGTGTGTTATTGTTTTGTTTATCCGCGTCGGTACGTGTTTCACCGAATGCTCGTGTTGTCGGGGCAATAGCGATATACCCTTCCTCCACAGCAGCTTGCCGAGCGATGTCGCGTTCACCTTCTATCATTTCCTGCTCCTCTTTTTCAGAGTGAGCAATCCCAGCGTAGATATGCGGATGGTTATGTCCATGCGGTGCAAGGATCAACGGTACTTTCCCTTCAATTGTTTTTGGACGCAGCAGGTAAAACGGCAGCGGCACCGTCGGTTCTACCCACAAATACCAACTTTCTCGAATATGGTCGTCCATATCTAAGACTTCTAACTGCTCCGCTTTCGGGACATAACCAGCAAGGTCAGATTCCATGTTGTCTAAACCAAGAACTTCTCGCAACTCCGGACGAAAATTGGCTTGCCATGCCACCAACCCTTCTCGTGTTGTTTCATGAAATTCATATTTCCGGGGCACAGTGGTGTATAGGTTTTCAAAATGTTTTTCTGCGTTATACATTACGGTTTTCTCCTCTAAAATTCATAAAACTAAATAACCCTGGCATAAAGTCATCGACTCAGCGACATGTTTTTTGAGTGCTTCCTCATCAATCACTCTCATTTTTTTTTTGGGCCCGTTTTTTTGATGGCAAACGGGGCATCAGCTACTAACCATCTATCAATAGTTGAGCGCGTAACGGTAAACCGGCGGGCAGCTTCGGCTTTTTTTCCGCCATCTTCAATAAATTCTAAGATACGTTTGCGTAAATCTGCAGAATGTGCCATAATAAACATATTCTATCACAAGACAAAATATGTATCAATAATTCTAAATGTCACTATAATATCTTTTGTAACAGGATTTACGCATTCCCCCTTGATAAGGGGACTTTAAGAGAAAATGCGTAAGTCATGATAACATTAGAACTTGCACAAAACAGAATTTATCTTTTACACCAAAGTAATAAATCATATTTGAAAGGAATTTTATGTTACGCAAAATTACACTTATCCTCATTGTCCTATCAACCGCATGTATTGTAGCCCTCACGCTCAATATTTTCGATACAGTTGAAGTCAAAGCAGAAAAAGCGGTAGAAATCGCTGAAATCTCAACAAAACCTTCAATTGTCGCCTTAGCAACAGCCATGAAAAGTTTTCGCGACTCACTCAGCGAAGAACTACTTGCCGCAGCCTCTTATCCTCTTGGACACAAAGAATCATATTCATGGTCGAATTTACCGGCATCTATAGACGCTGATCGCGGTGGTATTCATTTCGGTAAGCTGTCAGTAGGCCAATTGACACTTTTCCATAAAGTTTTAGAGATGTTCTTGAGTGATGAAGGTTACACAAAAGTTTTGCTGATTACCCAAAAATCTGAAACACCTCTGAGCGAAATTAGACCCGATTTTTGGAATTCACGCCCCTACTATATCGCACTGTTTGGAAATCCGGAGACAGACGGGTCATGGGCATTCCAGCTGGACGGACATCATTTGGCACTTAACTTTTTGGTGCATGGCGATGAAGTCTTTATCGTTCCTGCTCATCTCGGAACTTCACCGACTATCATCAACGGCAAAGCAGTACTTGGACAGGAAAGAAGTAACGCCTTTTCTTTGTTGAACAGTCTTGACGTGAAACAAAGAGAGAAGGCGATACAAACAGGTCGTCGTGGTCTGAAAGTAGGACCTGGCAGTTCAACCGATCCTCATCTGAATTATGATTATTCACACTTCGTGGGTGTCGGTTTAAAGGCATCAGAGATGAACGATGCGCAAAAAGAGAATCTTCGGAATTTGATTAAGACTTATGTTTACAATCTTGAAACAGAGTTTGCGGATGTCTGGATGAAGGATGTTGATGCTGGACTTGACGACACCTATTTCGTCTGGATCGGCGGCACAACAGAAAACGATTCAATTTATTATCGTGTTTTCAACCCTGCAGTCTGGATTGAATTCAATAACGAAGATGGAGGGACAAATCATATTCACACAATTACCCGTTCACCTAATGGAAATGACTACGGTATTTTTGCCTTAAATCGCGGTCCTAAAACACTTTTGGAACACTATGTTATGGCTGATCATCACAAAGTAAATAACAAATTATTTGATTACAATATTACTAAACTATCAGATGCGAAATATGAAGGAGCATTAATGTTTGATAAAGTTTTAGAAAAAGTTGAAGAACAGTGTCGGGCAGAACGAATTCCGATGTTAGGTCCTGCAAAAGCGAAATTGCTCGCGAGTTGTGTTGAGAAGGCAAAACCGTCCCTCATTGTAGAGTGTGGCACTGCCATCGGCTATTCCGGATTGTGGATGTTACGCACCCTCAAAAATTTAGGTGCGGGCCGTTTGATAACCGTAGAGATAAACGCTGACAGCGCACACCGAGCACGCGAAAATTTTGAAAAAGCAGGTATGGCGGACCTTGTTGATTCACGTATCGGGGATGCCGCAGAAGTACTCAAAACCGTTCAAGACCCTGTAGATTTTCTGTTCCTTGACAACAACAAGGATGGTTATTTTGCATGCTTCAAAGCGATCGAATCTCAGTTAACTACTCCAGCAATGATTGTAGCTGATAACGTCGGTAGAGCGGATCAGATGGCAGATTATTTGGAACATGTCCGTTCCAACTACGAGTCCGAAACGCATTGGTTTGAGAGCTGGCGGCGGAGACGTGGCGGGAACCAAGGCGACAATCAACGGCAGCGAAGACGCGACGGTATGGAAGTTACAATCTATCGTCGTTGATGAATACAATGTAAAATTAAAATAGGAGGATTAGATGAAAAAATACACAATTTCAATTTTTCAATTAGGTTGGCTATTCAGCATATTAAGTGTTTTTATTTTTACAAATAGTGTCAACGCACAAGAATGGGCGCAGAAAGCAGATATGATAAATCCGAGGCTATTTTTCTCTGTCTATGCCGTTGACAAAGAGATTTATGTTATTGGTGGAATGCTCGGTGCGCCGATCGACAGTGTTGAGGCTTATCTCCCCGATACAGACAAATGGGTTAAGAAAGCAAGTTTACCATCTGCACGGGCGGGCGTTGCCACCTGTGAAGTTGATGGCAAGCTATATGCAATTGGGGGATGGGATGGTCAAAATCCTGCTCTTGGTACAGTTGAAGAATATGACCCGAAAACTGACACATGGACGCGAAAGACGGAGATGCCTACGCCGCGTTCTTTCTTTTCTGCTGTTGCTATGGAAGGTAAAATTTACACATTTGGTGGGGTTGCACAAAATGTTGGACCTGTTTTATCGGCTGTTGAAGAATATGACCCGAAAACTGACACATGGACACAAAAAACTGGTATGCCAAATCCTCGATCAGGGACAGCAGCAGCGGAATTTCGGAATAAAATATACCTTATCGGTGGTGTTCCTTCAGTGCAAGGCCCCGTTGCTAAAACAGTTGAAGAATATGACCCGAAAACTGACACATGGACACAAAAAGCGGATATGCCTATCCCCAGAACTGCTCTTACCGTTAGTGTCGCAAATGCCAAAATCTACGCGATTGGTGGCACATCGGCTGTCCAAGGAGCCGGTTTGGCTACAGTTGAGGTTTACGATCCATTAACTGACACATGGAAGAAAAGCATAGATATGCCTACTGCAAGGGTTTTCTTAGGATCAGGCACTGTCAACAGCAAAATCTATGCTATAGGTGGTGTCGTTGAAGGACTCGGTCCCAAGATTTTACCTACCGTAGAGGAATTCACTCTCGATAGTCTAAGCGTAGCAGCGTTGGATAAATTTCTCACATTCTGGGGAAATATAAAAATTGAGAATTAGAGCAATACCTTCACCATTTATTTTGGATTTAATTCAGGTTGTGTGTAGTGAATAGCCTCGATTGATCCCAGATGTTCATTGATTTGCTGAATAACAATAGGTTCAGGTTTTTGCGGAAGTCCTTTTATAACCTAAGTTGTTACATAGTAGCACAAACTGTGCGAAGATTAAAAAATAAATCGGTCCTGTGGTGAGGTTAGGAAACCTTGCCAGCAGCAGGGTACGCGTGTTTCGTGCAGACCGAAAGGACCGAATTAATAAATTAATCTTCATTTAGTTTGTGCATATTAGTCCGCAAACCATAAGCGTCAATTTAGCGTGGATCCAGGCCCGGTAGGTTCGGTTTGTAACCGAACCGGCCTGAGCCCAGGCGAATCCTGGGTGTTTTGTTGAACAGCACTGCTTAGTGGACAGGATAGGTGAAGGTTTCTGCGCTCGATCCGGTTCGGTTACAAACCGAACCTACCGGCCTGGGGCATTCAGCGCATAATTCTTTTCTTAAATTGACGCTTATGGTGCGGTTTCTAACCGCACCTACCGGCCTGGGGCATTAACTTTGAGTCCACCTCAATAACGGAAAACTCTTAAAACTAAATAACCCTGATCCATTTCAAACTTTTTCTATACTGAAAACGAACTTTCCATCCGCAAAATTGATAGCGATGGCATCGCCATCATGAAAGTTGCCTTCAAGCATATCAATTGCCAGTGGGTTCAGGATGTCACGCTGGAGTGTCCGTCGAAGTGGGCGTGCCCCATATACTGCATCAAACCCACGGTTCACCAATTCCTCTTTTGCCGATTCGGTTAACGTGAGTGCCATATCCTTTTCTGCAAATCGGACGCTCAGCTTGGATAGTTCAAGCGTTACAATCTGCTTTAATTCATCAATTCCAAGACGATCAAAAATGATTAGATCATCCACGCGATTCAGAAATTCTGGTGGGAAGTGTGCCTGCAAAACGTCCATCACCTTAAGCCGGATTTCTTCTGTGGCAAGATGTGTGTCGCTAATCCACTGGCTGCCAATGTTAGAAGTCATGATAACGACCGTATTCTTAAAATCTACCGTCCGTCCTTGTCCATCTGTCATTCTGCCATCATCAAGCATTTGGAGTAAGACATTAAACACTTCTGGATGCGCTTTTTCTACTTCATCAAGCAGAATAACACAATAGGGATAGCGTCTAATCGCTTCAGTCAACTGTCCACCTTCATCATAGCCGACGTATCCTGGTGGTGCGCCGATAAGTCTTGAGACAGTATGCTTCTCCATGTATTCGCTCATATCAATACGCACCATTGCGTTAACATCGTCAAACAGAAATTCTGCGAGCGACTTTGCCAGATGTGTTTTGCCGACACCTGTAGGTCCCATAAAGAGAAACGAACCGAGTGGTCGGTCAGGATCACTGAGACCGACACGAGAACGGCGGATAGCGTTAGAGACAGCAGAAACCGCTTCATCTTGCCCGATGACTTGTACACGCAAACGTTCTTCCATGTGAAGCAGTTTTTGTGTTTCACCTTCCATAAGTCGGTAAACCGGTATTCCTGTCCATTTTGCAACGATCTCCGCAATATCTTCAGCGCTCACACGTTCTTTTAGCATGTGTGTACCGTTTGCATCTGTTTCAATCGTCTCTCGCAAGGTTTTGAGTTGTGCTTCAAGTGCAGGTATTTTGCCATATTCAAGTTCTGATGCTGTAGCGAGGTTACCTATGCGTTTTGCTTGTTCAGATTCAGTACGTAGTGCCTCAATCTGTTTCATCAACTTTCGGATTTTTACAAGGTTTGTTTTCTCGTTTTGCCAACTCGCTTTGAGGGCATCTGCTTTCTCTTTTAATTCTACAAGTTCAAGGTTCAGCTTTTTTAAGCGTTGTTTAGATGCGTCATCATCCTCTTTTTCCAATGCCTGCTGTTCCATCTGGAGTTGGATGATACGCCGTTCCACTTCATCAATTTGCTCTGGTACACTGTCAATTTCAATCCGCAACCGTGATGCTGCTTCGTCCACTAAATCAACTGCCTTATCTGGTAGAAAGCGATCAGAAATATACCGTTTTGCGAGCGTTGCGGCAGCAACGATTGCATTGTCCTGAATTTGAACGCCGTGATGTGTTTCGTAGCGTTCTTTCAGGCCGCGGAGAATAGCAATGGTATCTTCGGCAGAGGGCTCATGGACTTGGACAGGTTGGAATCGTCGCTCTAAAGCAGCATCTTTTTCAATGTGTTTGCGGTATTCGTCAAGTGTCGTGGCACCGATGCAGCGTAATTCGCCGCGTGTGAGCGCAGGTTTCAACATATTAGACGCGTCCACTGTCCCTTCCGCAGCACCTGCCCCGACAATGGTATGGAGTTCGTCGATAAAAAGGATTACCTGTCCTTCTGCTTGCTCAATATCGGCGAGGACAGCTTTTAATCTGTCTTCAAACTCTCCGCGATATTTACTCCCTGCAATAAGCGCGCCTAAATCAAGCGCGATGAGCCGCTTTTCTCGCAAACTTTCAGGCACATCACCATCCGCGATACGTTGTGCCAATCCTTCTACAATCGCAGTTTTTCCAACTCCCGGTTCTCCAATAAGCACCGGATTATTCTTGCGTCTACGGGATAGCACTTGCATCACACGTCGGATTTCATCATCTCTACCGATTACAGGGTCAAGTTTACCGGACACCGCTTCTTGTGTAAGTTCCCTGCCAAATCGGGTAAGTGCTTGGTATTTGTCTTCAGGATTTTGGTCAGTTACCCGTTGTGTACCGCGTATATCAACGAGTGCTTTAAGGATTTTATCCTTTGTAATGCCAGCATCCCTTAGAGTTTGTCCGACTTCGCTCTGTTTTGATTCCGCACAGGCAAGTAAGAGATGTTCTGTGCTGACATATTCATCTTTAAGTGTCGTTGCCTCTTTGAAAGCGGCCTCCAGCACGGATTGTAAGGATTTTGAGAGGTGTAGTTCTGAACTTACCCCTTGCACTTTCGGTGCTTTCTGAACGATATTCTCCAGTGCTGATGTAATTTCTTGGATATCCGCCCCTAATTTTTGAAAAATTGGCGTGACTATTCCATCTGCTTGTTTAATGAGGGAAAGCATAAGGTGCTCTACCCCAAGTTCTGGGTTTTGTGCCTCGCTTGCCAAAGTTTGTGCTGTTTGTAGTGCTTCTTGTGCTTTAATTGTGAATCTATCTAATCTCATTTTTTGTCTCCTAAGGTAACCTAACGTGAGTTTGATAATTAAAAACTGGTAAATAGAGAGCTCCTTTGTTATTATGAAGTATATCAAATACGAACAAAGGAGTTCTCTAATGGATATTATAACACTTTTCTGTGAAATTGACGACTTTTTTCTTGTGTATGAACAATATCAAGCACAACACCAGTTGCCAGAAATACTCGGAGCTCGCAACACACGTGGTAGACCCCGGTGCCTTCATCCGAGCGAAGTCATGACGATACTTGTGCATTTTCATCATAAGCAGTATAAAAACTTTAAAGCCTATTATCAGGATTATGTCTGCTGCCACTTGCGTTGGGCGTTTCCAAACCTTGTGAGTTATAGTCGTTTTGTGCAGCTCTCACAAGAGGTATTGGTTCCGTTGTCTATTTTTTTGAACACCCGTTTCGGCGAGTGTAGTGGGACTTCCTTCATAGATTCAACACCGCTGTCGGTCTGCCACAATCGTCGGATTTCAGCACATCGTGTCTTCACTGGTTATGCGGAGCGTTCTAAAACCTCTATGGGGTGGTTCTATGGGTTCAAACTACATCTTGTTATCAACGACCACGGCGAACTTCTGTCCGCTATGGTGACAGCGGGCAGCGTAGATGACAGGCAACCTGTGCCACAGTTATGTCAAGGGCTCTTTGGCAAACTATTTGCCGATAAAGGATATATCAACAAAAATCTGCGGGAGAGACTCCAAGAAGATGGTGTGACACTCATTTACAAGGTGCGTAAGAACATGAAACCTGAACCGCTTTCTGATGCTGACGCAGCACTTCTAAAAAAACGGATGCTCATTGAGTCGGTGAATAAAGAACTCAAAAGTCAGACAGAGATACAACACACACGGCATAGAAGTCCTGTTAACTTTCAAGTGAACACAATTGCTGCCTTGATCGCTTATACCTGTCTGAAGAAGAAACCTTCAC
>PYJA01000125.1 GCA_003635185.1 Candidatus Poribacteria bacterium | reverse complement strand
TCTCAATCGCATCTAAAAGGGCCGGTTGGTTGTCTTTAACAGGGAGCACATAGTGCTGTGTCAAATGCTAATTGATGGGTTTGAAAATAGGCGGGAATCGGAGTTCCCTCCTACCATAAGCGGTTCATCGGTAGGAGCGATCTCCGAATCGCGACCTATAATAATATGTTGACAAAGCAATAGTGTTTAGTCAAGTGCTAATTGATGAGTCTTGAAAGTAGGCGGGAATCGGAGTTCCCTCCTACCATAAGCGGTTCATCGGTAGGAGCGATCTCCGAATCGCGACCTATAATAATATGTTGACAAAGCAATAGTCTCCATTCCCCACTATGATGGCGTGGCAAAAAGTTTTCTGTGTCAAAAGTGCGTCTGTTGTGATGACTTTCCCACTCACATCAAAGGTCTTGAGGATCTCTGTTGAGACCGGTATTTCGTTGGTTTTGTCACTGACACTTTGTTGTGTAAGGGTAACCCCTAACTCATGAGAAACAACGGAGAGTCCATGGCTTATTGCCGCACCACATTTTTTGGAGGCACGCATCGTTGGACCGTCTATAGCGACTACACCAAGACACCCTTCTAAATCAGGCAGACATGGACAAACGTCTTTTACCTAATTTGTCCAAGTCTTTTCAACAACATCAGCTTTTAGTTCTTTCAGAACATTATGTATCGTTGCGGGACAAGGCGATGGCTTGTGTGTCCAACCGAGTGCTTGGACGAGGTCTGGTTGAAAACGTGCCCAAGTTGCGGTGGAAGTATATCCTTTATGTCCAGACATAAAACTAATGATGACAAGTCCGAGGAGTGAGTGCAACGGGTGTCGTTTTCCTTTTTCGTTGCGCGGCTCTTCTATTTCTGCTAATCTATCTAACAAGTGTCGAGAGTCTTCTCTGGCATTTTTCACCTCAAAGGGTAAGATTTTTTAAGGTGAAGTCCAGCAGATATAGCGTGAAAAATCACGTTATATCTGCATATCCAAAAATATTAACGATTGTGATAAAAAACGACTAAAATGTCTAAAACTAAATAACCCTGGTTATTAGCTACTTGACAAGACCAACCAAATCCGTTATCATAAACTGCACAATAACCATTGAATCTTGTCAGGAGAACCTTATCTACGAAATAATCATTTTATGTTTTGGGACATGGTTAACAGGGGTAAGTAAAGCGGGTTTCGGTGGCGGCATCGGCATGATAGTTGTTCCATTATTCGCGCAATTCCGCCCCATCCGAAATGTTCTCGGCCTGATGTTGCCTCTCCTCTTCTCAACAGATGTTTTTTCATTGGGGCATTATTGGAAGCAGTGGCACCGCCAAAACATTTGGCAACTCGTACCCAGTGCTATCATCGGCATCGTTTTCGGGAGTTTCATCTTAAAAGACATATCAGATGTCCATTTAAAGAAAGTTATTGGTGGAATTGTCTGTCTATTTGCCATATTAGAATTTTTCCGGCCCCGCATAATGCAGCAGCTAAATCCAGATTCTACGGACAAAGAACCCGTTATGCGTTTCAAAACGTGGCATGGTGTGCTTGCAGGTATCATTGCAGGTATTTTTTCCACACTTGCGCACATGGCGGGCCCGATCATCGTCATGTACCTATTACCACAACGGTTAGGTAATCGTACATTCGTTGCTACAACCACTGTGCTTTACTTCTTCATAAACCTTGTTAAGTTTCCGTTTTATTACCAACTTGGATTTTTTCCGTTCGAAGTCATCATAGAGGCTTTAGTGCTTCTACCATTTGTTGGACTCGGTGTACAAGTTGGTGTCTATCTGAACAGTCGTTTCTCAGAACGAATCTTTTCCAGAATTGTGCTAATCTTGTTGTTCGCAACCGGTATACATCTATTATTTAGTTGAGGAGTACACTAAATGGTTTTCAATAGTCCGTTCAACTAATCTATCTCACCTGCTTCTTGTAAGACTCTATTGATGAGCGATTCACTCAGACGTATGCCGTTAGCCCGCAACGGAATTAAAAGAAGCCATTGATAAACAAAACAGCGCGTATTGTATCCGCTTGCTGAAATCCTGTGGCGTAGAGGTCGTTTGTTTCATCAATATAGGTATATTCATTTTTCCCAAAGAAGTGCGTGATTTCAAAGTTTAGGCGGAATGTTCGGCTTAAGTCATAATAGATGCCGCCGCCCCAGTCGGAAAGTTTTGCGTAAAAATCAAAAAATCTGAAGTTACTTGCATCAAGTGCATCGTTGATGAAATCCAGGCGGATTGTGCTGAAGTATGCATAAGCCCGTGCCTCACGATAATTGTAGATACTATGGTCGCGTATCCAAGTAAAATCTAACTGAACCCGGTTGTCCCAAGATGATTCCGTTGTTCTATCATCTTGATTGAAAGTGCCGCGGAAGTCCTCAAAATCCTGCGCACGGTAATAACTCGTATCGGTCATACGGACATACCTAAGTCGGTTAGAGAGTGCTATTCGGTAGTGCTCGTTTAGATCATAAGAAAAAGTTAAGTTTGCAGCTGCTGAGTCCTGAATTATCTGTTCGTCAAAATCGGATTTAGTGTATAGATCCGCGTCAAGGTCGTCCTGATTATCAATTTCAATGTCGTGTAGATCGCGCGTATAGCGGAGTTTCAGTTCAGTTTGAAACATTGAGGAGAATAAGGATGTCGTTGGCGCGTACTTCCTGAACCGTAACACTGTTGGATCGAGATAGTATAAGTTGCCATTTAGATCAATTCCTTTGAGTTGAAGTGGGGCATCTGTTTCAACCTCTCGTTGAAACGGGATGAGCAACTTTTGGGTATATGCGCCATCAGTTGTAAATCGTTGGATTCTGCGGAGCCGATAGCGAAACGACCTCACAAAACCATCATAACGTGGCGTAGGGTCGTCAAGCCGCTTTGGAAGTGTAGAAATAAAATCTTTTATGTACTTTGCTTTATCAGCAACAAGGAGCGTTCCATCCGTTAGTGCTGCAATTCGGAATGGTGCGATAAATTGACCGCCCGCATCGCCGTATTCACCGAAGGCGCGCAAAAACTTTCCTTCCGAACTATATTGGACTACCCGATGCCCCTTTTTATCAACAATATAGAGGTTTCCTGCTTTGTCCACAGTCATATCAGCTGGCTGGATTGCCTGCCCAGCCCCCGGCTGTGCAATGGCGTAACGAACAATCGGTTTACCGTTTGAATCGAGTTTGTAAATTAAACCGTCATCATAAATATAGAGGTTATTCTGGCCATCTACTGAGAGTAGAAATTCGCGCTTTGTGTCACCATGTGGGATAATGAGTGCGTATTTACCATCGCTATCCAGACCGGGGGCGGCTGCTTCAAGGTTATTCAGTCTTTTACTGAAATCCTGTATCGGATAAGTATCGACAAATTGACCTTGTGCATCAAATTTGTGGACACAGGGACCGTAGTTGAAAATTTTCGGATTGTCAGTTCCTGAGATATGTTTCAGGACCCAATCCATCACATAAATAGAATTATCAATTCCAATAGCGATAGCAGTAGGTTTGATAAATCGAAACGCCGAAGAATCCGTCACCTCAATGTCAAAAACGAATTCGCCCATCTCAGTGAACTTGTGAATTTTGAAGTTATCTGTATCTGTGATGTAGATAGCCCCATCAGGCCCGAATGCTGTAAACAAAGTTTTTGCAAATTGTGCTTCTCCCTCGCCTTTCTCACCGAATTCGCCAACGAATTTAAACTCTTGTGTAGCATTGAGACTAAACGGGATTAGGAATAATATGAAATACGTTAGGGATTTTAATTTTAACATTTTAAGAAGTAGTTTATTCATGTCCCGAACTGCTAAAGGAAAAGGTTTCGAATCAGAAAAATTTAAGACGATGACGACTCCTGATGTTTTTTCCGGATGTTATCAAGGATGCCGTTGATAAATTTAGGCGAATTTGATGTGCTGTAAGATTTGGCAATTTCAACCGCTTCGTTGATTGAAATTACGGGGTCAATTTCGTTGATATAGAGGATTTCATAAGTTGCGATCCGCAAAATAGATAGGTCTACAACAGGCATTCGATGGAGTCTCCAATTTTTGGAAGTTGCTTGGAGTTCCGCGTCAATCGTTTCAAGATTTGAAGCGGTGCCTTGGACGAGTTGGACTGTGAAAGGTCTGAGTTCGGCGGATATATCTTGGCTCTGCCAAAACTTTTCTATAACGACCTGTATCGGTTCGGCGGTGAGTTGAATCTGATATAGTATTTGCATCGCGATGACGCGAGACTTTCTACGAGAGGGCATCGGAGTTCCAATTATTTCAATAGTGTTGCAATGTGTTAAATTATACGGATTTTTTGACAGAGTGTCAAGGGAAATGCGATATAAGGGTGTGTAAAGTTTTTGTCACTTATCTGTCTGAATCACGGATTATCGCGGATTTCACCGATTGCGCGGATTATTGTTATGATAATGAGAGACTTTTCTGACAACAGAATTACATCATTCTTCCATAGGACACCAGGACGCTAATCCAATCAAAATAACTGATCAGACAGCGAATTAAAATCCGCGTAATCTGCGTAATCCGTGACAATCCGCGATTCTGACAAGTTTGATGTGTCTTCCTAATGGGGCAATGCTCTATGTGACAAAAATTTTACATACCCGCGATATAAGGCTATTTAGACCGACTACAATTAAATCCATTTGACATTCGCCTTTGGATGTGCTAAATTAAACACATCTTAACATGATTCAGCGTCCGAAATTTCAAAATCCATATTTTATCCGAAAAAGATTGCCTTGCATTAATAGCATCTCATTCAACATCAAATTTAATAGAGTGGAGGCAGCCCCGAAAAAACAGGGTTTCAAGACACATGCCAAAAATCAAAATACTTTCTGCAGATGTAGCAAATAAAATCGCGGCAGGCGAAGTAGTAGAACGTCCCGCATCCGTCGTCAAAGAACTGATCGAAAACGCAATAGACGCTGAAAGCACGAGTATTCGTGTCGAAATCCGTGCAGGTGGAAAACGACTCATTAGCGTTTCTGATAATGGCAGCGGTATGGAACGTGAGGACGCACTTCTTGCTTTAGAACGCCACGCAACGAGCAAAGTCAGTCGCATAGAAGACCTTGAAAACATCCACACCTTCGGATTTCGTGGGGAGGCATTAGCGAGTATTGCCTCTGTATCTCAGTTTGAACTTCTCACGCGTACAGCTGATGCCATTCAGGGAACAAAGATTAGTGTTGATGGTGGTGTCTTCCGTTCTGTAGAGGAAAGCGGATGTTCCCCTGGCACCCATATCTCAATAAATAACCTTTTTCATAATGTCCCTGCACGTCTCAAGTTTCTTAAAACTGATACGACTGAGGTGCGCCACATTACCAATCAGGTAACGTGGTCGGCTTTAGCGCATCCGTCAATACATTTTTCGCTATCACACAACGGGAAAACAATTTTGGATGTCCGAGCCTGCGATTCACACATGGAACGTGCGCGTCTCCTATATGGTAAAGAATTTGCTGATAATCTCATTGAATTTGCTGAAGAACTACCCGATTTTAAGCTTTCAGGGCTGCTCGGAAAACCCGATTTTACGAAACCGAACCGTGAATATCAACTCTTTTTCATGAACCAGCGGACGATCCGTAGTCAAATGATCGGTGCAGCCTTAAAAGAGGCACTTGGTGCAACAATTCAGAAGGATCGGCATGCCGTTGCACTGCTTTTCATGACGCTTGAACCCGATACAGTTGACGTTAACGTCCATCCTGCTAAAATTGAGGTGCGGTTTCGGAATGAACGAACGATTTTCAGTGGCATTGTCCGAATGATCCGCAACGTTATTCACAAAGAGAAATTTATTCCGAAGATTGAAACATCTACAGAGACTGAACCGGCACCAACTAAAGAAGTTGAAGTCGATAAGACACCCATTGACACATCGCGTCAAATCTCAACCCCACCACCGCGTCCACGTCCGCCTATCTCCACAGACAGAAAAGTAGAATCCATCGGAACACCACAACCGGAAAATGTTGAGTCTGAACGAAGTGTTACACAACCCACCATGGACGAAGACACGCAACACATACCCGAAGAGACCAGAACTGTTGTGCAACCTCCGCAACAGCAGATACCCGAAGGGGCAATGCTCAAACTGCTCGATTTTGAAAATGTTGAACTGAAAACGAATCTCTTTAAGACCTATATTGTCGTGGAAGGAGAAGATAAAATCTTCTTCATTGACCAACACGTTGCTGCAGAACGGGTGCTTTATGAACGTTTCGTTAACCAGTTAAAAACTAACGGCATTCCTGTGCAAGGGTTGTTGCTTCCTGTTACGGTTGAAGTGACACCGCAACAGGTTGCTATTCTTAAAGTCCATGAGAACCTTTTCAAAAAAATAGGGTTTGAGTTAGAGGAATTCGGTGGGAACACGATTTTGATTCGGGCAATACCATCACCACTACCAACGCGGACTGCTTCTCAGACTATTACCGATCTGCTTGACAAACTTCCCGAACAACCGCATACCGAGATAGAAATCCCCGAAGCACTTGATGATGCGTTGATAATGCTTGCTTGTCGTTCCGCTGTGAAAGCGGGGGATACATTGGACACGAAAGAGATGATTAACCTTATTCGCGAGTTGTCCGAGGCAAAACTGCCGTTCAATTGTCCGCATTCAAGACCTATTATCATTGAAATGGGACGCGATGAATTGGAACGCAGATTCCATCGACAATAATCACTCAGTGAATGGTTGGCTTCAGAGGAGATGCTGATCCATGAAAACAACATGTCTATTCCTCATCACCCTACTTTTACCTTTTATTCTATTACTCCCAAACGCGTTTGCTCAAGATTACACTACATGGAGTTTACCTGAAGGTGCCGCTGCACGCCTCGGTAAGGGTGAGATAACAGGGAATATCGCTTTCTCTCCAGATGGCAATCGGCTTGCGGTTGCAACTGCCATTGGGATATGGATTTATGATGTGCGGGCAGGTAAAGAAAAGGAACTGGATCTGTTAACAGGACATACGTGGTGGGTAACTTCTGTAGCGTTTTCTCCAAATGGAAGGACTCTTGCGAGTGGCAGTAGTGATGGAACAGTCAGACTGTGGGATGGAGTCACTGGTCTGCACAAAACCACACTTGGTGGAGAGGGTAGTGGTATTACTTCCGTAGCGTTTTCACCGGACGGGAACACTATCGCTGCTGGTAGTTATGATCATATTGTACAATTATGGGACATACACACAGGACAACACAAGAATACGCTCATTGGGCATACGGATACAGTCACTTATGTTGTATATTCATCGGATGGCAAAACTATTGCAAGTGCAAGTGAGGACAAAACGGCGCGGTTGTGGGATGCCCATACAGGCGAACATAAAATTGCACTCATGGGACATACAAGGAAAGTCAACTCATTAGTCTTTTCTACTGACAGTCAAACTATCTATAGCACAAGTGAGGATAGAAAGGTACATTTGTGGAACACACACACAGGGAAATTTAAAGCTGTACCTCTAAGAATATTGTTCGGTACAAATTCCACAGCATTTTCTCCTGATAGAAAAACAATTGCAAGTGGCAGTTATAACGGATCAATAGAGTTGTGGGACCTCCTTACAAATCAACATATTACTACATTGACAGGTCATACACGCCGCGTCTCTGCAATTACGTTTTCTCCAGATGGAAAAACTCTGGCTACCGCAAGTTATGACGGAACTGTAAGGTTGTGGAATGCGCAAATTAATAAACACTTAAGGATACTTGATGGGCATAAAACAGGGGTAAGTGCTATCGCATTTTCTCCGGATGGAAAAACTCTGGCTACTGTAGGTTGGGACAATACGGTCCGGTTATGGAATGTGCATGTAGGAAAACCAAACATGGTTTCTATGCTCAAAAATTTGTCGGGCATAATGCCTGGACAACGCAAGCTCTCTGCGCGGAATGGGCATACAGATGATGTGATTTCCATCACATATTCTCCGGATGGCAAAACTATCGCTACCACAAGTGTAGACAAAACAGTCAAATTGTGGAATGCACACACAAAAAAGCATCTCACGACACTCACTGGACACACAAATGCAGTTATTGACGTGGCATTTTCTCCGGATGGCAAAACTATCGCTACCGCCAGTGCAGACAAGACAATAAGATTTTGGGATACTCACACATTTAAACACAAAAACACACTTTCTGGACATACGAAAACAATTACATCCTTGTCTTATTCTCCGGATGGCAAAACTATCGCTACTATTAGTAAAGACAGGACTCTGCAATTGTGGGACACTCACACACTAAAACACAAAAACACACTTTCTGGACATACGAAAACAATTAGATCCTTTGCATTTTCTCCGGATGGAAAAATAATCGCTACCTCAAGTTCTGATAGGTCTGTGCGTTTCTGGAACACGCGCACATCAGAACAGATAGATTTTACTCATATTGGGCATTCGCGAGAAGTTAATGAAGTCGCTTTTTCACCGGATGGCAAAACTATCGCCACAGTAGGAAGTCTTGGCACTAATAAGACAGTACGACTGTGGGACACAAGCATCGTGCAATATAAGATGCCTATATTCAAAGGTCATACGACAGGTATTGATGTCATAGCTTTTTCCCCAGATGGTACTACAATTGCCAGTGATGGTAATTATGCGGATGATAGTGTCCGATTATGGGATACTCACACGAGAAAATCCTTTTTTGCATTCGAAGGACATACGGATTGGATTAGTGCTATCGCTTTTACACCAGATGGAAAGACTATCGCCACTGCAAGCCATGACAAAACAGTTCAATTATGGAACACAGGGACGCTGAAACACATAGCCACATTAAACGGACATACGGATTGGGTTAGTGCTATCGCTTTTACGCCAGATGGAAAAACTATCGCCAGTGGCAGTGAGGACAAGACGGTCCGATTGTGGAATAGACACACAGGAAAACACATAACAACATTAGTAGGAGATTTTGATTGGGTTACTGACATAGCATTTTCTCCGAATGGAAAAACTATCGCGATTAGAGGTAAAAGCAAGAGGGTGCAGCTGTGGGATACCCGCACAAAGGAACACACTAATACCCTCTCTGCGGATCCGTTTAGTCTCACCTCCGTTGCGTTTTCCCCAGATGGAAAAACTATCGCTACTGGGTGTACAGACGGAACGGTGCGGTTGTGGGATGCTGTGACAGGACAGTCCAAAGTTTCTAAACATTTGGACAATCCATGGAGCGTTACTTCCGTTACTTTTTCCTCTGATGGAGCTATAATTGCCAGCATGAATTCGGATAAGACCGTTCGTTTATGGAATGCCCACACAGGAAAGCATATTATAAAAGTTGTGGATTCTAAACATAGCGTCACTTCCATGGCATTTTCCCCAGATGGGAACATGATCGCCAGTGGTAGTGACGATGGCACAATTCTGCTATGGAAAATACGTTAGTCATATCCTGAATCCATCAAAAGATGTTAACCTCTAAAAGGAGTTATTTAGATGAAAACTGCCCGTTTATTCCTCCTTACACTGTTTTTAACTTTTTCTCTTTTATTTTCAAACGCGTTTGCTCAAGATTACACTACATGGGGTTTACCTGAAGGTGCGATCGCGCGCCTCGGTAAAGGTCAAACCACTGGAAAAATCGCTTTCTCGCCAGGTGGCAAACGACTGGCGGTCGCAAGTGCCATTGGGATTTGGATTTACGATGTGCGTCCTGGTAAAGAAAAAGAACTTGACTTGTTCACAGGACATACGGGTGTTGTCAGTGCTATTGCATTTTCTCCGGATGGGACTACACTCGCTTCAAGCAGTTTAGATCAAACGGTCAGGTTATGGGATATAGTTACGGGAAAACAGAAAGTTACATTTACATACGATAAATTGTATGTCGATGCATTAGCATTCTCTCCGGATGGCAACACGATTGCTACTGGCGGAGGAGAGTGGGATAAAACAGTACAACTGTGGGACGTGAAAACTGGACAGCATATAACAAAATTTGGAACACATGCAGAAGCAGTTACTTCACTTGCATTTTCACGGGATGGAAATACGCTTGCAAGTAGCAGTGAAGACCGAGAAGTGTTTTTATGGGATATTCATACTGGTCAAAACAGAGCTTTACTCACTGAACATAAAAAGAAGATTGTATCAGTAGTGTATTCTCTTGATGGAAAAACTTTAGCTACAGGAAGTTGGGATGGAACGGTTAAACTGTGGGATACAGACGTTGGTTACCTCAAAACTACAATCAAAGATAACAGCAGATCGAATATCATCTATTCTGTAGCGTTTTCACCGGATGGCAACACGATTGCTACAGTAGGTCATGAAGTCATGCGGTTGTGGGATGCTGAGACAGGACAACACAAAAAAACCTTCAAAGGACATAAAGGGTCTGTCGAATCTGTGGCATTTTCTCCAGATGGAAAAACAATCGCTACTGCTGGCTCTGACGATTTAGTCATGTTGTGGAATACGCAGACAGAAAAACATAGAACCACACTCAAAGGGCATACAGGTTCTGTTACGGCTGTAGCATATTCGCCAGATGGCGCAACTCTTGCTATGAGTTGTAGGGATGGAATGGGATACTTATGGAACGTAAACACTGGAAAGCACAAAGCCACACTCAAGGGGCATCAAGCTGCAGTCCTTTCTATAGCATTTTCCCCTGATGGTAAATTTATCGTCAGTGGTGGTCTGTTTGGGAACATATACTTGTGGGATGCGCGCACGCGTTTGATGAACACGCGCACAAGAAAACCTAAAACGCGGCTGCAAGGGCAAAAAGGTACAGCCACTTCTGTAGCATACTCTTTGGATGGTAAAATTATTGCAAGTGCAAGTGCGGATGGTACAGTGAGGTTTTGGAATGCTCACACGGAGAAACAGACAAGGACACTCGGTAGACATGCACAAGGTGTTGCTTCCATTGCCTTTTCTTCTGATAGCAGCACGCTTGCCAGTGCAGGTAAGGACAAAACAGTCCGATTATGGAACGTTCAAACAGGAGAAACAATTGCTGTGTTCAAAGGACATACAGAGGGCGTTTCTTCCATAGCGTTCTCGCCAATAGGCGAAATGTTAGCCAGTACAAGTTATGATAAAACGGTGATCTTGTGGAATACTCACACTGCAAAGCAGGAAAAAGTACTTGCACCACCTATATGGCATTTTACCAGTGTTGCATTTTCGCCAGATGGGAAAATAGTCGTCACGGGTGATAGAGACGGATCAATACATTTATGGAACACCGAGACAGGCAACCGTATAACGACATATAAGGGGCACATACAAGATGCTACATCAGTCGCATTCTCTCCAGATGGAAATACAATTGCAAGTGGTGGAGACGATGGCACAATTTTACTATGGCAGCTGCGTTAGCTACACACCGATTTACTTCTGAAAATGAAAGGTCTGCCCTCACAATCTCTGATTAGTAATCTTTATGCTGAAGAGATAGATTTTCTATAGAATAACGACTTGTGCTAATTGACTTATTGTAACATATCTAATACTGTTCTGTGATTTTTATGCGTAGACAACATCCTTTAATGCCATCAACTTGCGTCCTAAACTTATGTTCAAGAAAACACCGAGTGTAAAACCTCCAAACTTATTGCTGAATCGTGTCAGCATTCCCCAATGGGAACGGGCACGTATCCGTGAAATCTGAAACTGCTGGGCGAGTTGGTTTATCGTTGTCTCTACCCGTCTTCTTATTTTACGATGGCGTTTACAAAAATCTGGTGGATATTGTTTTGTTTGGTTCGGATGCCGTGTCGGTAATAGACATGTATTGTCCGTTCTCAGTAAATCCATTTCAAGTTCCTCGTTAATATATCCTTTGTCTCCAATGATAATCGGATAAGTGCCACGCTCACAGAATAAGGGGAGCACTTCTCTATCATCCATATCGGCGGGGGCTATGGCAAAATCAACAGGGAGCCCATAAGAGGTTGTGATGATACTCCCACGAAATCCGAAGAAAGTGCCAAGTCCCTTTGTCGCACACTTTCCATAAGTTGCCAAAGTGCCGTTGCCATCAGCATATTTGAGAGGGGATGTAGAAGCCGGCACTCTTTTGAAATCACAAACCGGGATAGGAAAACTATCTACAATGAAAATCTGGTCATCCGGTAAAAACTGTATCAAAATACACCTGAGTTTTTCGCTTGCGTAGCAAAGGAAAGCATAAGGATGGATAAAGGTAAAGAAAAATAAATAATATCTATATCTGTGAAGTTTAGTATTACATTAAAATAACCAACTAACACAAGTCGTTATATTATGATATTCACATCCCGAATGAAGGAGAAAAAGAATGAGTCTATTGGGTATTGATGTCGGTACAACAGGCTGCAAAGTTATCGCATTTCGCGAGGATGGTGAAATTCTGGCACAAGCGTATGGGGAGTATCCGTTGATACACCCGCAACCCGGTTGGTCAGAACTGGATTCAAATGTTGTCTGGGAAAATGTTTCCAACGGAATTCGCCAAGTTGCCGCACAAACAAAAGCAGAGCCAATTGAAGCAATTAGTGTTGCATCACAAGGTGAAGCAGTAACACCCGTTTGGGGTAACTGTGAGGTCTTGGCAAACGCTATTACCACCTTTGATTCCCGTACCACAGGCATCTGCGAAGAAATATTACAAGATATAAGTCCTTTAGAAGTGATGCAAATCACTGGCATGCCGCCGAGTAATATTCACACACTTGCAAAACTGGTATGGATCCAACGGAATCAACCAGAAATATATAAAGAGGTATGGAAGTTTTTTGGTTTTGAAGATTTTGTCAATTTCAGATTAGGGGTGCAACTTGCGGTGGACTATTCTCTCGCTGCACGCACCATGTGTTTTGACATTATCAACAGATGCTGGTCCGAAAAAATGCTCGGTTTGGCAGGTGTGGACGTATCACTTTTGCCCGGTCCAGTGCCTTCAGGTACAATTATCGGTGAAATTGGGACGAAGGTTGCTGGAGAGCTTAATCTTCCCAAAGGAGTCGTTGTTGTAGCCGGTGGACATGACCAGCCGTGTGGTGCGTTAGGTGCAGGCATTATTCGCGGTGGCGAACTCATGGACGCAACAGGTACTGTGGAATGCATCGCTCCCGCTTTCACCGAACCCGTCATCAATCAACAGATGATAGATGGGAATTTTGCATGCTATCCACACGTTGTTGAAGGACTCTATGTTACATTAGGGTTTGTTTCCAGCGGCGGCGTTGTGCTGCGCTGGTTCCGAGACACCTTAGCACAAGCAGAAGTCGCGCAAGCCGCTGCAGAAGGACGTGATGTTTATGACATCCTGCTTGAAGATATACCTGATTCCCCTGGAACAGCCATGCTGCTTCCGCACTTTACCGGTTCTGGAACCCCACATCTCGATCTTGAGTCGAAGGGGGCAATTGTCGGATTAACGCTTTCCACAACTAAGGAAGAACTTGTGAAGGCAATCCTTGAAGGTATTAGCTACGAAATAAAACAGAATCTCACAATGTTGGAGGAGGCGGGTGTGGAGATAAATGAGGTACGTGCTATTGGTGGCGGTGCAAAATCAGAAAAATGGCTGCAACTCAAAGCGGATATGTTCGGTAAAAAGGTCATCGCGCTTGATATTTCAGAAGGTGTCTGTCTCGGAACGGCCATCCTATCGGGAACGGCAATAGGTAAGTATAGTTCAATTGAAGAGGCTGTTGACTTGTTAGTCAAACCGCAAAAGGTTTACTATCCCCGCGAGGAAATAGCACAACAGTACGATGAGAAGTTAAAAGTGTATGAGCAGATATATCCTGCCCTTCGTGATCTGAACGATCAATTGTAATTGATGAAAGGACAGTTAGATGCGACTATGCAAAAACATGTCGTAGGAATTGACATTGGTGGTACAAAACTTGCAACCGTTGCAGCAGATGCTTCAGGGAACATCCTCAGCAAAGTCCGCAGACCGACAGACGTAGAAAAGGGCCCTGAATATGCAATTCAACTGCTGTTTGAGATGGTAGACGAAACTATTGATCGGGCAAATCTCAAACAAGAAGCAATTTCAGCAATAGGTGTGAGTTGTGGCGGTCCATTGGACACAAAAACTGGCATAGTTTATTCCCCACCGAATTTACCTGGTTGGGATGCGTTTCCACTCAAAGCACGACTTGAATCCGAGTTTAAAATTCCTGCTGTAATCGAAAATGATGCGAATGCATGCGCGCTTGCTGAATATCGATTCGGTGGGGGTAGAGGTCACGATGCAGTCCTTTATATGACAATGAGTACTGGTATCGGTGGTGGAATTGTAATCGATGGGAAAATTTACCACGGTGCCAACGACAGTGCTGGAGAGGTTGGTCACCAAATTCTTCTGCCCGATGGTCCACTCTGCGGATGCGGTAAGCGTGGATGTTTGGAAGCGCTTTGTTCAGGTCCGGCTATAGCACGCCGTGCCAAAGAAGCGGTTCAGAAGGAATCAAATACTACAATTCTTGCACTCACAGATGGGCGCATTGACGTTGTAAAATCAGAACATGTGCTTGCAGCAGCACGTCAAGGTGACGCGTTAGCACTTAAGTTGGTTGATGAAACCGCATATTACATGGGATGGGGCATCGCAAATCTTGTTAACATTTTGAATCCAGATATTGTTCTGTTGGGAACGATTGCGATCGCTGCGGGAGACCTCTTACTTGAGCCGATTCGAAAGACTGTATCAAACTTTGCAATGGCGCGTCCTGCTGAAGTTGTTCAGATAATGCCCGCACAGTTAGGGGAATCATTAGGTGACCTTGCTGCCGTTGCGTTGGTAGTGTGATACATTATTTAAACATAAGTTACCAACTTGTAGCATAATCTGTTAGATTGTGCGTATTAGCCCGCAAACTGACAGTTTGCTCTACAAATTGGTTTATTTAAGTTGGAGAAAAACAAAGTGGAGCGAATCCAAAAATATATTTCACATTTACAAGACGTATTAGAACGGTTAAAACTGGAAGATGTGCGTCATTCCATAGATGTGATCATGGATGCATATCATGCTGACAAGCAGATTTTTGTTATTGGTAATGGTGGTAGTGCTTCTACCGCATCCCACCTTGCCTGTGATTTAGGCAAAGGCACAAGCATTGCTGGTAAACCTCGGTTCCGCGTTATCAGTTTAACAGATAACGTTGCCACAATGACTGCATGGTCTAATGATGTCTCTTACGAGGATGTTTTCGTTGAACAACTCAAAAATCTTGTAGATCCAGAAGATGTTGTGATAGGTATCAGTGCAAGCGGCAATTCGGAAAACGTAATCCGTGCTATGCAGCACGCTGCTGACATCGGGTGCAAAACCATCGGATGGAGCGGGTTTGGCGGCGGAAAATTATCTACAATTTGTGATGTCAACGTTGTTGTTGACAGTGACCAATACGGCCCTGTTGAAGATGTCCACCTTATTTTAAACCATATCCTGCATGCATGGATTAAGGAGGAATTTTCGGCATTATAAAACACATTTCTTGACACGCTAATTACTTTTAAGGTATACTAATAGCAAAAGTTCGTTATCCACTAATCAAAAACATATTGAAGTGTGTTTCATAACCAGTAGGAGGGGTTTGTAACCCCGATGTAAGATGGATAGAAAGATGAAAAGCCAAAAAAATCTGCTATATTGTTCGCTTTTCTTAATCGGGTGCCTATTCATAATAAGTGGACTGTCCGCCGAGGATACTGTCTTAGTTTACGTAATAGATATCCGCTCTGAAATCGGCGGTGGGGTAAGTACTTACATCAAAAAAGGCATCCAAAAGGCAGAACAAGCGAATGCAGATGCCATTATTTTTGATGTGAATACGCCAGGCGGACGAGTTGATGCCGCCGAAAAAATAATGAGAGCAATTCAAGCCACACACATTCCGAGCATCGCTTTTGTCAATCGTCAAGCCATTTCCGCTGGTGCCATGATTTCCGCTGCATGCGATCAGATTGTGATGACATCAGGCGCAACGATTGGTGATTCAGCACCTGTGGACGCGCAAGGAAATGAGGCTAGTGAGAAAGCGGTTTCCTATATTAGAGGCACTTTTCGCTCCACAGCAGAACGTCAAAATAGAAATCCAGACATCGTAGAGGCTATGGTAGATAAAAGACTTTTTCTCGTGCGGTTAGAAAACGGTGATATCATTAAATTGCGACCTGAAGAATACTTTAATGAACAAGAGGCTGGCACACAGATGCAAGTGCTCTGTGCTGAAGGAGAATTGCTTACCTTAACCACTCGCCAAGCTCTTGAATACGGTTTTGTGGATACACAAGCAGAAAACCTAACGGAATTGCTTGCCCAATATCGAATCGTTGAAATTGACCAAGATTATAGACCGGACAATAAAGATGCTGTAATAGCGGTATTGACTCAGAACAACGCCTTAGACAGACAGAAGGAACTTGGGGCTAACCGAGTTACTTTCATAAAATCATTGGAAAACGCAAAAGTTGAAAAATTTGTGGTGACGCTTGCAGATCGCACAGTCTTTTTTCTGACAAGTCCCTACATTAGTGCGTTGTTGCTCTCGTTAGGAGGGCTCGGCTTACTTGTTGAGATACGGACTCCAGGTTTCGGTATTCCTGGCTTTCTTGGTCTGCTTTTTATCGGTCTCTTTTTCGGTGGACACATGCTGAACGAAGTTCCAAATGCGGGGGTTCTTGGATTACTCTTTATAGTCGGATTGGCATTAATTATATTAGAGGTTTTTGTAATCCCAGGTTTTGGAGTCGCTGGGATTCTCGGACTAATTTTAATGTTGGTAAGTGTTTTTTACATATTTTTCCAAAATACTGATGATGTCAACACTGCGCTTTTGTGGTTATCCGTTTCAATTATTCTTACTTCCGTGTTGGCAATTTTTGCTACAATCTTTTTACCTAAATCGGCTCCATTTCAACGATTCGCGCTGTCTACAGTAATGAGTACGGATCAAGGTTACCATTCTGCCGGTGCGCAAGATTTTCAGAGTTTTATCGGTAAAACTGGTGTTGCGCTAACCCCTTTACGGCCAGCTGGTACCGCCAGAATTGATAACAAGCGATTGGATGTTGTCACAGTTGGTGACTTCATTGCACAAAATACAAGAGTTAAGGTTTTAGAAGTGGAAGGCTCGAAAATTTCGGTTGAAGCTTTGGAGGAGTAACGCTTTTAAACATCAAAATGTTTGGAGGAAATATTCATGTTATGGGTGCCAACAATTCTGATTGCACTCGGAATTCTATTAGTGTTTGTTGAGATTTTGATTCTGCCAGGATTTGGTGCAGCCGGTGTGCCAGGGATAATTCTATTCTGTGTCGGGATCGGTATGATTTGGGTAAAATCGGGGGTGACAACTGCTCTCATCTATGCAAGTGTCGCGCTAATTTTCGTCATACCGATAGCGATTTTCAGCCTGTCAATTATCCGTGAATCACCTCTCGGTAAAACCTTTATCCTTAATACCGCGCAAAAAAGTGAGGAAGGTTTTCAAGCAGCACCTCAAGAATTAACTGCACTTATAGGAAAATCTGGAAAAGCAGTAACGCCGCTTCGTCCTGCGGGGGTTGCGCTCATCAATGGGCAACGTGTTGATATTGTTACGCAGGGAGAATTTGTAGAGCCAGAAACAGAAATTGAAGTAATTCAAGTTGAAGGAAGTCGTGTTGTCGTCCGTAGTTTATAAAATCGTAATTAATGACAGTGTTGTTCTATAAATCAACGAAACCGTAATCCTAAGAAAGGAGATTCTTTATGGATGGACTTACGCCAATTGTACCTATAGTTGCTGTTGCAGTCCTTATAGTTATCTTTATGTTCTTTTGGTTCGTCCCGGTTGGGCTCTGGATTGCTGCAGTTGCAGCTGGTGCCCCGCTTCGCATATCTGAACTTATCGGAATGCGTTTGAGGCGAGTCAATCCCAATGTTATTGTCAGAGCACTTATCAGTAGCCACAAAGCTGGGTTGACGGTGGCAACGTCTGACTTAGAGGCACATT
This sequence comes from Candidatus Poribacteria bacterium, assembly GCA_003635185.1. Taxonomy (GTDB): domain Bacteria; phylum Poribacteria; class WGA-4E; order WGA-4E; family WGA-3G; genus MSPOR6. The sequence goes on along the minus strand of PYJA01000125.1, from coordinate 44,407 downwards.
ATCTTGCAGGAGGTAACGTTCTCAATGTTGTCAATGCCCTTATTGCCGCAGATAAAGCGAGAAACATTAATCTTGATTTCTCGCAAGCCGCCGCTATTGATTTGGCAGGTAGGGATGTGTTTGAGGCAGTTCAAATCAGCGTTAACCCACGTGTCATAACTACACCCAGAATCAGTGCTCTTGCACTTGATGGTGTTGAACTGATTGCTACGGTAAGAATCACCGTGCGAACTTTTATCAATCGCCTTGTCGGTGGTGCTGGTGAAGAAACCATCATTGCACGGGTTGGTGAAGGTATCATTAGTGCGATCGGTGCTTCTGAAACCTACGAGGATGTTCTTGAGAATCCAGACATCATCTCAAAAACAGTGCTTGATAGAGGACTTGATGCAGGTACCGCTTTTGAAATTCTATCGATTGATATTGCAGACGTGAATGTCGGAAAAAATATCGGTGCAGAACTTCAAGCCGAACAGGCTGAAGCTGACCTTGTTGTTGCACAGGCGAAGGCAGAAGAACGTCGCGCACTTGCAGTCGCAAGGAAGCAGGAAATGACTGCAGGTGTTCAAGAAAAGCGCGCGCAAGTTGTTGAAGCAGAAGCCACCGTCCCGCGTGCACTCGCGGGGGCATTTCGTGAAGGAAATTTAGATATTACACCTCAGAGAGAAGGAGAATAAACATGGCTCCAGTTATACTTGCGATTATTGCTGTTTGTGTTCTACTGTTTTTAATCGTTATTGGATGGTTAGTTCCACTTGGATTGTGGATTACCGCTATTGCAGCCGGTGTGAAAGTCGGTATTTTTGACCTCGTAGCGATGCGTTTACGCCGGGTGCCACCCAGCCAAATTGTTGAACCTCAGATCAATGCAACAAAGGCAGGATTAAGCCTTTCACTTGATGACCTTGAGGCGCATTTCCTTGCTGGGGGTCGTGTAGCGAGTGTAGTTGCTGCGCTTATTGCAGCAGATAAAGCGAACATTGACCTCGATTTTGCACAAGCCGCCGCTATCGATTTAGCAGGTAGGGATGTTTTGAATGCGGTACAGGTCAGTGTTACGCCGGAAATTATTGATATTCCAAGCCAAGAGGATCCAGCCAACGGTATTACGGCTGTCGCACGTGACGGAATCCAACTCATCGTGAAGGCGCGTGTCACCGTTAGAGCAAATATTGATCGCCTTGTCGGTGGTGCTACTGAAGATACCATACGTGCAAGGGTCGGTGAAGGGATTATCACAACAATTGGGTCTTCCGGAAACCATAAACAAGTTTTGGAAAACCCAGTGCGAATCTCTGAAACAGTGCTTGAAAAAGGACTTGAGGCTGGAACCGCTTTTGAAATTTTGTCTATTGATATCGCTGATATTAATGTTGGTGAGAACGTAGGTGCAAAATTGCAGACGGATCAGGCACAAGCTGAACTGAAAATAGCACGCGCAAAAGCGGAAGAACAGCGTGCACGTGCTGAAGCAGAAGAGGAAGAAAATAAGGCACTTGTTGAGGAGATGACGGTTAAACTGATTGAGGCGGAAGCGGAAATTCCACTCTCTATCTCAGACGCATTTAATTCGACCAGGATGAGTGTAATGGATTATTACACACTTCGTAATATCCTCGCGGATACTGAAATGCGCCAGTCCATCGCCTCGCCTGGTGGTGGTCCGCAAGAAGGTGACACTACACGATCAGCGCATTCCTTGGGACTATCTTAAACGATTAAAGGAGTAACAAATGCCTTTTGATCTTGAAGCGTTAATACCTATAATTATCTTTCTTCTTGTTATGATATTTGGAAGTACGCGCCGTCGAAAAACTGACCAACGCCCGGCTGGAAACGATCAAAGTCGCACTGAAAACACGACCCAGGTTGATACGGTTCCCGAAAGCGAAGCTGTTTTTCCGCCTTTTATGGAAAATTTTGAAGGGTTTCCCACTGGTGAAGCAGAATTGGCAGAGGAAACTGTAGAGAGTAACCAGGTGGTAGCTGAGCAACCGGAACCGGAAACGGTTCAAGAGCCAACACCTGAAAGGGAACCTATTGAACCGCCACCGGTTCCAGTGGATTCTCCCACGCCGCTGCCAACGAAGCCAGTGCCTATAACCTCTTTGATTGATCCGTCCCCCGAGACGTTTCGGCAAGGTATTATTCTTGCTGAAATCCTTGGCCGTCCAAAAACACTTCAAAATAGGAGGCGGTAAATATACTTCCATCTTAACTTAGTCTTGAAGGAGAATTGATTTTTTTGTAACCAGATTCATAAAACGCTTCTTAGACACTCATAATTTACGGGAACTGCATCATGGATTATATTAGACATTATAACGTTTTAATTTCGTAGGTCGGGTTGAGCGCAGCGAAACCCATAAGCGTCAATTTAAGAAAAGAATTATGCGCTAAATGCCCCAGGCCCGGTAGGTTCGGTTACAAACCGAACCTACCGGGCCTGGATGCACGCTAAATTGACAGTTATGGGTTTCGCAAACTCAACCCGACGGACAAATCACTTGTGTTTAGACTATATTCGTTCTTGGTCCTATCAAACACTTCCGATTAAATCATTATAATGTCTATTAGACTTTATAATGATTTAGTTGTAAGTTTAGTTAACCTCTGTTATATTAATTGCAATCTTAATAAATGGAGGTTTTTTCATGATCGTTTTTGAAGATATCAAGGACAAACCTGGGACGCTTCTATCCCTCACCGGATATACTTTAGAAGATTGGACAGAACTATTCCACATTTCTCTAAGCGTTTTTTAGGTTATATGGAAACACGGACACTTGAAGGAAAACCGCGTCCAAAGCGGAGGTATAAACCCTATAAAAATAGTTGTTTTGCTTCCAATGTCTAATATAAGAACAGAAAACCCGCCCGATTTCTTGACAGCCCGTTTAAAAGATGGTAACACCGCGGACCTTCATTATGTTGTTTTCAAGGGCACAAAACGCCATATTTACAAGACATCTAACAACAAAGATTCGGATGGAGGGGTTGTCCTCTATTACGATGAATATGGCATCTTTAAAAGAGCTTATCATATTCCCACCATCGGATGGCAAAGTCTTGCTGTCCGGCTCTTTTTCCTTGGTGACCTATCTAACGCTTTCGTCCCTGTCTATCCTGCAAATGGAAGAGATACTGTTCCTGTTAAGATATGGAAAATCAACTATCCATCTGACATCGAAAAGAACCAGAAATACCTTGAAACAGAACCACCCGAAGGATATTAAGTGCTTCATTGGACACACGGATGCTCCTATTGTGAAGACACATCGCGACTATGTTTTACGTATCACCACAAATTGCATCAGCGCGTAGCATATCGTAATACGGCAAACACGCCGATAAAATACCTTCCAACGCCTCAGGAAAAGGTTCGCGTTTCGGTTGATACGGCACAAAACCCACACTTCGATGCACGTTATGATACCAATACGGTGCCCAAACACCATCTGACGGGTGTCCGCCACGTTGCCATGACAACATTGACTCCTCAAACGAAAGACCTAACCGATCACATAGTTTTGACAACACATTCCTCGGCGCGAGCAATAATTCCCGCGCATCCAAAATAGGTGGCAATTGTCCTATTTCTCTTAATTCTGTCAATAATTCGGTTTGTCCCTTGAAACCGGTATCCTTCAATGTCGGAATCCCGATGACTTTCATTAAAGATGGAAGCATCTCTCGCGGATCGCGAATAAGCAAAATATTGACCGTTTTCTGCATGAAAGATATGTCAATGTCAACGAGATGGTGTGCCATCTGCTTCATAAATAGGATAGGCTTAGTGCAAGGGCCGAGGATAACGTCACGGATAACGGCAGCACCGTCAGTCTGCATAGATGCCATCACCTCTTCGCGCCCAGGGTGCGCCGCACCTGTGACATGCAGATAGTGTGCATACAGTGGCTCATCAATGATTTCGGTATCACTTCGTTGTCCGAAAGCATACATCAGTGCTGTTGAAATATTCCGCGGCCCTGACCAGAGACAGATTCGTTGGGTTTGCATATAAACTCCTATTTACAGATTTGAATACAACGGACATTAGAAGGACATCTCATGCTAACTCAGCTTATCAAATCTATAAACTTTTTTCAACTAATTCTATCTTTAGGACTCATGAACGAACAGCCCCAATTTCAGTTATAAAAAAGGGTGGCTTATTGCTACCCTTGGGATATCTAAGCTTAACTAATTTACCAATTCAAACACAACCGGGAGTTCAAGCCGTATGCTGTTGCCTGACTGTCCTTCGGGGAACGGTGGATAAGGCTCTGCGTTTTGGACAGCCGACAGGGCGGCGTTATCCAAAACACGCGAACCAGACGAACTTGACACCTTCGGATCCCGGATAGTGCCGTTTCTCAGAAGTGTAAAACGGACCGTTGTTGAAGAACCTTCCTCTAAATTCCGAACGTTTGGCGGAAAACGTTGCACCTCTTTAATCCGTTCACGTACCTGTCTCAAAAACTCTGTGAATGACTGTTTTGTTTCCCCAAAATCTGTCGCAGCCAGTCCGATATCCGCCGAAGCACCAAAATCCATAGAGGCTAAACTTGTTCCCATATCCATTTTCATTGTTAATCCTGTAGTTTCAAACTTTGGCATTTGGAATTTGGGAATTGAGGAAACAATTTTCACGTGACGCGTTTGTTGCATCATGTCTCTACCAGCGCCAAATGCCGTGAGTTGCATCGCATTGTCAGATGGCAGTTCAGTCATTGGAATAGTAAAATCTGCTGGTCCTAATGAGACATTTGTATGCGTAGTTATAGCATTGCTTTTCGGTACAAGGACTTCAACGGCTTTCGGTTTTGCTGTTTTCTGAGGCACGCGTGGGGCATTAGTGCGTTTTGTTTGTGGTGGCGGTTTGTCCACAATAACACTCTGCACTGTATCTGTGTACCTCTGCAAAACTGTCTTTTTAACAAACCAAACACCGAGGAAAATAAGAGCGGCAGCGTGAAGACCAATTGCAAGTCCGAATGCGTACTTCCTTGCTTTCGCTTTCCATTTTTTGGATGCCCGACGATTTTCACGTTGTGCATCAACAACTGTGATTGAAACTTCGGACACTTTTTCAGATGCCATCCGCCTTGCAACGTTTGGAGCTTTAACATCAGCACCATTAACTATCGCTATCTTTTTTTTCAGACGCTTTCTTCTCTGTTTGCCGGATGCATAATTAGAGAGTGCATAACTCATTAAATTTAGTCCTCCCAGATTTTGGAAAGGCGTTTGCCTATATGTATGGATTTAGTTTTTGGTATAAATATCATACAAAAGCACATTAATTATTATTGAAAACTGATATTAGCCATCATCATAACTGAGTAATTTATAACGATTATCTTTCAAGACTACGGAGCCAAGAATCTTCAAATCCAGTTCTTGTCCCGCAGGATTTTTTAACGTCAAAACGGTTCCGCGTAAAAGTTGGAACCCTTTATAAGATTCTGTCGGTTTGTCGAATCGTATTTTTACAAAGTTAAGGTTGAGGCCTCCGTATCGGTCAATCCATCTTTTTATGCCTATGTAGCATTTTTTATTTAGATTTGACCAAGCGAAATCAGGTGGAAAATTGCTTTTTGGAAAAGCGGGATAAATCCAAGAAAGGTATTCTTTCCGTTGTACCCGCAACTCGTTTAACTTTTCAATATCTTTCTGATTTAAAGCGTCAACGACTGCCAGACCAATTTGGTCTGGCGAGTCGAGACTGTTTTCCCATACTCGCCGCTGACACCCTATCAAACTACTGCTAAACAGTAAAACTGCAATCGCAATGTAAGAGAGGTAGCACCGAGCAGAGATTGTAGTACTACACTGTTTAGTTCCTTGCACTCGTTGTCCAACCTATTGTCCAATCGTTAGCGGGGTCTACGCCACCAATAAAGTTAACACTATCAAAGAAACTATCTGATGGTGGTGTAGATGGCGTGACTGAAGAGGTACCTGAACTGGGTGTGAAGTTCGGATTATCCTTGTTGAAAGGTGCTGCGAGATTCGGGTCTTTTTCAACGTTGCCAAGACCTTTTGCCCATGCCGCCTCGTCAAAACCGTCATCTTCTTTTTCATCGCCAAAGTTAGCTTTGCCATTTTCAAAGAAGATACTGTTTTTGACAACCAAACCACCATTGTTAGCTTGTTCGTGTGAAGAGAGTGTATTGACATCAAGACCAACTTTATTGAATCCGGTGACAATCAAATTGGCGTACATTCCTGCAGCACCTTCACGAATCAACATGCCGTTGTCGCTTTTGGGTCCGGCTGGATCACCGATAAGTGTTACGTTGAAAATAGTTGGTTCAGAACGCGGGAGCGCTTCGTTGTTATCATCACTGTTATCGTTTTCAAATCCGTTATCTGCATCGTCACCGTATTGCTGGGCAACCCAGAATTGACCTTTCCCTGTCCATCCGTTGGTCCAATCAAATGAATCATCACGCGCACCTGTGACCAAAGCATATTTTAGATCGACAGTACCCCCGAACATTTCGATGCCATCGTCTTGGTTCATGTGTACCTGCACGTATTCTATAACTGTGCCGGAACCGACACCTTGTAAGGCGATACCGTTTAATTCGTTATCCGGACTAAATTCGACACCTGCATATTCAACACGGACATATCGAAGCACACCACTGTTATCATTTGGATTATTTCCTCCAAAAGCCCCCGTGTTACCTTCACCGAAAGCATCTACTTCATGGTTAGTCGGTGCTTTACCGTTGATGATTAAACCGCCCCATTGTCCGCGTGCACGCGATCCTTCAAGTTTATCACTTGTCATAATAATCGGTGCGTCTGCTGTGCCATCTGCCATAATCTTTGCACCTTGTGCAATAATCAAAGTGCCATTTGTAGAACTTTCACCATATATAGTGGCACCTGGCTCAATTGTAAGCGTTACGCCGTCTTGGACTTTCACAGCACCACGCAACAGATATTCATTATCGGCTGTGAGTGTTTGATCTTCGACGATGACACCTTGCACAACAATAACTTCACCTACCGTTACATCGCCATCACCTTCGCGGTCATTATCATCTTCTCCGCATCCGACAATAGCAAGTGATAACCCAACCGTGAAAATGACTATTAATTGAAACAACCAATTAAATTTGCCTTGTGTCCAAAGGGACTTTAGGTTTGAAACAATATTTGACATTAGCTTTACTAAACTCCTTTTTTATCCTACCCAATATGATGAGTGGGTAATTATGATTGCGATCTGAAAATCTCCTCAGATTTAATGTCGATGTTGTCAGTTTCTGTCACATTAAAGATACTCATTAATTGTTGCAAAATACTAACGATGTTATGACTTTTTATTAGTATTTCCTTACACTGTTGCCAAACTGTAAAGAATAAATGCTCTTGTGGATTATATAACCTAAGTTGCTACCTATGTAGCGTAAACTTCCAGTTTGCGTACACTACTGCCCAAACTAAAAGTTTGGGCTACAGCATGGTCTGGCGGTTTAGGTCCCCCGGACCAAAAGTGTACATATCAGGACTTACGCATTTTTTCTTAAAGTCCCACTGATAAGGGGGATTGAGGGGGTTAAAAAGACTAAAACAGTGAAATACCGGACTATTTAACCCCCCTAACCCCCTTATCAAAGGGGAATGCGTAAGTCCTGCATATATTTTTGTATTTCACTATAGGTTATAACTTATCCCGAATGAGAACGATCTCCCTATTTTGTAAATGACAGATGTAGCATCCCCTTGTTTGAAGTAAACATCTGGATCAAGTAAATTTTTCGCAGAGAAACTAAATTTATATGCGTCAGCGACTGGCCGACTAAAACTTAAATCTAACTGTCCCCGCGGTTGTTCATAGACATCTGGCGCACCGTGGTTTCCTACATCGGCGAGTCGTCTACCATAAATGTTATATGCAACCGAGCTTGAAATTCCCCAGTTCGGTGCTTCATATCCAATGGAAATATTGATGATATAGGGACACTGGCCTTGCAACGGGCGTTCATCAGAGGTCTGAATTCCAATATCTTCAGGGAGTACGACTCTTGAGTTAATGAAGGCAGCGTTAGTATTGATTGAAAACGGGCTTAACAGCGGAGAGATAATACCTAAATTTTGTCGTGCTTCAAGTTCTATCCCGTAATTGTGAGCACCTTCTGCGTTTTCATAAGTGATAAGGACTTCTGCGGTCGGTTTGATAATTTGTTCAATAGGCTTTTTGAAATTCTTATAAAAAGCACTGATTGCCACAACACCAGCACTTGTATCTGGAAAAACCTCCCAACGGAAGTCAAAATTATCAATTAAAGTTCGTTCTAATTCCGGATTTCCAAGGATAGTTCTCCCACCAACAAAATCAGTATAATCGAATGGTGCAAGTTCTCTCAAATCGGGACGGGTGACTGTGTGTGAATAAGCTAAACGCCAATTCATCCGTTCTGTCAACCGATATGTGAGGTTGATCCCTGGTAACAAATCAAGTGTATTCAAATTCGCTTCTATTGGCGTGGCATTAGGAGTAAATGGATCGAAACTGATGAGTATCTGATTAGAAGATTCCAATCTCATCCCAATCATCAACTGCCACTTTTTGGAGAGAGATGTATCAAACATCAGGTATCCTGAGTAGATGAGGTGGTCAGCAGAATAGTTGTCAGTTTCACGCGTAGATTCACGTAACTCAAAAACCCGCGGCGCAATATTAGTAGATTCAAAGAGTGCTTCTGGAGGAGACGACAACGTAACCCCTTTAGCCTCTATGTTATCTGATGGTTGGAACCTAAACCTGCGAACATCAAAGGCGCGGTCTCTATACCGCAGCAGTCCACCCGTTTTGATGGAACCGTCGAATCTGAATAACATAGGTGCTTTTAGATCAACGCGTGCGTTGTAATCATTATCTTCAAGGTTAAAGAAAAACCTGCTACCGCTATGTGTAATATCGCGGAATGTGAATAAAGGAATCGGATTACCGTCTTCATCTAACATCACGTTTCCGTTCTCATCAGTTTGTACTCCCGTATCTTCATATATAGTTTCCCGTGTATCCGGTTCATCACGCGAGGCGCGAGAATAAGTAAGCCGCCAATCTAAGGAAATGTCCGGTTGATCTATACCTTTTACTGCAGTGTTTTCTATAGTTTCGTTGATAGAATCCAGATTTTCTTTGGGAGGCCCGTTCTCTATTTCTTGTTCACCAATATTAAACCCATGAGAACCAGCGATTTGTCCTGAGAAAAGTTGGCGTTCAACATATCGTAGACGGGCACTTCGCATATCCGTGTTTCTATCCTGGTTGAATCCTTCCCATGTTCGTGTTTGGTCTTCTGATGTGTGCGTTGTAAGCGTGCGTACGCTTAAAAGGTGATCTTGAGATAGTCGTAAACTCGTGTTTACGACACTACCCCAATCCACTTCATGTTTACTTTCTTCTACAACGTAATCGGTTTTCGTTGTAAGGACATCGTTTAATCCTATACCAAAATCTCTGCGTTCTTGTATGTTATGGCTATGACTATTTCCATAAGAGATCACACCGAGATAACCAAATTGCTTGCCTAATAGGTTGCTGCTATTACCGATGCTAAATTTATATCCTTGATTTATAGGAACAACAAATCGTTCAACAGACCAAACATTAGAAAAGGATCTACCAAACTCCTGGATCTCCGCAGCCGTATATCCTCTTGTCGTGAAACGTCCCCGTTCGCGAATAGGAATATCTGCTGGTTTTTCTCGAATAATCTCTGGTAAATTGCGGGAACCGTCGTCAAATCCTAAGAAATCATAACTGCCACCAGGGTATGTCAATCCTTTCGTACCAGTCGCTTGTGTATTAAATCCGGTTGACAGCGACAGCGACATCGTCAACGTTTCGGGGAAGTCTTTTGTAAAAACCTGCACCGAACCCCCAGCAAACCCACCCGGTTGGTCAGGGGAAAATGTTTTCACAGTTTGCAGACTCGCAAGCAGGCTTGCCGGGAAGATGTCCATCGGGACAACCCGTCGATTCGGTTCCGGACTCGGAATCTCAACATTATTGAGAAGCGTGTTACTATAACGTTCACCTAACCCACGGACAAATACGTATTTGCCACCTACAATACTGACACCTGTTACACGCTTAATTGCCTGAGCCGCTGAGGAGTCAGGCAGCTTGCTGATTTCTTCAGTACTAATGCTATCCTCAATTAGAGAACTCCGCATCCGTTTTTCAAGAAGACCGCGCTCCCCAGATTGGCTTAATTTAACCCTCATATTAATCGCATCTAACTTTACAACTTGCGGTTCAAGTATCACCTGTAACGGATCCGATAAACCTTGGGCGTTGACTTTAATATCAGAAAGTACAGCAGCGTTATAAAACGGCGCAGACACTTGAAAAGCGTACGTACCAACAAGCAATTCCAAAGAAAATGTGCCTGTTTCATCAGTTTTTACCTTGATGTTTGTATCTACTACCTTTATCGTCACATCAACTAACGGTGTATTCGTATCACTGTCTATGACAACACCTATAATTTTTATAGTCTGTTGTGTTTCTTGAGCAAAGATAAATCCAATACCGAATATTAAGAACAACAATCCGATGCAAACGCCTCTCATTTTTCCTCTCATTTTAGTTCGCTGACTTTCTGATCGCACTATTTATCCTCAAGCAATTTCCAATGGTAAGGAAATTTTAACCTAAAATTGAAACAAAATTGTGTAATTTTTTTGCCAAATACAAGAAATTATTTACTTGTGTCTATTTATGTAAATCTGCAATAATTAACCGAATACAAGTTTAATTTCATTGCGTGGAAACTTCAAATTTATGATTACGGAATTGCTCAGAAAAACGACCCATCTGGCAGGCTTCTTCTTACCCCTACTTTATATTGTGTTAGAAAGGCCCACTATGTTGTTCATTGTCGGTTGTTTAGCAGGTATTGCGGTGATAGTAGAATTCTTGAAATGGGTCTCTGTGCGTTTCCGAGAGATATTTTTTCGCGTTTTCAAATCCATCCTCCGTACCCACGAACAGAAAGGGGCGATTACTGGCGCGACTTACTATATCGTCAGCATTTTACTATGCATTTTCTTTTTTGAGAAACCTATTGCTATTGTCTGTATTTTTTTTATTATTTTAGGTGATACGGCTGCCGCCTTAGTTGGGAGAAGATGGGGACGTACAAAACTTATCGGCAATAAGAGTTTGGAGGGAAGTGCTGCGTGTTTCATCGTTTGCACTGCCATTACGCTTTTGTGGATAAAGCAGTTAAACCCAGTCATCGGTATTATTGGTGCATTTGTCGCAACCCTTGTGGAACTCCTCCCCCTCCGAATAGACGATAACCTGACAGTCCCTCTCATCTCTGGTGCTGTGATGCAACTCATGATTAAGTATTTACTGCTATAACGAACCATCTACGAAAACGCTACCTTGTGTTTCACACTTCCATCAGGGTTATTTAGTTTCGCTTTTTCTTGTGATAAAATGTGCCGGAAAAACCGAAACTAAATACCTCTGGATAAAGACAACATATCTCTTGATTTTTTTATTGTGAAGTGCTATCATATATAAAAGTTTTGTATCAAACTGTGCAGCCGAGTAGACTACCGTGCAGTCTGTTCAAACCATTAATATATGTAAAATCCTGAAAAACCAAACTCCTCTCGCGTCTCATTTTAATGAATTTTCTAACAGTGAAGCGAATAAGCGCGTTCTTAACAAGATACATATATGCCGTATTTTCGTGCCTTTATCTGTTTTTGGTCGGATTTCTTTTCGAGGAAAACCGTCTTTTTATCGATCATATCTGTGCTCATTTCGGTTTTGCAAAGAAAACCCCAATCCCCATTGTCCCAACGATTGAAATGGCTGCGGTTGTCTCAGAAGATATACCTATTCAGGTCCGTGAGCCCGTCGACATTGATGGCAACATCTCACTTGCTGAAATAGCTGTTATGTCGAAATTGGTGAAGCGGTATAACCCGAAAAGACTTTTTGAGATCGGCACGTTTGACGGACGCACAACACTGAATTTGGCAGCAAACGCTCCTGCGGATGCTGAAGTCTACACCCTTGATCTATCCAAGGAGAAACTATTCGAAACAGCCCTACCATTAGAGGCTGGAGAAGAAAAATATATTGAAAAGGATGCATCGGGAGTAAGGTTTTTGGAAACCGATTGTCAGCAGAAGATCACCCAATTGTACGGCGATTCCGCGACCTTTGATTTCTCCCCATTTTTCAACACGGTGGATTTCATATTCGTTGATGGTTCACATTCCTATGAATATGTGTTGAATGATTCAAAACTGGCACTCGAATTATTGCGCGACGGACAGGGCGTGATTCTATGGCACGACTACGGTAAACCTTGGTGGACAGGACTGACGACCGCATTAAATGAGATGTATTCAGCGGGAAAGGAATTCAAAAACATCCAACATATTCAGGGAACGTCATTGGTGTACTTAGTGATTGACGATAGCCGCGGTAAGTAAACCACTTCTACCTTAAAAATTATACACACCTCTTTCGCACAATTCCACTTGACAATTAATGTTTTTTCCTATACCTTTGTTAATATGTCAACAGGAAATTTCAACAAACCAATTCAACCGACAGAGAGTTTTCGAGCGATTCCTGTCCCAGTACCCGAGAATCTGGTGAACATCCGAATCATCCTCTTTGAGCCGCGCGAACCGGGCAACATCGGTTCTGCCGCAAGGGTTGTGAAAGGGATGGGGTTATCGCAGCTTTACCTTGTGAATCCTGTTCCATTTCAGCATGTAGACGCAGCATGGTACATGGCACACGGTGCAAAAGATGTTTTGGAAAACTGCAAAGTTGTTCCTGAACTAAAAGATGCGCTTGAAGGTGTCCAATATCTTGTTGGCACAACACACCGTCGCCGTGATATGCGTTTGCCACCGCCTGTAACTGCCCGCGAAGCTGCAGAAACAATTGCATCTATTTCACAGGATAAACCTGTTGCACTCCTTTTCGGGCGTGAAGATTTCGGTTTATCTACAGATCAGATGAGTCTCTGCCAGTTGACTGCAAGTGTGCCGATGGCAACCAAAAACCCGTCTCTGAATTTGGCACAAGCTGTACAGATATTTGCTTATGAGGTATTTATTGCAAGTTTAGAGGATCATGCCCCCGTTGAGATTGACTATGCCGAAGTCAACGCTTTAGAGGAATTTTACGGACGAGTTACCCGTTTGTTAGATAAAGTCGGCATGTCTCCGTATAATCAAGAATGGGAGACGTATCTGAAGTCTTTACGGCGCGTTTTTTCACGCGCTCCGCTTGAAGCGCGAGACATTGCTACACTTGACATGATCTTTTCTACGACTTATCGGCATATTGTGCGGTTAGAGGAAAAATTAGGAATAACACAAAAGTAGCAGAGATACACGCAGCGGACATCAGGCTGCATCGTTATAGCGGAAACATGAAAACATTTGGCACTCACGGCACCGTAAATCTTGAAGATCATTACGGCGTTTCACGCAGCGCAGAACTCGCTGATTTCATCAACCGCGTCAAGCTGGGACGATATATGATATATTTAAAGCATGGGGATTTGACGGGAGGCGTTAAGGTGTGATAGATTGATCGCTTACTGCAGTAACGCCAATACCAGGACGATTTGGTAAAATCAACTTACCATTTTTAAGCGTTACACCAGAGTAAGGGTCATTCGAAATTAGCAAATTACCATCTAAATCTGCATAGTCTACAAGTGGCGTTAAGTGCGCGGCGGCTGTGATGCCGAGAGAACTCTCTATCATACAGCCGAGCATAACAAGCAAGCCGTGTGCACGTGCCACATGGACCATCCGAAGTGCTTCTAATATACCACCACATTTGACCAATTTAATATTAATGCCATCTACAGCTTCTGCCAGTGCGGGGATATCGCTTGCCCGTTTGACGCTTTCGTCTGCGATAATCGGTAATTCTGAATGCTCGCGGACGTACTTAAGTCCTGCTATGTCGTCAGGTTTTGTAGGTTGTTCAATTAACACTACGCCATACTTTGCAAGTTGATGGATTTTCTGAACTGCCTCTTTGGGTGTCCATGCGGTGTTTGCATCGACGTAGATCGGTTTATCTGTGACCTTCCGTAGTGTTTGAAGGACCTCAATATCGCGATCTGTTCCGAGCTTAACTTTAAGGATAGGATATACTTCTGCTTGTCGTGTTTTTTCTGCCATCACTGCTGGTTCGTCAAGACCGATGGTAAAAGAGGTGCATGGCGTTTTTTGTGGGTTAAGTCCCCAGAGTTTGTAAAGCGGGACTCCAAGTTTTTTACCTAACCTGTCGTGCAATGCCATATCAATAGCGGATTTTGCAGCGTAATTGCCATCAATAGTTGATTCAATACCTTCCATCACATCTTGAATTTCATCAAGGTTACCGTCTAATTTTGAAGAAAGCGTTTCCAATGCAGCGGTAACTGTCTGAACAGTCTCACCGTAGAACTTCGTTGGTGCAGCTTCTCCTACGCCTCCATCAATTTCTACTGATATTACTTCTCGGTATGCGTCCGTTGCCCTGCGCGAAATCTTGAACGGATGATGGAGCTGCAATTTAGTGATTTTTGAAGTGATGTGCACCGTCATTCACCTTGCGTCTTGTTTAAATATAACATGAAACGCGCTAATTTTTCTGTATCAATCTCTGTCTCATGTTTCAGAAAAAGCCATGCACCGATGAAAATAGCAGTTGCTTCTTCCACAGCGGTAGTATCAGGATAATCTAAAGTTTGGACTTCGATCGTCATTGCCATTTTATTTGTTTGTTGGATTATAGGTGTTCTCCTATCTTGCACAGTGGCAATCGGTGTTTCAAAGAGTTTTTGGTTGAATTGTTCAAGTATCCGTTTTTGAAAAGTTTCTGTGCCTTGGTTGCCACGGTTATGCGCGGCAACAACTAAAGGCTTACCTTTACGTTGGACGGTGTGGTTTATTTGTAGGTAATATCCCTCATCTTTGATGTTGTTAACCTTTTCAATCCGTTTTTCTATAGACACTTTCTGTCCTGGTGTATGGACATCATAAATCTTTGCTCCAGCGAGTTCTAACATCTCCTTCAAGGTTGCAATAAGTTGGCGTGTTTTAGGCGTATTTGTCTGTGAATCGAGAACAAGTGCGGTTTTAGCGAACGCACCATCAGCAATCGCATGAAGTTTCGTATCAACTATTGTTGCCTTATTCGGTTCAACACGAATTTGGTGTTTATCCGGATAAAAACCGGGTCTTACAAAGTGTAGTGTTGTTTCAAGTGATTTTTTTAATGAAGAGTCGGTTTTAATGAAGTAGTATCCTTCAGCGTCTGTAGTAGCAGTTAACTCAGGATCGGCATGTAATTGGACACCAGCAATCGGGTTACCAGAATTTGCTTCAGAAACCTGACCTTGTATAATTCCGTGAGTAATATCTGTGAAATGGATTTTTAGTGATTTACGGGTCTGACCGTAGGCTGCTTCTACTGTTGCCGCTCCGGGTGTATCAAGAGCTCGCAGATAAAAGTGTGACATGCCATCTTTTGAAAGATCCTCGGTATCAGTGAAGGTGCCGCTGGTAGTTTTTACTTTGATGAGTTCGTCATCTGCAATCGGCATCCCATCTTTATCAAAAGCTGTTACAGTGATGCCGACGTAGCTCTTACCATCATAAGGAAGGGTATCTGTCCACGTGCTAAGTCGTAATTTTGCCGCAGGTGGTGCTACCTTGAATTGCTGCGGTTTCGGTAGGCTATGATTCCCATAATAATTTACCAACTCTGTTTGGACCAAATGGGGCCCGTTAGGCAAAGGTTCTTTGATGTGGACAGTGATTATATCCTTATCACGGTCATATTTATACGGAACGTTGACATTATTGATTTTGACCTGAATAGAATTAGTAAAAACTTGCTGACGTTTGAGCATCCATGCACCACGTTCATGTAATCCGTCTTTTACCTGAATCTCAAGCGAAGGCGTTTTCGTTTGGACAACAGATTCATGTTTAGGTGTTATTAGGACACCTTTTGGAAACCCCGCTTCAACATAACGTGCAATGCCAAGAAAATATCCGTAAGCCTCTCTTTTGAGATAATCATCTTGTTTCAACCTTGCTTCCTCTTCTGGATTCGTATAAAATGATGCTTCACACACAACTGCTGGACATTTCGTCAGCCGCAACACACCGAAACCCGAAGCAACGATTAGTTTATCAGAATATAGACCCGTTGATGCAGATTTAGGTAAACGAAGGGCATCTGAAACACCTTGCTGAACATAGCGCGCAAGGTCAAGACTTGGGCGAGAATCGTCAGCATCACCGTGGTACCACGTTGACGTATAGTTTATTTCAGGTTTATCATCAATTCCGTTATGGTGCAGCGAGATGAAGAAATCTGCTTGATTTTCGTTAGCAATTTGACTACGTTCTGGAAGGCTAACATAAGAATCGTCAACGCGTGTCATGATGACGGTAGCCTCTACTTGTTCCAACATCTCTCGTAGATAAAATGCAACTTTTAGATTGATTTCCGCTTCGCGGAGACCTGTTGGACCACGTTTGTAATTAGGTATGTGTCCTTGTCCGCCATGTCCTGGGTCGAGGCAAATTTTAAAGCCTTTGAGGTGTCGCGCATAAGGTGGTATTTCAACCTCAGCGGATTCCTGTTCAATTGATCTTTCTGGGCGTTGTTGTGAACAGGCAAGAAACAGGAAAGGAATTAAAAAAATAACGGTGAACAGAAAAATTTGACGGGACATTTTCTAAACCCACGTTTTGCTATACCAATTCTATAAATTGTTTTTTCTTTTTGAAATGAAATGTCCGGAGGCGCAATGAATTGCGCGACTACGAACGGTTTATTTCTTTTTGGACTACGCAATAAGTCCAAAAGTCTCCCTGATAAGGGGATTGAGGGGGCGGGCCCCATAGTGATAGCGTGTGAGGAGAAAGGACCTAAAATAACGACTTTAGCCCCCTTTACCCCCCAATTCACATGCTACACGTGCATGCAATGACCAGAGAATGCGTTCGTTCTGGTATTTTTAAATTAGACGTTATTATATCACAATCTTGTTTTAGAGAGTAGCCCAAATTTCCGATGGTAGTACAGATGGCAAATCGGACAAACTCTCGGCACATAAAAAAACAGATAGAACTCAAGACGAATAAATGGGGGTGCCCTAAACCTCATTTATGCACACATGCAACAAGTCGGGCATTCGGTTCACTCGTGCTGCTCTTTTTTTAGATATGGGTAAAATCCGAACAATGATGGTGTTTGGAAAACCCTTGCGGTCTGCTGAGATACTCAGAATATGGTCGCAACATCATGGTATTGAACAGTTCTGGCGATACTTGAAAACAGACCTAAAACTATCATCTATTAGTTTAGAAAAACGACAAGGTGCCTATGCGAGTTTAAGCATAAAAATATTGAGCTATCTCTTGATACTAAAAGTCAGCCGTTCCGCGCGCAAGACCTTTCATCAAGGACAACTTGAACTTTCGGGGCAAAGACACATCCTGTCTGACCTTAGCGAGCATTTTCATGAACATATACAAGGAAAACACTGATAAACATTGATTTCAGAAGAAATTTGAGAAATATCAGTTCGATTATTCTTGCAATCCATTGATTTGAGGACAATCTTTATAACGGATTTGTCTCTTCATTCCATCGGTATTATTCTATTCTGGTTGAAAAATTTTCCGCTTTTCGTCTTATTTTTAGAAGATATAGTAATCAACGGTGTCGGTGTCCTCTCACTGTCTCCAGAAGAGCACAAGACGTTAGGACAACCAGCTCAGCAATTCAATCTTGACTTTGATGATGCATACCAATATGCTGTCGCCAAGAAATATGATCTGCAACTTATCAGTTTTGATACAGATTTTGATCAAACAGATAGGGGTAGACGGGAACCGGCCGATGTGTTGTAATCCGCATCTGTAGCATAAACTGCCAGTTTGTGCATCATGGTAGATGGGAACCGGCCGATGTGTTGTAATGAGACACCTTTATTAGGTGGAAAGCCCTAATGAACACACAATTTTAGGTTCTTGCATTTCGATTTCATCTTCAACAATGCAGAGTCTACCATCGTTCCATAATTCGATCGTCACTTCAGTAAGTTTTTCGTTTGAAATTCCGAGACGTAGTTGTCGGTTGAGAATATCAGTCGCTACTGGGCGTAGCGGATAACGATAGATATTCTCTATTACCTGTTTGAGATCTGCCGTTGCAAACAGTGTATCTTCTACCTCAGAGGCATGATCTTTTAGCCGTTGATATGTGCGGAAACGCGCTCCTGTTGATCGACCGAGTTGCCCACCAATTCTCCTGTCCTCAGATACGATTAATTTTGCTGCTTCATGGACGAGGTGATGGTGTTTCTCAAGCGGTTGTAGTGCTTCAGTCTCCGGTTTGCATGCTGCGGCTTGTAAAATGGTAAACTGGGATTCCGTTACACTCTCTCCATTTTTATCGACCCAAGCAAGCGCATCATTGTCGTCTCCCGTTCTGATATAGACTAATGCTCCTTCAGGTTGCGTGTCTGTCGGTGAATGGGGTTTTGTTGAATAGACAACAGAGGGAAGTTTTGTGATGATTTTTTCCAGGTCAGGGTCATCGGTAATAGCGTTTTTCCAAATCTGGTAGGCATGAGAGGCAAGATCAACGTCGTTGTCCATATCATCGTCAAGTAGTCCTGCATGTTCGTTGTATAGGTCAACGATTGCTTGGTCTCCCCTTTCACCGTCATCTTCAAAGAATGCCTCATCGGTGCCGACAACTTCAGCGTTCTCCTGGAGGCGTGCTCGGACGCGTCCACGAAGATTGATGAGTCGTTCAACACCTTCTGCAGGTAAAAAGGAGTAGCACAGTATTTCTTCAGCAGTTTGTCCGATTCTGTCAACGCGTCCTGCGCGTTGGACTAAACGTATGATTGCCCACGGGAGATCGTAGTTTACGACGATTGCACAATCCTGTAAGTTCTGCCCTTCACTCAGGACATCGGTACTGATGAGAACACGCAACTCATCTTCTGCTCTGATAGCACCTTCTCTATTGTTGCTAACAGGACTGAATCGGGTTGCCAATTGTGTAGGATTAGCGGCATCACCGGTAGCTGCGGCTAAGTGCGTCAAACCGCGTTCCTCTAATGCGGCTTTTAGATAATGCACAGTGTCCGCAAATTGGGTGAAAACTAAAACCTTGGTACCTGGATACGTTTGTGTTAATAGGTGCTCAAGAGCGTTGAGCTTTGCGTCTTTTGTTTCATCCCATTCTCCATATAGTTGTAGAATCTGGATCAGTGCTTCTGCGTCTTCAGTGAGTTGATCCTTTAGAATTGGCAGAAACAGGTCAGAACGTATCCACTTAAAGCGTGTACTGTACTCTGTCAAGTAGAATTGATAAATAATAGCAGCGCGTTCTTTGTACTTTTCAATCGTCCACAAATTGGAATGAGAATCGGTTGTATCAATTAATTCGTCATCCTCATCATCTGAAGCAGCAGAAATAAGGTTGACATCGTCGGTGTCTGCATCGTTGAATCGTGTATCAAGCATGGATGCATCAAGTCCACCGATTGGAAATGGTTCGCTGTTTTCTATAGCGTACAAGAAGATATAATTTCGTAAAATGTGTCGGTCAACGGATTGTAAAAATGCTTTTCCACTACTTTCAAGCCGTTTGAATAGATTAGTGCGACAAAATCCCATCAACCGTTTTCCACCGCGTGAGAGGTCTTGTAATCGTTCTTTTTCAGCTTCGGTGGGTAGTTCTGCTGGTGCATCGTCAATGTAATTTGCAAGTCCATAACGTGCCAAGTTAAGACTGTTTATTATATCCACTACATTATTCGAGTATAATTGGGCATAAGTATCATCAGGGTTTTTCTCATCTATTGTGAACTTAACCGTTTTTGGTGCGCGGGTTGGGAAATAGGATCGTGTTCCATCTGGAAATAGTAAGTATTTCCTTTTTGTTTCGGTATCCTCCTCAGCATAGTTTTGCATGATAAAGCTGCGTGTTCTTCGGACAAGATATCGCCGCATCAGTTCTCTCCAATCGTCAATTTCTTCACTCTGTTCAAATGCAGCGAGTGTCCGTATCCCGCTTTGATGTTTCGTCATAAACATAAGTTCGCCACCAATCTTATTGATGTAATGGTCAGGTCGAATGCCGATGTCTTCAGATTCATCAACAAAAAGGCGTAGTTGATTTGAGAGATCAAGAAAGGTCTTGTTGTATGGAGTAGCAGAGAGTAGAATTACTTGACTCTCATTTTGCTGAATATAGTCTTGAATTGCACGGTAACGTTTGCCTTCACGGTTTCTGAGATTATGGCTTTCGTCAATCATGACTAATCTATAACGTCTGAGATCGGGAAGTTCGTTCAGAACTCGGCTCATTGAAAGCACTTTTCCACGTAAACGGTATTCTTCACGATAGTACTCCCACATCTGGACAAGGTTCTTTGGACAGATGATAAGTGTTTCGAGATCATGATCGTCTTCCATAATCCGTGCCAGTGCCGTTCCCATAAGTGTTTTACCGAGACCGACAACGTCCCCGATAAGAACACCCCCACGTTTGTTTAGATGATGTGCTGCGATTTTAACGGCAGCAGTTTGGAAATCAAAAAGGGTGTTTTCAAATTCGCGTGGAATTTGAAATTCATTTAATCCTGCCCGTGCTTCATGGGAAAGGTGATATGCCATTTTTATGTAGATATGGTAAGGTGGAATCAGTTCTTCGCGCGCCCAACTTTCATCAATTATTTCGACTAATTCCTTAGATATATCAATGCACCAGCGGTCTGTCCATCTGTCTTCAAACCACGTCTCTAATTTTTGGCATGCATCAGCATCAAGTACATCAATGTTTAGTTCACCCTGCTGCGAAAGTCCAGCAAGGGTTAGGTTACTACTACCAAGGTAACCCACAATTGGGGAGATAAGATCTTGGCGGTGAAGTAGGTACAGTTTGGCATGGAGGGGATGTCGAAGATATAATTTTACCTTCACCTTCTCTGCACGAAGTTGACGTGCTAATTGTCTTAGACCGATTTCGTCTTCACGGGTAGGTATGCCAACAGTTAATTGTTCGCGGAATTCCGCTGCTAATTTCTTTTTCAGATGGAGCGCTGTCTGGTTATCTATTCTGTCCGAATTTTTAAAAATGCGTAAGGCGTGACGTAGTTCTTCATCGGGGAGCCGCTGCATGCCGATAAGTAAACGGCAGCATTCGTCATCGCCACCTTGCCAATTTTCAATGTAATTTGCGAGTCTTCTCCACCCTCTGAGGTTAAAATAACCCACACAAAAATCTGCATGTGTTGAGGATTCAAGGGTTTGTTGCAGTGCTTGGAGGAGCGGTTGGTCTATGTTATCAAAGATCCGTGGCATATAAAGTATTCCTTTTTTGCTTATTAGTTTAGGGTAAAACCTCTGAATAAGGTTTTACCCCAAGTTGAATAAGTGCTTTGTTTGATGATGAATTAAAAGTGAAAACAGGTTTTCCCCATTTCAATATTGTTTGCGCGAATTCTAAGGTCTTACTGTCTTCAGCGGCATGTGCAATGAATATCTTACTTGCAAGGGCTGCTACGAAAAGATTGCGTTGGCGCGCCAACAAAGCAGACTGCTGCGGTTGATTTTCAAATATAGATAAGATTAGGAGTCTACCTTCAGATAACCCCCTCTTTTGGCAGTCGGATTTTAGCCATTGCATGTTTTCAATACTCCGTGCGGGACTTAAAATGATAGGTTGTGAACCGCGCAGCAACACCCTTAAACATTCCTCTTCAATTGGAGAGTGAAATCCACCGATTGTTGAGGTGCCTTCCTCCTTAAATTCCTGAGCTAAATCGTGTGTTTTCAAGATAATCTCAGCAGGACATTTACTGGAACAGAATAGTGCCCACAAATCGTCTTTTAAAGTACTGTTCACTTTAGGTAGTAGGTCTATATTCCCACGTGCCCATATCACTTCAGGCGTATCTGCATTTAAATATGCACCTATTGATGCGGGGAAATTTGTGTCTTTTTGTGTAATAGGGTGAATTATTTGTGTCACTTTCCTAATTCTCGGAATGTTCTTAAAATATTACGCATACTATTTTACCAAAAGTGAACACTTCATGCAAGTTGTCTAAAAAGGTTATCCAATTAATTTTACTTGACAAAAAAACAAATATCCGTTATACTAAATATAAGACCGCAGTATAGGAGGATTAGATGCTTTATAAAGGTTTAGTGTTAGATCAGTTCCAAGAAGAAGCAATTGCAGCGATTGATAGAGACCATTCGGTAATAGTGGCAGCGCCTACTGGAGCCGGTAAAACTGTCATTGCAGAATATGCAGTGGAAAAATGCCTTCAGACAAACAAACGGGTTATTTACACTGCACCCATTAAAGCGCTTAGTAATCAAAAATATAGAGATTTTCAAGCTGAATACGGTGATAAAATTGGTATCATAACTGGCGATGTGGTCTTAAATCCGTATGCTCAAGTACTATTGATGACGACTGAGATATTCCGGAATATCATCTTTGATGATATAGGAAGATTAAATGACATTTCCTATGTTATCTTTGACGAAATCCACTATATCAACGACACTTCACGCGGCACTGTCTGGGAAGAAAGCATCATCTTTGCACCACAACATATTAAATTTGTATGCTTGAGTGCAACGATTCCAGACATAAATTCATTTACGGAGTGGATGCAAAGCGTGCGAGAAATTGACATCAAAGTAGTCGAAGAATTAGAACGCCCTGTGCCTTTAGAACATCACCTCTACTTTCGAGGTTTTGGCATCGGTAAATTGGGACACCTTTATGATCTTCGACAGATAGCAAGACAACGACAGATAGCAAAACAAAAGAAACGGAAGGATACAGATCAAGCTAACAACATACCTAAAATACCAAAGAGTATAATCGACACGAAATTGATCCCATACCTAAAGGAGCAAAATCGTCTACCGTGCCTCTATTTCTGTTTTAGCCGAAGGAAATGTGAAAGTAACGCACGTTATTATACCTATGCTCGGAGACGACATGATTTGCTTGATAAAGAACAGCAGAAACAGATTTTAGAAAAATTTGACGCACTTTGTATACAATTTGATATTGTTGAAGAGAAAGCAGTTACAGATTTTCGTAAGTTGATAAGCTGCGGCGTAGCCTACCATCACGCAGGTATGTTACCTACACTAAAAGAGGTAGTTGAACGGTTATTTACTTCAGGATTAATTCAACTTCTCTATACCACTGAGACATTTGCTGTTGGAATCAATATGCCGGCATGTACAGTTGTGTTTGATAGTTTGGAAAAATATGACGGTGTCCGTTATCGTTACCTTAAGACACGGGAATATCACCAAATGGCAGGCAGGGCAGGGAGACGCGGGATTGATACTGTCGGTTATGTGTATGCCCAAGTCAACCCCAAATTTGCAACGCATGCCGATGTTAGCAAAGTTGTTTCCGACACCATCGAACCTACCACAAGCCAGTTCAATCTCTCGTATGCCAGTATCCTCAATCTGTATGAAAAATATGGCGACGAGATTTACGATGTCTATACAATGAGTCTGAGCAACCACCAAAATTATAAACGCACGGCTGATCTCAACAAACAGATTGCCCTATTAGATGAAAAACGTGCTTCACTACCGCTTCCGACTTGTATACATGACAACATTGACGGGATGAAACAGATTGAAAGTTATCATCGACTTAAGCACTCAAATGAAAAAAGCCTGGAAAGGTTGCAGTTCGAATTAGCATCTCTTAAATCCATGTCTATACGGAAAAAGTCAGGAAAAAAGGTACAAGAAAAAAAGATGGTACCGATTCACAACAAAATGGAAGGGCTTAACGCTGAGATCTCTGAAAACCTTTGCCACGAGTGTTACCAGCGTAAACAATGCACGAAAAAATATCAGACAATCCGTAAAAATGAACAGTATATTCAAAATTTAAAGCAAAAACAGGTATCAATTCAAAATTATCAACAAGAACAGATAGCCGCTCGCCTCAATGTTCTTGAGACACTTGGATATATTGAATCCCAGGCACTACTGCCACGGGGCAAGACAGCATCACATATCTATGGGTACGAACTTCAATTGACACAACTCCTCTTTAAAGGTTTTTTTGAACGGTTGACTGAAGATGAAATAAATTGTCTTGTCGTAGCGATTGTATCTGAACCGCGCAAAGATGGTTATTATAAAAGGATAAAGGATAAGAGATTTTTATCAATTCTGGGAGCAGCTTGGGATGAAATTTTAAACATTCAACGGTTAGAAAGTCAACTCAACGTCTCTGGAATAACGCCAGCGTTGGAACCTCGTTTGTGCTCAGCTATGTTAGCTTGGAGCCGCGGATGCGAATTTGATGAATTAACAGAGTATGCCACACTTGATCCGGGAGACTTTATCAGAAGTTTCCGAGTTGTGATTGACCAACTGCGCCAAATTCGACGTGCCATGACAGGACATACTGCTCTTACAGATAAACTGAATCTTTGTATTGGTAAAATTAATCGTGATGTTGTTGATGCGGAACGCCAACTACGAATTGGACAGGAAGAACCTTTTGAAGAGGAAGATAATACACCAAATGAGGAAGATAATACACCAAATGAGGAAGATAATACACCAAATGAGGAAGATAATACACCAAATGAGGAAGATAATACACCAAATGAGGAAGATAATACACCAAAAACCGATCCAACTTTAACATAGCTTTCGGACCTATGTCATGTGTGTTTTCCAATAACACCTAATTCTGCTTGTAGCACAAACTGTTAGTTTGTGCATCTTGGAACGCAAACTAAATGAAGTTAAAGAAAATAAATCGGTCCTGTGGCGAGGTTAGGAAGAAATCAACGGTATGAATGCCATTTAGGCATTTCCCGCCTCACCAGCAGCAAGTGTACACCTGCCGCGTGCGGACAGAAAAAGGATCGAATTAATAAATTAATCTTCATTTAGTTTGTGTATCTTGGAACACAAACTAACAGTTTGCGCTACGAAAAATTGCTTGGACCGAACTCACATTAAGATAGCTTAGATACCCTTCGCAAATACTCGCTCATTTAGAACATAATAAGGAGAGAAAAATGGCAACTAAGGATTTTGATTTAAGAGGTACACTCAATGTTCGATCTGCTAACGAGGATGATGCTAATCATTTGCAGACATACTGCTTCCCTGAAAAAACCAGAGAACAGGTGGCTGATGAGCTGAAAACCGATCTGGCTGCAGATAGCCAAACGTCTCGACTCGTTGCTGATGCAAGCGGTTATGCTGTTGGACACATCACGGTGAAACAGCATCCGCTAAATGATGAGGTTGGTCAAATCAGCGACCTTGCAGTATCTGGCCCCTTTCGGTTATTAGGCGTTGCTGACCATCTCATTGAAGCTGCTGAGGCTGCTGCTGCAGAAAACGGCTTGAAAATCCTTGAAATTGAACTTGCACCTACAGATACGCCAGTCATACAAAGGTATAAGGATTGGGGGTTCTCAGAAAAACCGATAGTTACGCTTCAAAAAAACCTAAATGCTGAAGTAGATGATGATACTGCTGAAGAAGAGAACGAAGATACTCAAGTAAACGAGACAGATGCAGAACAGCAAACGCTTTTAAATTAAAACAATCATTTGGGCAGTATGTTTCAAGTGTCAAGTTAACCAACAACATAGGTAAACCAAATATGCAAAAAGTATTTCTTACTTTGGTTCTTGTCTTATTCATCATCGGATGCGGCAATCAGAACGAACACCTTGCCAAAGGGAAAGAATTGATAAAATCCGACAAACGGCGAAAAGAAGAACGGGCTGTACGTGAATTTAAACTTGCTATTAAGCAGCAGAGTGATAACGCTGAGGCACATTATCTGCTCGGATTCTACGATTCGCAGGAATTCTATGAAGCCAACCAATCGGAGTGGAATCAGGCATCAATTGCCCAGAGAGGGCAGCACATGTTTAAAGCGTATCAAGAGGATCCACGTGAATATCTTGAAATCCTTATTTTTGATACACTCCGAGATGATGACGTGAATGTGCAAAATGCTGCATTAGAAGCACTCACGCTCGTTTACCAAAAAGGTGATCGCAAACAGCTTATCAAACAACTACAAAAAGCGATTAAATCCAAAGACAACCGTGACAGGCATGATGCGCATTGGGTCATGGCGAATCTCGGTAAATCTGATCCAACAACTATGGTGCCGATTTTGATTGAATTGCTAAAACATAATCAGGTAGGTACCCGTTTAAATGCTGTTAAAGCACTCGGTGAAATAGGGAGTGAAGATGCTATTCCCACCCTTGCTGCCCTCGTTGAATCGGGTTCTGCAAAGCGGAAACGGGATCGCGAAGAACCTGAGGTGCGGCAGTTGGCTGTCGCAGCACTCGGAAAAATCGGCGGCAAAGCTGTCCCAGAACTTGTCAAAATCACCCAAAACAAAGGGTCTTCTCTGCGAGTTGATGCAATTCGCGCACTATCCACGCTCGGTGATGAGAAAGCTGTTCAACCACTCTTAGACGCATTGAAAGAGAAAAGTAGTCGGGAAGTTGTCGTGAAGTTTAAAAATTAGATCCAATTTGCAAAGTTATGTAGGGGAACAAACCACATTAGCTATCCGAATGATTGAAAGGAACGTGAATGTTTAGAAATATACCGATAATATTCATTTTTGTTATCTTAGCATTTGCACTTGGATGTGATAACTACTATTATGATGAACACTTAAAAATGGAAGTGCAACAACTTGATAGTGATCTCGAAAATCGCTGGTCAACAAGCGGTGTCGTTGTAAAAGTTATTATGCCGAATGGCCCTGCCGATGCAGCAAAACTCACATCTGGAGAACTCATCTCTTATATAATTGGTGAATACTCCATTCAAAGTCCGCGAGACTTCACACAGGCAGTCAAAAAAGCAATGACTAATGACAATAACATGCTCTTGTATCTCAAAGGCAAGCAGCCTATTCGTATTGCAACTCGAAAAATTGGAGATAAAGTCGGTTTAGAGGTTGAAGGCAACGGCACTGTTCGTATCAAAAAAATTGTCCCTGGAACCCCTGCCGCAAATAGCGATGAAATTCAGGTTGGTGATGTTGTCGAAAAAATTGTTGATGAGCGAAAAATTCACAGTCTAAACGATTATAAGAAAACAGTCAATGAGTTTGCAAAATTGAATGTAAACTTGACCTTCAGGACAACTGAACTTATTGGTGTGAAAATTGCCGCTGTTACGGCTCTCGGTAATTTAGGCGATACGCGTGCTGTTGAATCCTTAATAGAGATTCTTAAGAACAGTAAGGAGTTATCGCTCCGCAAAGCAGCAGCGCGGAGCCTTGAACGGCTTGTCGCGCTAAGCGAACTCAATCCACTCTTTCAGCAGTTTCAACAGGAAGATGTAAGTCAACTGCCCGCGGATACACTTGATAGCCAACAGCGCGAATCTGCGGCAATCCTGGGATTACTCCTTGTTGACCCTGCTGCAAATACAGCGACACTTGAAGCACCCTTCGGAATCCAATTTCGCCACCGATCAGAAGCACTGTACCAGAAAGTGAACGAAGGTCCACTGGTAGAACTTGCTGAACAATATATCCAAATCGACACAGAACCTGAACAGGAAATCCGCCGGGCATGTCTCTCCATTCTTGGTACTCTTAAACCTATCTCCGCAATTGAATCGCTTGCCAAAGTACTGAGAGACCGAAATGAAATTCCTGGCATCCGTTTCCAAGCGGGCTTAGCGCTTAGCCAGATCGGCACTCCCGCTATTGATGCACTCATCGCTGCATTCAACGAAGCCGATACCGCTGCGAAAGACATCGCTGCTTCTGCCCTCGGCACTATCGGTGGAACACAGACGCGCGATTTTCTGATAAATGCCTTAGAAACCACTGCTGATCCAGCGGTACAATTAACCTTAGTGGACGCAATCGCCAAAATCGGAGATGAATTCGCACTCAGTGCACTTGAACGTCAACGCCAACGTTTTCAAGAAGACGATTCTGCTATCCGTATCTTTCTTGATGAGGTTTTTAGCAGCTTGACGACTCCCCCTTAATGAACATTATTTGCTGTTTTGCACACCACACGAATTTGAAATGTTAACCTACAAAAGTTGTAGCGTTTTCAGGAACATACTACAAGTTTGGCATATATAAGATTAATGAAAATCGGACTAATTTCTGACCTGCATGCGGAAGCGACCAAAGCTAACAGAGCGATTGTTCCATTTCTAATTGATGCTATCAAAGCAGCTGAACTTGATATTTTCATCCTTGCAGGTGACGTAACCCCCAATTTATCTGAATTCTACGAAATCCTCGGTGAATTTAAGAACGCTAATTTAGCTTGCCAGAAATTGTTTGTTCCGGGTAATCATGATATTTGGGTCAGCAAGAGTGCCAACATGACAAGTGAGCAAAAATGCGGTGTCCTTGCAGAAATTTGTCAAGATCATGGGTTTTATTCACTCCTTGATGCCCCATATATTGCTGAGGAAATAGGTTTCTGCGGCACCATCGGTTGGTACGACTATACATTTGCATCGGATAAATATGATTTTTCTATAGAGCAGTATGCTGAAAAACAGTTGATGGGAACAGTTTGGAGCGATAAGCAGTATGCCAGATGGACAGGGCCAGACGAGAAAATTGCACACCGCTTTGAGACTGAGCTTGATAAGCAAATTACTTTCCTGAAGGACAAGGTCCAACGCATTATTGTTGTAACACACCATGTTCCGTTTCGGGAGTGTATCCGCTACCGTGGCGAATTGCCTTGGGACTATTTTCGCGCGTTTTATGGAAGTGAAGGTCTTGGCATGTTATGTTTGCAAGAGCCGCTTGTTACGCATGTCCTTTTTGGACATGTCCATTATGCCGTCAATCAACAAGTGAAAAACATCAAGGCAATCTGTGCACCTATCGGTTATCTTCATGAACAACCGCCTGAAGGCTTGCAGGCTTATGCTGAACGAAGTTTGACCTGTTTCACTTTAAAATAGGTTGAAATATAAAGAGTAAAGGAGCACAATATGGAAATAACTGTAACAAATAGCAATGAAACGGGTGCCCTTGAATTTCCGTGGGGTGCAATCAAATGGCTATGTAACGATCAGATTGATCCGGATGCAGAGATGACATTCGGTATTGTTTACATTAACGCTGGTGAAGGCAACCCTACCCACTATCACCCAAATTGTGAGGAACTTATCTATGTGCTTTCTGGTGAGTGTGACCACAAATTAGGAGACGAAATTATTCCGCTCAAGCAAGGGATGATGTTGCGTATTCCGCGCAATGTCAAACACAATGCTGTCAATACGGGTTGGCAACCGGTAACGATGATTATCTGTTATTCAGATGCTGATAGACAAACAGTCTTTTGTGATTAAATAGTTGCCAAACAAACATATCTGAAATAAGGCAAACAGGAATTACGAACCATGCTCAATGAATCAAGGTGCAAAGTCAAAATTTGCGGTACAACCTCAATCCACGATGCTTGCCTTGCTGCTGATGCAGGGGCGGATTACTCTGGCGTATTAGTTGACGTTGCATCTTCAGAACGATCACTCACTATCACGCAAGCTGTAGAAATCGCCAAGGCAAGTCCTATTCCAACGGTGTTGTTGCTATACAATCGCACAACGCCAGACATCCAAGAAGCAGTATTGCAAATTGATCCATTTGCAGTGCAACTTCTTGGACAGGAAACACCACAACAAGTTGAAAAACTGAAACAGTTCGTGAATTGCCAACTCTGGAAATCTGTCTATCTGCCTGCAGGAAACCCAGAAAATGTGGATATGCCTGAGGTTGCGGCGCAGATGCAAGCATACCGTGATGCTGGCGCGGATTTTCTCTTATTTGATACTGTTGACACCAGCATTGACCCACCTCGTTACGGTGGCACCGGAAAGACCTGTGATTGGCACGTCGCTGCTGAGTTAATTGCTAATAGTCCATTACCAGTCTTTTTCGCAGGCGGAATTCGTCCAGAGAACGTTAAAGCTGCCATTGAAACTATTAAACCCCACGGTATTGACCTCTGCTCAGGAGTAGAAGCATCAAAGGGTGTAAAAGACAAACAGAAACTGGAGCGACTTATGGAGCAGATCAAACTTAGGTCATATTAAAAAGTGGGGTAGACAGGAACGCGTTTTCTCAGACGGTAGCGAGTAGATAGTCCGCGCCACAAACCCCATAGAAGCCCTACGATAGGCCATAGCAAAAATCCGTATTCACTCCAAGGTGTTAGGAATAAAACAACTTTTTCTTCAACAGT
This sequence comes from Candidatus Poribacteria bacterium, assembly GCA_003635185.1. Taxonomy (GTDB): domain Bacteria; phylum Poribacteria; class WGA-4E; order WGA-4E; family WGA-3G; genus MSPOR6. The sequence goes on along the minus strand of PYJA01000125.1, from coordinate 14,051 downwards.
GAGCGATGCTCCTTTTCTTCCCAACTCGTGGATTTCGTTAACAATCCCGTAGAATTCAATCAAATCTTTTTCCATTCGCAGCTTCATCTCAGAATCCGCAAGGGTGTTACAAAAGAGAAACGGCATCACGGGATAGTACCATAAAATTCCCAGAAATACAAATACAATGAAATAGATGCAAATTATAAGAAGTGCTTTTTGCATAATTAATCACCTGACTTGGTAAGTTTCCTATCTTTTGGAAACCTCAATGGTCTTTTGTCTGCTAAATCAAACATTAGGGTCGGTGTTCAAAACTAAATTATATTGCCCAACTTCAAACAATTATGAAATAAAGTGTTGTTTTGATTGAAAAAATTAACGCTTCTTTTTTGTATTTGTTACCATTTTTACATAATATTTGACATTTGCATTTTCTTGTAATCGGATTGTATCAATCAATTATTTTAGTTGTAAATTAGTTATATTTTCTTTCAGGACTTACGTATTTTTTCTTAAAGTCCCACTGATAAGGGGGATTTAGGGGGTTAAAAAGACGAAAAAACACTGAAATACCGAACTATTTAACCCCCTAACCCCCTTATCAAGGGGGAATGCGTAAGTCCTATTCTTTAAAAAAATCATTTATTATCTGTCTGAAATATAACCTTGGAATTTACTTGCAATTTTTCGGAATTATGTATATAGTTATATAGAAATTACACGGAGGAAATTATAGAGATGAAAAACGAATTAAGGTTTCGCGAGAACGGTTGCTTTAAAATTGTCCAGTTTACCGATATTCATTGGCAAAACGGTGAACCTGTCGACCAAAAATCTGCAGCTTTGATGGAAAATGTATCCCGCGCAGAATCTCCGGATTTAATTGTGTTAACTGGGGACATTTTGTCTGGAGGGGGATGTGATGATGCTGCTGAATCGCTTCGACAGATTGTAGAGATTTTGGAACGGTGCGGTTTTCCTTGGGCAGCAGTTTTCGGTAACCATGACGATGAAGGCACGGCAAGTCGTCACGAATTGATGGAAGTCATGCAAGAGAGTGATTTGTCGCTTGCGGAGCCAGGGCCGGAAGAAATTCCGGGGGTTGGCAATTATGTTTTAACAGTTGAAGGTTCAGACAAAACAAAGCCTGTCGCGCTGCTCTATTTTATTGATTCTGGTAGTTATGCCTCAACTGATATTGGTGGTTACGATTGGATCAGGCGCGCCCAGATAGAGTGGTTTCTCAGCGAATCCGCGAAATACACGGCTTCCGCGGGGCATCCGCTTCCCGCGCTCGCTTTTTTTCATATCCCAATTCCTGAATATGATGAAGTATGGGATTTTCACACTTGCTACGGTGTAAAGTATGAGAACGTTTGCCCGCCCCAAATTAATTCGGGTTTTTTTGCTGCCCTACACGAAGCGGGAGATGTTATGGGGACCTTTGTTGGTCACGAACATATTAACGATTTCTGGGGAGATTTACACGGGATTCGCCTCTGCTACGGGAGAACTACCGGCTACAATTGTTATGGCAAAGAGGGGTTTCCGCGCGGGGCACGAGTGATTCAACTACGGGAAGGTGAGCGTCAATTTGAAACTTGGCTCCATCTTGACAACGGCACTACAGTGCGTGAGCAACAAGAACATACCCCGCTTCAACGCACTTTCACTGAAGATTGACGATTTTATTTACGAATTCAGGATTTTATTCTTGAGGAGGAAAATGTGAGAGCACAACCACAGGTCTCTATTCGACACGAAGGCGACGTTGCGATATTCGACATTACCGGTTACTTAACTAACGAATCTGAAGAAGCTCTTAACGATGCTTATGCCGACAACGGCGTACAAGATGCAACCAAGTTGTTGCTTAACTTCGAACGGCAAAGTTTTATCACAAGTAGCGGGTTTGGCACAATTATCAAATTACTTTGGAAAACGCGGGATAAAGGACAAACGTTGCGCATTGCACATCCAGCAATGCAGGTGAGAACAATTTTTAATACAATCGGTTTGACACAAAGCATTGGCGTTTATGCTTCTGAAGCTGAGGCACTGGAAGATTTTTAAGTTGTTACGGAAAAAGGGTGTACATGTTCTTGTTAAACAACACACCTAACAAACTCCATAAGCTGCCTGCAAGGAATTGACCGAAGATAAGCCCTAAGAACAGTGGCAACGCTCTGCGATAGGCACGCACACCGCCCCCTGTAAAAAGTAACCTTTTAAAAAGCCATCCTAAGAAAATTGAGAACCACATCCATCCGATAGCCCAACCGTTACCTACGGCATATCCTACCGGATAAAACGGCCACCACAAAAACTGGCGTTTGAGAATTGTCAACACGCTGGTAAAAAGGAAGCCAAACGTCATGTGTTGGATAGCGGGGAGGTTCGGTGCGCGCGGGACGGTAATCCAGTTTTGTAAGCGGTTAAACTCACCGACTCCCCAACGTGCAAACCGAAATTCATAATAGAGCGCGACATGCCCGACAATGGATATGACTGCGCCCACGATTGATGCCACAATTAAGGCAATAACCAACCGATTCTCACGGAGACGGAAGTGCCTGCCGATCTTAAATGCTTCTAATTGGTGCGGCATTGGATGACACCGATAGCCGTAGGCAAGCCAAGATAGTAAAGTAGTGTTTGTTAAATTCTGTGCTCCCAATGGACGACTGCCTAAAAACAGTAGCATTATTCGGTCTGGATGCACACGGTGTAACTCATGTGTAGGCGGACCGAGTTCGGCACGCATACGAGTCATGCCAATACACAAAACCAAATAGATGCCAAAATATCCGAGTGCTACCCATGGTGATAGCCCTGCGAAATACCAAAATATTAGGACAAATCCTAATCCAAATATCAAACCAAATACAGCCAGTTGATATAAACGATCTTTCGATCTAAAAGAGAATACGCCTCCTAACACCTTTAGAATTTCTCGCCGACTTGTTAACAGCGCAAGCAATCCTATTCCGATCCATGCACCTGCCCGTTGTTCTGTTTGAAAACCGATAGCCGTTGTCCATCCTGTCGCAGTAAAAAGGACGCGCTGCAATCCCCAAAATAGGTAAAATCCCCAGAAAGATAGTGCTAAATCCAATGGCATTAGGTACCCCAACCCAATTGCAAATGGATACACATAAATCGGTAAACGTCCAATTGCGTTCCAAGGACGATCTGAAAAATAAAGTTGATATTTAATTTTTAACGAGGGAATAACGGGAAAAAGATAATTCAATCCAGCCAGAATCTCAAGCCCAAATGCAATTCCGAAACCGAGCCAAATTAGCTTATTACGAAAGAGATTAGATGTATTGCCAAGTAATTCTACGGGGAGCGTTGTCAATGGATAACTTAACTTTTCATGGTCTATCCACTGTTTACGGATGATGATATTGATGCATAACATCATAAACAGTAGTACAATCACCAAACCGCTCCACGCGACAATCGGCCACAACCATGCCTCCATGTAGCGGGGCTGCCAAAAAGTGTCATCTCCTTCAAAATAGCCTTGCAGAATTTTGCGATCAGTAATTGTCAACCACGTTGGCAAAAAGCGAAAAAAGATATCCGCCCATTCGTTTTCGGGTGTAGCAAACCAACCTGCGTTTGCTATCATCGGCACTAACTGTCGAACAATGTCGTGTCCTGCAAGCGCGGTTGCGACTGAAACCATGATATATGTCAACGCCAGTTCCCTTGAGGTTGGCGCAGCATGTTTGAACAGCCTTTTTAGAAAAGGTGAAAGGGCCGCAAGCAGAAAGAATGTGAAAAGTACGGTGGGAAAGATTGAGAAATCTGTGAGCTCCCACACAACACGGTTTTCTGCGGAGATAATCCAATAACATGTTAGAATGATGAGGATAGAACCGAAAAGGAGAGTCCCAACAATAAAACGGAGTGTTGACGGTTTCCCAACATCCTGAATTGTACTTGGCTCGTTTTGACGCATGTTTCTATCATACCATATCTACTAAATCAAGGCAACTATAGTACAACAGGACTTACGCATTCCCCCTTGATAAGGGGGCAGGGGGGTTAAATAGTCCAGTATTTCACTGTTTTTCGTCTTTTTAACCCCCTAAATCCCCCTTATCAAGGCAACTATAGTACAATAACTAAATATCCCAAATGTTTGGCATAGAACAAGGAAATATGATATAATGAAAAGATATATCAATTTGGTGAAATTTAGCACTCGGAACGCACACAGATTCGTCCTGTTGTTAGGAGGGAGATATGTCAGAAACAAATTTGAAGCAGCGCATTCGCGATGGGGAACATGTTTTTGGAGCCTCTGTTTCAATGACGATAGACCACGACAGTCTCGCTGAAAGGGTTGAAAAAGGCGGTTACGATTTTGTCGCTGTGGATAGTCAACATTCGGCGTACAGTGAAGACAGACTTGTTGCATTCTGCAATATGGCAGATGCGTTGGATATTCCGGTCAACTTTCGGATAAAACATACACGCAACGCCTATCTCATCGGCAACTATCTTGACCTTGGTCCTTCTGGCATTGAGGTGCCGCAAGTAGAATTGGAAACAACGGTAGATGAGGCAGTTGCTTCTTTTTACTATCCACAGCAGGGCATTCGCAGTTGGGGTGGTGGTGCAAGAAAAAATTCGGCAGGTAGAGAAAGGCTTGAATATGCAGATTGGTGGAATAATTACGGGATGCTCTGGATGCAGATAGAGTCAATTGAGGCGGTGACGCATGCACGGAGGTTAGCGAAAACGGGTGTGGATTGTCTCTCCTTTGGTCCCACAGATTTAACGTTCAGTATGGAAGGTCACCCAAATCATGCGCTCCAAACAGTAGATGCCTGCGTGCAGTATGTGGTAAAAGAATTGGAAGGAAGCCCAACGGCTGTCTGTTTTAGAAACGGTAATCCAAGTACGCGTGAAAAGTATGCGGATATGGGTGTTACCGTCTTTTTAGAATAGTCTCAAAATGTTATATTATGGACTTGTAAGCACAGCGATAGCTGAAGATCGACAGCAACTGCGAGATGGCATGCGTCTTTTAGCAAAAATGGCGCATAAATACAACATCCCAATTACGTGGGCAATCGTTGCTGATTCAGCGCAATTTTTAGCAAAGGATCTGACAGAGTGGCATAACGAATTTGGGGACGAACCGTTGCTGATGTTGGACATCAAGCCGTTGTGGGAGGCAAACTGGGCTAAACTTACTGGGCAAACCGTGCCAGCCCCGAACACTGAAAGCGAATCAATTGATACTTCAATGGCAGGCGTTTCACCAGAAGTTATCGCTGAACATCTCGTCAAAATGCGCGAAACGGTTCCGCGTTATATCAGGACTGAGTCGAAAAAAATGGAGCGTGCATTGGAATGGACTGGCCCAAACGTGGCAGGCGCAGAGTGGAAAAACCATGTTTTAGTTCACGCATTGGAACAGGTCGGTTTTCGTGGTTTGTGGGGTTATCGTTGGGACGAACGCGGTTCAGTAGCAGAGGTTGATCGCGGCAGTCCGTTCGGATTTTTTTATCCCTCAGCAGAGCAACACAATTTTAGCGCACCTGCTGCAGGGAGTATCGCTGGCATTCCTTACTGGACGGCAGCACATCTTGACAATAACGCGGATAATCTTCGGGCATCACTTATAAATGACACAATACAAAGAAATTACGATCTATATGTCCAAAATGAGAAGTGGAATCGGTGGCTTAGCTATGTGGAACATGTCAACGCATTAGAGGTTGCGCAGTTAGGACAGGAAACATTACAAAGACTGGATACATACTTTGCACATGTAGCAAGCAGTGAAAGCACAAAATTGTTACCTATTTCTGAGATGGTTGATGATTACTGGACAAATTGTCAACAGACTGAACCTACTTTTATAGTTGCTACTAAAATTGACTCTCAGGAGAATGTTGAATCTATGGAGTCAGAGTCAGCACAGTTCCCTGATGGAGGCACATCAACAGATCAAAAAGAGGAAAAGGTATTTTTCTATTACGATTCTAAATGCCAATTCACCTTTTCTGAAGGGACAATGGAACCTGTTGACATGAAAAATTATATCTCACCCCCAGTTTTGGAAAATCTTGGAAGTGAGATTTCACATCAGGGGGCTTCTGTTCACGGTGTTGAGTATCATTTACCGAAGATAGTCAATTTTAGACCTAATCGGAAACGTTCGCGATTGCATGTCACTTTTGCAATTGAATCTACTAAAGCGATGCCTTACGGTGTAGCGATTTGGGGCAACCACATCGGTTTACAATTAGAAAACTCTAATGCTGAAGTTGTTACATGGGTAGATAAGCACTTGCTTTTTATTCGTGTTGCGTTGGAACCGGGAAATAACGAATTTGAAATCGTCCTGACAATTTGAAAGGTTTGAAATTTGCTGTCGAGAAACGTATTTTAACAGTGGTATTCACAGAATCTTAATGAAATCATAATATTTGGAGGCAAAATGGAAAAAGTTTTAGGCTTAAAATGCCGCGAATGTGAACGCGAGTATCCAAAGGAACCGCTTCATGTTTGCGAGTTCTGTTTCGGTCCGTTAGAGGTGAATTACAATTACGAGGCTATTCAAAAGTCAATCTCAAGAAGTTCAATTGAGCAGGGACCGGAAAGTTTATGGAGATACATTGATCTATTGCCGATTGATGGTGAACCGACAGACGGACTTAACTCCGGTTTCACACCTTTAATCCGGGCGAAAAATCTTGGCGATGCACTCGGTGTTAAAGAAATTTATATAAAAGACGATTCAGTGTGTCACCCAACGTTGTCTTTCAAAGACCGGGTTGTAGCAATTGCATTGAGTAAATCTAAGGAATTCGACTTTGACACCGTATCGTGTGCATCCACAGGCAACTTAGCAAATGCTGTTGCGGCGCACGCTGCTGTCGCTAATCTGAACTGTTACATTTTTATTCCTGCCGACCTGGAATTAGGCAAAGTAGTGGCATCTCTTGTTTACGCACCAACAGTCGTTGGGATTATGGGCAACTATGACGATGTGAATCGCCTGTGTAGCGAAATTGCAGGTGTCTATCCGTGGGCGTTTGTCAACATCAATATCCGCCCGTATTACGCAGAAGGTTCAAAGACGCTCTGCTTTGAATTGATTGAACAACTCGATTGGGAAGCCCCCGACCATATCATTGCGCCTGCTGCTGGCGGTTCGCTGATTACAAAAATTGGTAAGGCACTTAAAGAATTTCATTTGTTGGGATTGATTGACAAACCGAGGACGAAAATACACGTAGCACAAGCAGAAGGTTGTGGTCCGATTGTTAATACTTATAAAGAAAATAGTGATTTTGTCAAACCCGTAAAACCTGATACGATTGCGAAGTCCCTTGCAATAGGAAATCCGGCAGATGGGATTTATGCTGTGGATACTGTTCGAAAATCAGGCGGTGTAGGTGAACATGCAAATGACGATGAAATTGTTGAAGCGATTAAACTACTTGCTGCCACTGAAGGTATTTTCACTGAGACAGCAGGCGGCGTAACGCTTGCTGCAACCAAAAAATTAATTGAAAGTGGAGACATCGGTCGTGATGAACGAATCGTAGTAGCAATCACAGGGAACGGATTCAAAACAATAGAAGCGCTTGAAAATAAAACTGACGAACCACACATTATTGCACCACAGCTGAATGCTTTTCGGAAACTAATGGCGAACATTGAATAGTCGTTTTTTGTTAAGAATTAATTTTATGTGCATCGCGGAGGATTAAAGTATGACACAAGTGGATACTCACGAACCCACGCAAGATATAACCTCTGTCAAACCTGCCAAAATGACATTAGAAGAATTTCTTGAGAATGATGTAGAAGGATTTGAATACGTTAAAGGAGAATTAATTCCTATGGCTGGAGCCTCAAGGAGACATGGTAGAATAAGTGTAAATATCCTACGGTATTTAGATCCGACGGTCTACGATAATAACCTTGGAGAATTGTATACGTCAGGAGCATCATTTAAGGTTGGGGAACGGGGACTAAAACCAGATGTTGCGTTTGTTGCATCAGAACGGTTGGATGTAGACGAAGACAAAGGACTACCGATACCCCCTGACCTCGCAATTGAAGTGGTTTCTCCTTCAGATATTCATTCTCGTGTCATTGGAAAGGCACTTGCTTATCTGGATGCAGGCACACGCTGCGTTTGGATTGTTGACTCCGTATCAAAAACCGTGACGGTGTTTAAATCTGAAACGGACATCAAAACACTTACGCGTGAAGACACACTTACCGGAGACGATGTAGTCCCGGGTTTCTCCTGTCCGGTTGAACTCTTGTTTGAGTAATATATCAACAAGCAACGTTTACAAGTTTATCAGGGAGGATAACAGAATGGCACAAATTCAAACTCACGAACACGCGCAAGATATAACCTCTGTCAAATCTACCACGATGACGTTAAATGAATTCCTTGAAAATGATGTAGAAGGCTATGAATATATTAAAGGAGAATTAGTACAGATGCCAGACGCATCAAGAAGGCACGGTGAAGTAAACATGAACGTTATTCACCATTTATATTCGTATGTACGGCAACACAAATTGGGGCGCATGTATCCAGCAGACACATCATTTAAGGTTGGAGAACGTGTGCTAAAACCGGATGTTGCGTTTGTATCAACAGAGCGGTTAACTGGAGACGATGATAAAGGTCTTCCAATACCCCCTGACCTCGCAATTGAAGTGGTTTCTCCTTCAGATATTCAGTCCCGTATTCTTGATAAAGTCCGTGCTTATCTGGATGCAGGCACACGCTGCGTCTGGGTTGTTGAACCTACATTGAAAACTGTGACGGTATATAAATCTGAAACGGACATCAAAACGCTCACACGTGAAGACACACTTACCGGTGATGATGTAGTCCCCGGTTTCTCTTGTCCAGTTGAACTCTTGTTTGAGTAAATATATCAACAAGTAACGTTGACAAGTTTATCACGGAGGTAACAGAATGGCACAATTGGATACTCACGACCCTTTGCAAGATATACCTCTTCCAGAACCTGGCACGATAACGTTAGAGGAATTTCTTGAGAACGATGTAGAAGGATATGAATATATTAAAGGAGAATTAGTACAGATGCCAGACGCATCAATAAGACACAGTGAGATTGGTATGAATCTAATTCGATATTTAGATTCGTATGTACGAGAAAATAAAATTGGTAGCGTGTATTCCTTAGAAATATCGTTTAAGATTGGAGAACGGGTGCTGAAACCAGATTTAGCGTTTGTCTCAGCAGAAAGGTTAAACGACGATCAAGACAAAAACAAAGGTTTTCCAATACCGCCTGACCTTGCGATCGAAGTAGTTTCACCTTCAGATATCCAGTCACGTGTTGTTGGGAAAGTTTTTGCTTATTTAGACGCAGGGACACGATGTGTTTGGGTGATTGAACCTATTTCTAAAACTGTCACAGTGTATAAATCTGAAACAGACATCAAGATTCTCACATACGAAGATACACTTACTGGTGATGATGTAGTCCCGGGTTTCTCCTGCCCAGTTGAACTCTTGTTTGAGTAGTGGTATAACATGGAAACACTAAACGGCATTCTTGAGCGTATCGTTTTTGAAAATCCTGATACCGGTTTTACAATCGGCAGGTTTTCTGCGCGGGGTCACGCTGAACTTGTCACGATTGTCGGTAACCTTGCGTCTGTTAATCCTGGAGAGAGTCTGCTACTCAACGGAGAATGGGTAAACAATCCAAAATACGGACTACAATTTCAGATTGAGAGGGCTGAAACTATACAACCTGCAAATATTATTGGGATAAGGAAATATCTGGGGTCGGGGTTGATTAAAGGAATCGGTCCTAAGATGGCTGCCCGAATTGTCGGTCTGTTCGGCATGGATACGATAGATATAATTGAGCAGACACCTGAAAAATTAGCAGGAGTTCCCGGAATTGGGCAGAAGCGGGTTAAAATGATCCAGCAAGCGTGGGAAGAACAACGCGAAATTAAAAACGTCATGCTTTTTCTGCAATCACATAACGTTAGCACTTCACATGCAGCAAAAATTTACAAAACATACCAAAATGAATCTATTCCGATTGTAACTGAAAATCCTTACCGCCTTGCTGATGATATTTACGGCATCGGGTTTGTCACCGCAGATACGATTGCACAAAAACTGGGTATAGATAAAAACGACCCGCATCGGGTCCAAGCTGGTATCAAATATGTGCTTAGCCAAAAAACGGATGAAGGACACGTCTTTCAATATCCCGATAAACTGATAGAGGCATGTAAAAACATTCTTGAACAGGATTCACGGACAATTGAAATGGGGGTCCTCGCGTTGACTCAAAAAGAGGAAATTATTCTTTCACAAGCAGGCGAACCAGTTGAAATCATTGCGGAGCAAAGTGAAATAAATGATTGGCTCAATAGTGGGGCAAAAAACACAGTATCCGAAAATCATAGCGAGTATATAGAAATCTGTGAAGAAACAGAGGATCTTCCTGATAAGCAACACTCTAATCACATATCTACACTCCTTGAAAGTAGCGCAATCTATCTTGCGCCGTTTTACTATGCTGAAATGGGTGTGGCAAACCAGTTTTTGAGATTGTTATCAAATGGAATGCAAAATGCCAGTTCATTAGACATAAACATATCTTTGAGTGAGTTGGAAAATGAGATGAACATTCAATTTGCCCCTCAGCAACGGGAGGCAATTCGGACTGCCCTCACAGAACGCGCAATGATTCTCACAGGTGGACCAGGGACTGGCAAAACAACAACGACAGTCGGCATGATAAGATTGTTTGAAGCAGTAGGACGGCGTATCGTTTTGGCTGCACCTACCGGACGTGCTGCGAAACGACTCAGCGAAACCACGGGAAAAGAAGCGAAAACGATACATAGACTACTTGAATTTTCTTTTCAAGATAACGGATTCAAACGCAATCGCGAAAACCCATTAGAAGCGGATGTCGTAATTGTGGACGAGATGTCAATGGTGGATATCGTTCTTATGAACCGATTAATGCAGGCGATTCCTCTTGATGCTACCGTCGTACTCATCGGTGACACCGATCAACTGCCATCTGTCGGTGCTGGCAATGTGCTAAAATCGTTGATCGACTCACAAAAAGTCCCAGTTGTAAGACTCACAGAGATTTTCCGCCAAGCACAAGAGAGCATGATTGTCACCAACGCACATCGGATAAACAGCGGAGAATTTCCGATACTTTCCGGTCCAGAGAATCGGGATTTCTTTTTTATTGAGGAGGAAGAACCTGAATTAGCAGCCCAACAGATTACTTCTTTGATTGCTGAACGGCTACCTCACCATTATAACTATCATCCCATAGATGACATTCAGCTGCTGTGTCCGATGCGGCGTGGCATCCTTGGTGCTGAGGGCCTTAACAAATGTTTACAGGATGTGCTTAATCCCAACGCTGAACAAGCTATAAAAGGATGGCAAACCTTTCGTATCGGTGATAAAGTTATGCAGATACGCAATAACTACGATTACGATGTATACAATGGAGATATTGGTAGAATTGTCAGCATTGATCATATAGACAAGACGTTGCAGGTTCGGTTTCCCGAAAAAATAGTGGTTTATGATATGGCAGACCTGAACGAACTGGTTTTAGCGTATGCTACCACTATCCATAAGGCACAAGGTAGTGAGTATCCCGCAGTTGTGATACCTTTGCATACCCAACACTATATCATGTTACAACGAAATCTACTTTACACAGGCATCACCCGTGCAAAGGAACGGGTGGTGATTGTTGGCTCTCAAAAGGCACTTAATATATGTATCCATAATAATCAAGTGATGTGGCGCAACAGTTATCTTGCAGAACGCCTTCAAAATGTTAGAAGCGAGATTTATTAATAGCGATACTTCCAAAGGAGTATCCAACAACGTAATCAACAGGATTTCTCTTGTTCTGGAATTGTGAAATCCTAACGAATTATAGTAAAATTCAAAAATATGTGGACATTTCAATGAACAACAACCCACACACTATAACGCTGGCGAGGTTTCCTAACCTCGCCAATGTCAAAGTAATTGTGGATTTCACTATAAAATTTGAAGGAGAGAAATATGAAAATAGTCGTCATTGTTTTTATCAGTAGTCTTTTGTTCTTTTCGCAGACTTTTGCGTTTGCGGAAGTTAAACTGCCGCGAGTTTTCGGCAACAACATGGTTTTACAACGTGATATGCCAGTTCCAATTTGGGGATGGGCAGCTGCAGATGAAGAAATCTCTATTACCCTAAGCAAACAGAACGGGGAAGCAGAGGTTGTTCATACTGATACAGTCAAAGCTGATGCAAAAGGCAATTGGCAAGTCACGTTGCCAGCCACGTCAGCAGGCGGTCCGTATACGCTTAATGTTGTTGGCAATAATACCGTTGAACTTACGAATATCCTTTTTGGTGAAGTGTGGGTATGTTCTGGACAGTCTAACATGGCGTGGTCGGTCAACACTTCAAATAACAGAGATGCGGAGATTGCTGCAGCAGATTATCCGAATATCCGTTTGTTTCATATACCGAAGGAATCTTCCGGTTTACCAGCGCCGGATGTCAATGCACAATGGCATCCGACGACACCAGATAGTGTCAGACATTTCTCGGCTGTTGCATATTTTTTCGGCAGACATATTCACAAAGAACTTGATGTGCCAATAGGTTTAATCAACACATCCTGGGGAGGTACACGTATTGAGGCGTGGACTGCACCCGAAGGATTCAATGCTGTTCCAGCACTCTCAGCTATTTCTGAGGAAATCCGCGATATAAATAAAAACTATCGCATGCGGCTCCCGGAAAAAATCAAGGAAATTGAAGACTGGATAGCAGCGGCACGTGAAGCATTGGAAAACGATAGCATCATTTTTGAGATGCCAAATAATTTCCACCCGCTGACACCTCAAGGCAGACCAACTGCACTCTATAACAACATGATATATCCGATTGTTCCTTATGCAATTCGTGGCGCGCTTTGGTATCAAGGTGAATCAAACATGCGGGAAGGGATGGTGTATCATGAGAAGATGAAAGCGCTCATACATGGCTGGCGCGAAATATGGGGACAAGGTGATTTTCCGTTTTATTTTGTGCAACTTGCGCCGTGGGGAGGTTATGATAGGAATGATCCGACTCATCTTCCGAAAATTTGGGAAGCGCAAACTGCCACACTCGCAGTTCCAAATACTGGCATGGTGGTAACAACCGACATTGGCAACGTCAGAGATATTCATCCCCGAAATAAGCAGGACGTTGGCTTGCGGCTTGCCTTATGGGCACTCGCGAAAACATACAATAAAGACGATCTTGTGTATTCAGGGCCGCTATACAAATCCATGGCGGTTGAAGGCAGCACAATCCGCATCAGTTTTGAGCATGTGGGTAGCGGCTTGACATCAAGAGACGAACAACCGTTAACGTGGTTTCAAATTGCAGGTGAAGATAAGCAGTTTGTTGATGCGGTTGCGGTAGTTGATGGTAATACGGTGGTTGTATCAAGTGATTCCGTTAAGTCCCTTGTTGCTGTGCGATTAGGGTGGCACCAAACTGCGGAGCCGAATCTGATGAATAAAGAGGGATTACCCGTTTCTCCGTTCCGTACGGATTCGTGGTAATATAACCTAAGTTGCCACCTTGTCCCACAATCTGTTAGTTTGTGCATATTAGTACGCAAACTGGATGAAGATTAAGTTATTAATTCGGTAATTGTCCATCCGCACTAGTGCTTCGTCAAGTGCTAATTGATAGCTCTTGAAAGTAGTCGGGAATCGGAGTTCCCTCCTACCATAAGCGGTCTATCGGTAGGAGCGATCTCCGAATCGCGACGGACAATAATATGTTGACGAAGCACTAGACACGTCGTATACCCCACTGCTGGCGAGGTTTCCTAACCGCACCATAGGTGTCAATTTAAGTAAATATTTCTTGTTCTAAAAACCCTTCTGAATAGGCATGACGATTGGGATTATCCACATTTCAGTCCCGACAAATGCCATACGCGCATTTGGCGTTGATTTGGTAGGGACTAAAGAAGGT
>PYJA01000124.1 GCA_003635185.1 Candidatus Poribacteria bacterium | reverse complement strand
GAGGATTGCGGTTTACGTATAATGTGATTAAGGTCTACGAGTTAGAAGGCGAGTCATATTTGGATCCGGGTACTGTTGGTTTGTTGCCATTTACACCTTTGATGAGACCCCCTACGGGGACCGCACCAGAAGCATGGGTTGAGAGGTGTATAGAAACGACGAAGGCGGCACCGGTAGACAGCCGCACCCGGGGTACGTTATTATATGCCCTCTCTGTATTTGGGGGTTTAATTCATCCACCTGAACTTTTTCAGGATGGTCCATTGGAGGCACTTATGAGAGAATCACCCGTTTACGAAAGCGTGATACAACGCGGCATACAGCAAGGGATTGAACAAGGGATTGAACAAGGGATTGAACAAGGGATTGAACAAGGGATTGAACAAGGGATTGAACAAGGTAAAAAAGAACACGCCGTTGAAGCAATCCTCGCGGTGTTAGAGGTCAAGTTTCAGACCGATGTCGCAGAGAAACTAAAACCTTTTATCAAGGCAATTGATGATCTGCAACGCCTGGATCATTTACACCGAGTCGCTGCCCAAGCATTAAATGTAGATGCGTTTACACAGGTCCTCTTGAACCTTGAAAACTGAGATAGAGAAGTCATGCCAAGTGATGTGTATTTCTATACACTCACCGCAGGCGATTTCACCGCAACGCGGAGGATGTTGATTTTGAAACGATGATGGTAAAGCATTAGGGTTTTCAATGGTGTTTTTGATGAAGTTCGGATATATGATCGGTGCCCTTACTCATGAAAAAGTGACTCGCAATTATGAAATTGGGCTGAGCGTGGAGGCAGGTCACAAGTTGCCTACGGCCTGGGTTCGCTGAAGGCGAGACGTTAGAACAAATATGTCCGCATTTTGTCAGAATCTATTTACATTTAGCCACAGTTTCATCTGTGTATCTTAAACCTCTGCTATGGTTCAAGAGATAAAGACTTTTATTAGACACTTGTGGCGTGAAGAGATAGGCGTTTTATATTAACACCATCATAAGCGTCAATTTAAGAAAAGAATTATGCGCTAAATGCCCCAGGCCGGTAGGTTCGGTTTGTAACCGAACCTACCGGGCCTGGATGCACGCTAAATTGACGCTTATGGTGTTTTATATTAACACCATACACATTGTAGGAGCGATCTCCGAATCGCGACTTATAAACCACACATTGTAGGAGCGATCTCCGAATCGCGACCTGAAAATAACAAATTGGAATGGATAAAGTACTATGTTAACAGTCTGTTACGATCCCTACGCCGGCACATTAGGAAGATTTACCCGTGCCGAAATCTTCGACCTTGTCGCCGAAGCAGGTTACGAAGGCATCAACATTCCTGTGAATACCGCTTTTCTCGGTGAACTTACAACCGCAGAAATAGAGGATGCCGTAAAACTTGCTGATAAGCACAATCTCGTTGCACCAACAATCGGTTTCGGCAACCACATTTTAACAACCCCTACTCGAAAAGATGAAGCGTTACAGCATTCTGAGATTGTCCTTGACGTTGCTCGTCAATTTGATGCAGAATTTATTGAAGTTTGGGTAAATCCATCAGCAGATGTATCGCGCGAAGATTCTCTGGACGCGCTTGCCGATAACCTCTCTCAGATGATACCTGCTTGTCAGGAACACGATATAAAAATCGCTCTTGAATTTGAAAAGGGATGTCCGCTTGATAACTATCGCGAAGGTGTTGAATTCATTTCAGATACAGGATTGACTGTATATTTGACATGCGATACCTATCACCTTAACAACGATGGCGCGGAACCATACACGGCAGCACTTGCGATGAAAACGTGTTTAGGGGATGTGCATGTGTCAGGAAGTGATCGCGGCGAACCGGGTGGCGGTATTTTCGATTTTGAGACGTTTGCGAAAGGTTTGAAAGAGATCAATTTTTCAGGGCCGCTTGTCGTTCAATATAAGATGGAAGATGTGACGAGCATCAAACGGAGTTGCGAATTTACCCGGAAGTTTCGAGAGATGATACAGTCGTAGAAGATCCGCTATAACTAAGTTGTTCCGATAACCATCCCACTACGGATCAAGAGATAAAGACTTTAGTTCATTCTGTCCCGGTTCATACAGATACGCTTCTCTACCGCTATTTGCAAAATACTCCGCGTAAACCGCTTTCCAGTCGCTATTTGTCAACCGCCACCGTGGTGCATGACCGAGTTTAAAGTAAATAATATCCGCCTCTTCCAAACTCTTAAACGGATAATCGCCTATCGGCGCACCCCGGTGTCGAGATACGAAGATGACGGCATTGTGAATGTCTTGCTCCTCTACCATCGGTGGCAGCTTCTGGTAGACATGACCCCAATTCTGATACACTTTTCCGATGCGGACAAAACTCCACACTGTATTAACACTAAGCAGTAAGAGACATATTACAGCAACATAGGCGAGCTTGTTTTGCCAAATCGGCTTTTTGAGTCGTTCATAGAGGATAAACATTCCTTTCGCTGCAAGCGGAATGAAACCGAGGAATATTGCCTCTGTGTAGTAGCGAGCATTGACTGGTGTAAATCCCCAAGTTGACCCTTCAAAATAGAAGAAGGCGTAAAGCAACAAACTCCCCACAATAAAAGCAATACACAATACATCATATCTATTTCGCGATGCATGAAAAAAGGGTATGAGGACAAAAAACCACGGTAGAAGTAACGGCAGAAAGTCAAGAATAAAACTGAAGGAAGCTTTAGGTTCTACAAGTAGGTTGGGACGATAGTTGCCCCATCCAAATGCGTTGAAACTGATACACGGGAGAATGTGTCGCCATGTCCTTTTGATTGACCATTCAGGTTTAAAATCAAAGGCATGTTCAAGGTTCGGTTCGTAGCCTTCCGTGCGTTTGCCAAATCCAATTTTGTCGTAAGGTTGCGCGGCGGTATGCGTAAATGTGAACGGATCACCTGTAAAATGATGGTTCCATGCCATACACACTAAGATCATGACAGCAAACGGAATCAAGAAAATTCCTAAACGAGATAACAACTGCTTGCGTGTCAGTGAATTGGTCTGATTTTGTGCTTCGGTTTCACTGGACTCGCTTGTCATTTTGGATTTGTACAGATGATAAAGTGTGAAACCTGCACCGACAACACCGAACACAATCGCAGAGAGCGGGCGTGTATTGAATGCATACCCCAAAGCAAATCCTGAGAGAAGCGGATAGAGGACATTACCTGTACCGTTTAAGGTGCGGATTAGGGCGAAAAGATAGAGTGTAAGGTAAAATCGGCTTACCGGTTCGCTAAACCATGTGGATCCCATACCTGCAGTTGCTGGTGATATAAGCGCGATCACAGCAGCAATAAGTGCGATCGGTTTGCCGTAGGTTTCTCTCACAAGAAGAAAGAGCAGAAACAGTGCACCCCCTGTCGCAAGCGCAGGAATAAGCCACGGCGCATTCACAAACACACCGAACATCAACATCAAGGCGTTACCAAACGGATATTTGGAATACCATTTGCCGTTTAAGATGTTAATATGGGGTGAAGACGAGAACCCGTATTCGGGTGGTTCAGGCATTGAGATTTTGCCCTCAGCAAATAATTTCGCCTGAAATAGATATGATACGGTGTCCGGTTCAAAATAGGAAAAGTTGAGGTATATGCCGCTCAGGATTATTGACAATAGAACACCGAGGACAGAGATAATCAGAATAGCTTTGTTTTTCATATTATGTGTATTTATACCTGCTTGTAGGCATTCATGTGTGGTATCCATTTATTTGGATTTCGGTCTTTTTGCCTTCTTTTTCAGTTCTTTCGCCTTCGCGAAATCCTTTTCCGCTGCTTCATGCTGTCCAAGTGCCTTCTTTACTATCCCACGATTACTGTATGCGTGGACAAACTTAGGCTGTAACTGTATGGCTCGGTTATAGTCTTCAAGCGCTGCTTTATACATATATTGTGCTTCTACCGTACTCCATGGACCGGTCTTAGTTTCACCAAGATCGTGCTTTGCCACCCCGCGATTGCTGTAAATTTCTGCGTCCTTGGGATTTAGTTTTATAGCGTGTGTATAGTCGTTTATTGCCTCTTGATAGAGTTTCTGTGCTTCTATTATATCACCTTGTTCTTCTTTAGTTTCACCAAGATCATGCTTTGCATTTCCGCGATTGTAAAAAGTACTTGCATTCTCAGGGTCGATCTTGATTGTTTGCGTATAATCTTCAATGGCTGCTTTATAGAGTTTTTGTGCTTCAACAACATCCCCTTGACTTTCTTTAGATTCACCAAGATTGTGCTTCGTCCGTCCGCTCCAGTTGTATATATCAAAATGTATAGGATAATGTAAGATAGCTTTTTCAAAGTTAATTAGTGCCTTGTTGTAGTTCCCAGCAATACAATAGTCTTGTCCTATACCGTAGTAAACATAGGCACGAATTTGATCGCGCTCCTGCCACTGTGCTAAAGGTTCCGATGACACCGACTCATTAAGCAATGCCTTGAGTATATTTGATGGAACAGAAATACAGTGATTTCCTGATTCAGTTGATTTAGTGCTAATCCCAATGACTTCTCCTTTACTGTTTAGCAAAGGACCACCACTATTTCCCTTAAAAACATTGGTGGTAGTCACTATCCATTTGTCCCTGTTCCGGATGTTGTGTACTTTCCCCTTTGTGACTTTGTATCTGTTACTGGGATATCCCACGGTAACTACAGAGTCTCCAATTTGGACCTCAGCACTGTTCCCTAAAGACAGCGGTGTGCCTTCACTGGAAATCTTTAGGACAACAATATCGTTTTCCACGTCAAACGCAGTAACTTCCTCTACTTTCCAGATCGTCTCGTTGTTGATGAGTTTAACGTAAACAGGTCCGGGTCGGGCAACAACGTGTATATTAGTCGCAATCTTATCCTTGTCCACAAAGAAGCCGCTCCCAAAGTAGGTACTACCTGTCCACTTCATCACGATGACTGTAGACGCGATGCCCTTTTGGGATTTTATGCGTGGTGTAGGAGCATTTGTGTCCTCCGTATATTTCAGTTGAACAGATTTACCGTAGTCAACAATGCCTTCGTGGTACAATTGCTGTGCGCGCTCCGAATTGCCGCTCGCGGATTCTATATCCCCCAATTTAGACTTCGCGATGCCACGATTGCTGTAGGCAGTGGCACCCTCAGGATCAATATTAATAGTTTGCGTCCAGTCATCAATTGCTTCTTGATAGAGGTGTTGTGCTTTTTCTACATCATCACTATTTTGTTTGGATTCACTAAGTCTGAACTTTGCTACGCCGCGACTATTATAAAAATCAGCATCTTTAGGATCAATTTTTATAGCGTGTGTGCAGTCATCAATTGCTTCTTGATAGAGGTGTTGTGCTTTTTCCACATCACCACTATTGTATTTGGATTTACCAAGGTCGGACTTTGCTACGCCGCGATTATCGTAGACTTTGGCATGCTCAGGGTTTAGTTTTATTGCATGTGTGTAGTCATTTATCGCAGCAGCATAATCATTAATGTCATACTTGGCTATTCCACGATTGTAATAGGCACGAAAATGCTCAGGGTTTAGTTTTATTGCGTGTGTATAGTCATCTATCGCACCCGCATAATTATCAAGGTTATATTTAATTCTGCCGCTTTTGTAGTATGCACGAACATGTTCAGGATTTAGTTTAAGAGCTTTATTAAATTTTTTAAGGGTTTTATTAAATTTAACTATCGTGTTTTTATGATTTTTGGCAGCGTATTTTTGTTCGCCTTGACTATGGTATAACTCCGCACGTATATACGGTCGCTTTTGCCATTCTGTCAAAGGCTCCATCGGTATCGATTGGGCAAGCAATGCCTTAAGCGCGTTTGAAGGAATAGCATAGTTATGAGAATCGTCACCATACCCGACAGTAATTCCCATAACTTGTCCTTTTTTGTTTAGCACAGGACCACCGCTACTTTCCTTAGAAATAACACCTTCCACCCCGAACCACTTATCGCTTTTCTGGATGGTATCTATAGTTCCAGTGGTGGTTTTGTATTTGCCATCAAGGTATCCCACAACAGATACAGTTTCATCTATTTGAACCGTATCACTGTCACCTATAGACAAAGGTTTACCTTTGCCCGCAATTTTTAGGATGACGAGATTGTTTTTAACATCATACGCTGCAACACCGACAATTTCTAAGGTTTTCTCATTATCGTTAAGTTTAGCGAAAATCGGTCCGGGCTGTGCGACAACATGGATATTCGTTGCAATCTTGTCCCTATCTACAAAAAAGCCGCTACCAAGCGGTTCTGATTTACCATTTCTGCTCACCAATAGGACTGTAGATCCTTCTGCTTTTTTTATTGCTAAGTTTTCTGTTGGTGCTAAGGTGTTTTCGGCAACCTGCTGGGGTGCCTGCGCACATGATAGGATAAACCCTAAGGTTACCAATAATATCAATAAAGATTTGATGCTACATTTCATTTTCTGTTCCTTTTATAGTGAGACCTATAATTATTTTCACGTTTTGTTCTTATGTGGATTTCAACACACCATAAATGTAAGAGGCGCAATGAATTGCGCGACTACAAACGCCGCTAACCTTAAGAAAATGTAAAGGTATTTTTAGATTTTACTATAACCCCAGTTGTTTCATGACACCGCGCAAAGTTGTGCCACGTTTTTTTGCTAAGGCAATAAGAGCACGAACCCGTTCTACATTTCGTGCTTCCCATTCCTGAATGAGCGATTCGTATTCTTTCGATTCCACATCACTCAGTTCCTGGTCTTCTCGTTTGTTGCGCAGCTGCCAATAGCGATCATGTTTTTTGCTGGGTAAACGTGAGTACTCTTCAACCATCGCTAACAATATCGGTTCTGCTGTCAAATCTGATATTTTTTCTTCTGTTGACATCGTTCATACCTCTAAATACTTGTGTATCCTTTCTTTCATAAGAAAGTCGTAAGTTTAAATATGTCTTGATGTTTTGTCATCCTTCAAGATTTGGTTTTTTCAGTTGACATGCTCTCTAAATATGATACAATATCATTAGCAGATATGATACCATATTTTAAAATAAATTGAAAGGAAACGAATTATGGATTTGACACGTCAACCACCGCGTCGCCCATCAAATCTCGGTGTTGCCGGGATTGTCGGTGCGGCACGCATGACAGATAAAGCACGCGCGTATAATAATGAAACGCTTGGAGAATTTGTCTATGGGAAGTATTCCGGTTTAGACCGCAGAATTTTAGAATTTATGGGAATCTCGGCAGACGCATTTGCGGAGGCAGCTGACGAGTCCGATGATGCTGCCCTCAGTGCATGGATGCTTGAACAAGGCAAAAAAACAGATAAAGAAATTGCAGCATTTAACCAAACTGAACTGGAACGGCTACCAACCGACAAAAAACATCAACAACTTCTAAAAGAAAGGCTTGCAAAGTTTGCCCCAGATCGCGCCGATATTAAGACGGTTTTACAGTCCATTGAACTGGACGATTGGGGTTGTTTCTGGCAAGTGGATCTCACTACACGCCCACCACGCAGTGCACGTGCAAGAGACGTTGCTGGTATCTGCGGCGCAGCACGCATGGCGGATAAAGCACGCGCAGAACGCGCAGGAAAAATCGGTGACTATAAATATGGCGATATTTCCGGACAAGATGTACGCATTTTGACGTTCCTTGGTATTTCTGCAAATGATTTTCAGGAAGCGGCGGTCAACAATCCGAATGATATTGAGATAAGTGAGTGGGTGCAGGAACACTGCGATAAACCACTGGAAGAGATTGATGCCTTCAATCATGCTATGGTCAATCGTGGTCCTGATGAAACTTCACGGGAACGTTTTGAAGCACGCCGACAGGAAGTAGATCCAACCCGAACCGATATTACCACGTGGGTAGCACTCCAAGATTTAGATGACGAGTTAAGTTTCGGCATAGTAGACCTGCAACGCCGTGCACCACGTAGCCCTCACAATACCGATGTCTACGGAACGGTTCAACTTGCACGATTAATTGACAAAGGTAGGGCATTTATTGGCAATACTTTGGGAGTTTACTTTTATGGAGAAGAGTCGGGACTTGATAGGATGACGCTCGGATTTTTGGGAGTATCCCCAGCTGATTTTACTGCAGCACTAAAAAAATTGTCAACTGATACAGAGGTCGAGACGTGGTTAAAAGAGAACTATCCCAAAAGCGAAGCGGACATCAAAGCATTTAATGAAAAAATGACGCAAATGACACCTGAAACCGAACGGCAAAAAGCGAGGATGGCGGAAAGACTTAAAAAACTTGATGCAGACCCTTCGGAAATCAGGACTTTGTTCTCCGCTATTGATCTTGATGATGAGAAAACGTTTGAACTGTAATAGATTTTCCGATAGCAAGGGGCAAATCATGACTTGCGATGTGTGTGGAAAAGAAGGAGCGCGTCAACGTTATCTTACTCGTAGTTACGGAAAAGGGAAATCGCTCCTGGTTATTGAAGATGTACCTGTAATCTGTTGTCCTCATTGTGGTGAGAGATATATGACTGCGCAGACATTGGATCAAATTGAACACATTAAACGTTCCCCGGAAAATCTCGCGACAAAACGATTCGTACCAGTTGCAGTTTTCAAATAGTGATGAAGAAGTCAAGAGTCTTTGTAGACTTCCATAATGCTGACTCGAAAGGCAGATTACGTTTGAATTGCGCTGGCACTCTGGCAGACCTTGCCTGTCAGAAAATAACTTTACGCAACAGTCAACACATTGTCCTTTATAGCGAAGAATTGGAAGTTGACGGTATAGTGCAATACTCGAACGAAGAGGATTTGTGGGTGGCAATAATTGATTGGAATGCTATTCGTGAAGTTGTAACGATCTGAAAGGAATGTTAAAATGAACAACTATGCAAAGTTAACTTTAGGACATGGTTTGCATCATATTGCAAATTCATTGATAATTATTATGTGTGTGCTTATGTGTATAACAGGCTGTGGAAAGGCACGGAGTGTCACATCCACCACCGCGAAAGTAGAATGGGGTTACAAAGCAGAAAATGGCCCCGGGGTTTGGGCGCAGCTCAGTCCCGAATACGCCTTGTGTGCTGAGGGGAAGCACCAATCGCCAATTGATCTTGTAAACCCTATACCAGCAAAACTGTCCCCTATTCCGTACAACTACCATCCAACAAGCATGAACATCCGCAACACTGGCCATACAATTGAAGTTGCATGTCCGGAAGGGAGCTGGATTGAGGTTGATGGCACGCGGTATCAGCTGCTCCAATTCCATTTCCATGCACCGAGCGAACATACAGTGGCCGGTAAATCCTTTGATATGGAGGCGCATTTCGTTCACAAAAGTGGAGATGGCATGTTGGCAGTCGTGGGATTGCTAATTAAGAGAGGTCGCCACAACTCCGCATTTGACTCTATCTGGTCCCATTTACCCGCAGTCTCAGGTGAAACGCAACGTATTGAGAATGTTACCGAAGATGGCAGCTTGATAATCGATCCTCGTTTTATGTTTTCACCAAATGATCAGGTAGAGGATGTGGCTCCATCAAGTTTCGGGAATTACTATCATTACGAAGGTTCGTTGACAACCCCGCCTTGTTCAGAAGATGTCAAATGGATTGTGCTGACAACCCCAATCGAGATGTCTGAAGCACAAATCGCAGCGTTTAAAGCGATTATTCATGACAACAACCGTCCGGTACAACCCTTGCATGGACGAAAACTGTTCGTGAATTCTGCTGAGGACGAGTGATGATTGGGCTTTCTGGAACAATTTGTCGACCAAAACGGATCAAGAGGGAACTGATGATTGCTATAATATTTGATATTGATGGCACCTTAGCAATTTAGGTTAATATAGAGAGACAAACAATGTATCTGTATCACGGAAGCAAGCAGTCTTTTACAAAATTGAGAAAACGCAAAGCGCACGCGCCACCTGGGAGACCTCCGGAAGAAGCTTTGGAAGCGATCTATCTCACGCCCGATTTTCTCTTTGCATTGGCTTGCGCGGCACGTCCACCGGGAACTTCAAATATAGATTTGACAGAACGCACCATTTGCTTTGACAATCCGGATCAGTTTAAGCCAGACGAGACGATTTATATCTATTTTGTAGACCCCACAAAAATCTCTGAGGACAAGAAAATCTACATTGATCCGTGGCAGATTGCTGTCACCGAGGATGAGATTACACCAGATAAAGTTGAAACTTATAAATCTGGGGACCTGTTTAAACACTACCGCCTTATTGATAACGATAAATGGAATTGCCCAGATGGGAACAATTCGGATTAATAGATTCACTTTTAATTTGCACAACATTGTAAATTGTAATGAAGGAAAATTTACATGTTAAGATTATTTACACCGGTCGCAATTGTCTGTGATCGCACGATGCTTCGGGAAGCAGACGCACTCCGTGGCGTGCTTGAAAGTTTTAGATTACATGTCGATTTCCACTATTTTGTCCAAAAACGTCAAATTCTTGATTTCTTTTCACAACCGCGCAACTATGCGTATACAATTATCTTTTGCCACGGCTCAGGTGAAACGCCAGAGGATATGCACCTAAGACTTGAGGTCGTTGATCAGGAAGATGGGGATTACGATACCCCTGGCGATGAGGGTTGGGATCATATCGTTGTTGAACTGACATCTACGAAAATTTCCGAATACGTCCAAAATCGGGAGGGCACACTGCTCTCTACAGCGTGTGGTTCAGGAAGAGAACCGATAGCAGAGGCATTTCTGAAATCCGGCTATCACTCCTACATTGCGCCTGTTCACCCTGATGACCCTAAAGAAATATATGTTGATCTTGATTCATCATTAGTCTTTTTCACCAGTTTTTTCTACTATCTGATGGACGGTGTGGACCGAGATTATTCAACAACTACCTATACGGAACAAGAGGCGGCTGAAAAAGCGGCACAACTTGATCCACACTTCCGCTTCGGGACGAAGATATTCAAACGCTACAATGAAGATAAAAACGCAGTGAGTAGTTTTTGACATAAACTGAAATATTATTATATCGTTAATTATTTTATTGCAATAAAGGGTCGTATTATTTTTCTTGACACGTTAATTGACGTTATGATACAATATAACTGTGAATATTATTGCAGTTGTGCTGCATCGATCTATGAGTGGACAGTATGATTTCTGTTTAGATTGTCTCATCAAGCTAAAGGATATTATTATAAGAAGATAACAATGGAACAGGAAAAATTTCAGGAACATGTTTTAAAAGAGTTATCGGATATTAAAGGCCTGTTTATTAAAAACGAAGAGGATCACGGTAAACTTGATTCTAAAATTGAATCCGTTAGAACTGAGGTTGAATCCGTTAGAACTGAGGTTGAATCCGTTAGAACTGAACTACATAAGTCTTTAAACACTCATTTAAGATGGTCTATAGGTACAATGATAAGCCTCACAGCCCTTGTTTTTATAATAGCTAAGTTCTTGACATAGCAGTGTATTGTCTTATCCAATTAGACTATAGGGACTTAATCTTAAATATATATGTGGAAGTGATCGGATTCGAACCGATAACCTGATGTCTGGCGAACACCTATTCTACCAGTTAGAACCACACTCCCACATCCATATTTTATCAGAAAAACAAAACCCGTGTCAAGATTTTTTAATCTTGGCATGGGTTTTGTTGTAAAAATTTTAGACAGAAAAGGACCGAATTAATAAATTAATCTTCATCAGAAAAGGAGAATACATAATGTTTTTTGCTACTTACAACGCTATCTATGCAGTTGAAGATAACGGAGATGGCGAACCTGTCCAAGTTTACAAAGGGACAGATCACCAAGAATACGGCGCAATGGTTTCGCTGTCAAACGGTCAAGCCGTGGTGTCTGCCTTGTCGGATGGAACGCTACTGGTTTTATCAGAGAATGATGAAAAACGAATTCCAACAGGCATAGAGGATCCAATCGCTTCGTTGCTCGTTGTTCGTGAGGATCCGTTGACACTGCTCATCGGAACGGATGAGGGTGCCTATGTCTATCGCCTCGTTGGAGAAAAAGGACCGGCGGAACGAGTCGTCGCGTTTGACGAATTAGAATGTCGAAAAGATTGGTATACGCCGTGGGGTGGTCCACCAGCCGTGCGGACTCTTGCTAAAACTCAAGACGGTTTTTGTTACGCAGATATCCATGTCGGGAGTATTATGCGTTCCCCCGATGAAGGGATTTCATGGGAACCTGTCACACCGGAACTTCATAAAGATGTTCATCAGGTTGCTACGTGTCCCGCAGACGATGATCAAGTTTATGCGAATACCCAAAACGGTGTCTATGTCAGTCCAGACCGAGGGGACTCGTGGGTAAACCGGATTGAAGGGTTACCGGTTCGTTACGGCACTGGCATTGCTGTACATCCAGTTGACCCAGACCTACTGATTGCCACAGTCCAAAATGGACCAAGAGGTGGTGGTGCTTGGCTCTGTCGTTCAGAGAATGGAGGCGAGACTTGGACTCAGCTCAACGATCAACTCAAAGAATCCACCGACCGGATTCGCACGGGCTGTATTGCGTTTGCATCCGATGGAACAGCATGGGCAGTTATCGGAAAGACGCTCTACATTGGTCGGGATCGAGCCACTGATTGGTCCGCATTCTGGACAGCACCCGAATCCGATAGCGAATATCCGATCCAAACGCTCGCTGGTTAGTCCATCATTTAGATTGGTGTTGAGAAGGTGATAGCCGTGAATATCTTAACGTGAGTTTGATAAATATTTTTAGAAGTTACATATCATTGGTACTTGACAGTCTTTTTCTTGAAGTTCTTTATGTTTGAGTGAAGGTTTCTTCTTCAGACAGGTATAAGCGATCAAGGCAGCAATTGTGTTCACTTGAAAGTTAACAGGACTTCTATGCCGTGTGTGTTGTATCTCTGTCTGACTTTTGAGTTCTTTATTCACCGACTCAATGAGCATCCGTTTTTTTAGAAGTGCTGCGTCAGCATCAGAAAGCGGTTCAGGTTTCATGTTCTTACGCACCTTGTAAATGAGTGTCACACCATCTTCTTGGAGTCTCTCCCGCAGATTTTTGTTGATATATCCTTTATCGGCAAATAGTTTGCCAAAGAGCCCTTGACATAACTGTGGCACAGGTTGCCTGTCATCTACGCTGCCCGCTGTCACCATAGCGGACAGAAGTTCGCCGTGGTCGTTGATAACAAGATGTAGTTTGAACCCATAGAACCACCCCATAGAGGTTTTAGAACGCTCCGCATAACCAGTGAAGACACGATGTGCTGAAATCCGACGATTGTGGCAGACCGACAGCGGTGTTGAATCTATGAAGGAAGTCCCACTACACTCGCCGAAACGGGTGTTCAAAAAAATAGACAACGGAACCAATACCTCTTGTGAGAGCTGCACAAAACGACTATAACTCACAAGGTTTGGAAACGCCCAACGCAAGTGGCAGCAGACATAATCCTGATAATAGGCTTTAAAGTTTTTATACTGCTTATGATGAAAATGCACAAGTATCGTCATGACTTCGCTCGGATGAAGGCACCGGGGTCTACCACGTGTGTTGCGAGCTCCGAGTATTTCTGGCAACTGGTGTTGTGCTTGATATTGTTCATACACAAGAAAAAAGTCGTCAATTTCACAGAAAAGTGTTATAATATCCATTAGAGAACTCCTTTGTTCGTATTTGATATACTTCATAATAACAAAGGAGCTCTCTATTTACCAGTTTTTAATTAT
>PYJA01000123.1 GCA_003635185.1 Candidatus Poribacteria bacterium | reverse complement strand
AGACCGATGTCGCAGAGAAACTAAAACCTTTTATCAAGGCAATTGATGATCTGCAACGCCTGGATCATTTACACCGAGTCGCTGCCCAAGCATTAGATGTAGATGCGTTTACACAGGTCCTCTTGAATCTTGAAAATTGAGATAGAGAAGTCATGCCAAGTGACGTGTATTTCTATACACTCACCGCGGGCGATTTCACCGCAACGCGGAAGATGTTGATTTTGAATAAGTGGACACGAGAAATTATATGTTGACGCGTAACACAATCTTGTGCTATAACAAGCAGTGAACATCGCGGGATTTAGACTTAAAAAGGTTCTCCGTTATTTTGGTATTTTAACCTTCTAAATCCCCAACCCCTTCTTTATCCTCATATCATAAGGACAGGGAAACTTTTCAATCTATTGTGTCTGTCCAACATTTTTTATAGTGAAGTCAATAATTACTTGCACACACTTGTCCTGTCCACATCTTGTTTGCGCACACTACTGCACAAACTGGCAGTTTATGGGACAGCACATTCCAGTCCATTTGTTTAGATTCCACAGATCAAAAGTGGGCATATATTTTTGTATTTCACTATAAAAGGAGAACACCATGCCATATTCTGATTATACCTCCGAAGTCATCGTCGCTCGCGGTGAGGAAATTTATCAACAGTTTCGTGACGAACTTGAATCTCAGTACAAAGGACAGTTTTTTGTGGTTGACATTAAAACAGAAGATTATGAATCGCTGACGAGGATTTGGTCGCTACAGAACGTCTGCTGGCCAAGCATCCTGATGCTGTCACTTACGGTTTGCAAATCGGCTTTGGAGCCGCCTATCGTCTCGGCTTTAGAATTTCGGTTCGGAAGTAACAACTGAAAATCAAACCTATTGCGTTTTATAAATATCCGGACCCTTATTGAAAGAAGGTGAACTTATGCGTATCAAATATGTTATTAGTATGTTCATATTAGTTTTCATGGTAAGTAGTATTGTCTTAGCGGAGGATAGTGCGGAGAAATTAGTCTTTGCCATCCGTGAACCTTTACTGAATGAAGACGGTTTCCGAATCACAACACGAACGCTGGGAAAAGGACAAGATACAACAAATTGGTGGGAATTCTATCAATATAACATCTGTACGATGAATCCGGATGGCACAGATTTCCGCAAACTCACTGATGATGGAGTTTCGCGCAATCCGCGCCTGTCACCAGATAGGAAGCGAATTGCTTATATATCTGGGGTGGAGAAAAATAAATCACTATATATGATGAAGGCAGATGGGACCGAGAACAAACAACTGACTAAGAAACAGTACGAGATTCACGATTTCTGGTGGTCCCCGTTAAGTCAAGCCGTTTTGATTGTAGTCGAGATTGAACGCGCAAAAGATCGACTGGAAAATTGGGAAGTAACGGTTGATGGAAAAATAAAGCGATGGCGGACCCGGCAGTGGGCAGAAGGATGGCTGCATTGGACTGCGGAAGGTGAAAAGGTTAAAGAACCGAATAGAAGGTTGCTTGAGGTTTTGCCGAAGGGAACAAGTTGGCCCGAGTGGTCACCAGACCGGAGATGGATCGCTTTTAAAACCGAAGGTTACCTTGCACTTGCAGAACCGTACGTCGTCAGTATGGGGAGGACATGGTTTCTGCAACAGGACGAACCACCGTGTGAAAACATTGAAGAGTGGTCACCAAATGGGAAACAGGTTTTGTTTTATACCTCAGGCAATATCTGTGTTGCCACTGTAGAGAAAGGGCGATTCAAGAGTTATCTGAATCTAAGTCTTTATCAAGGACGTGATGCCACCTGGAGCCCAGACGGTAGCCAAATTGCGTTTATCGGTGGTGATTCGGATGGGCGAAGCACCAGTGAAATCTTCCTTTTAGATGTTAAAACCGGCAAGATGCAGCAAATTTCCTCAACTATTTACGATTACTTTGATCTGCATTGGCGATAATATAATCCATTAACTATAGATATTGTAGCGCAAACTTTCAGTTTGCGTCCATTGATGCACAAACTAAATGAAGATAAAAAATAAATTAGGTAATTTGGCCAGGTTAGGAAGAAATCAACGGTATGAATGCCGTTTAGGCATTCCCCGCCTTGCCAGCAGACGGGTACAGCTGCTGGCGAGGTTTCCTAACCTCGCCCCCTTTACCGAAATATTTATTTAAACTTCATAAAGTTTGTGCTACACAGGTAACAACTTAGATTATCTTATGACAAATCCAACAATTATTAAAAATGAAGAAAGCATTTCGATTATTCCATTGGGAGGATTAGGGGAATTCGGACTCAACATGATGGTATACGAAACCGAAAATGACATCATTGTCATTGATACAGGTTTCATGTTACCGAATGCAGAAATGCCCGGTGTTGATCTGATATTTCCGGATATTCACTACCTCGTTGAACGCCAGGATAAGGTGCGCGGCATATTCCTAACACATGGGCACGAAGATCACATCGGAGCTTTGGCTTATGTGCTTCAACAGTTAGATGCACCAGTTTACGGCACGCAACTGACACTTTCCATAGCAAGCGGTAGGTTGAAAGAATACGGCGTGTTGGATAAAGCGGAGTTGAACGCTATCGAGCCCGGAGATAATGTTAGTTTAGGCGATTTTTCTGCAGAATTCATTCATGTTACACATAGTATTCCAGATTCGGTTGCCATCGCGTTGCGAACCCCTATTGGTGTTATCGTTCATACTGGCGATTTCAAATTTGATACGACCCCTATTGATGGTAAATTGTCCGATATTCACACGTTAGCACGATTGGGTGCTGAAGGGGTTCTCTTATTGCTCTCCGATAGCACAAATGCTAACTGGCCAGGGCAGACACCTTCCGAACGTAGTATCTACGATGCGATAGATAGTATCTTTCAGAAAACAGAGCAGAAACTATTCCTTTGCACTTTTTCTTCAAGTATACACCGTCTACAACAATTTATAGATTTAGCAGCAAAACATCGTAGGCTCGTTGCTGTAACGGGGCGTTCCCTCACTAATAATGTCCGCATTGCCACAGAAATCGGTCATCTTGAACTGAACCCAGATTACCTAATTGATGCCCGCGATGTTGCTATGTTTAAACCGAATGAGGTTGTTATCTTAAGCACTGGCAGCCAAGGTGAACCGCGCTCCGCGATGGCATTGTTAGCACTTGACGACCACCCTTTTTTAAAGGTAGAACCGAATGACACGGTTGTTATCTCTGCCCGCATAATCCCTGGTAACGAAAGGTCAATTGGGAATGTCGTAAACCATCTATTGAGACGCGGGGCTAATATATTTCATGAACGCAACGCAAATGTCCATGTTTCCGGGCACGGCTCAAGTGAAGACCTGAAACTGATGCTTAATCTCTTGAAACCTAAGTTTTTCGTGCCGATACACGGTGAATATCAGAACCTTGTCCGACATGCCGAGCTTGCTGAATCTGTCGGCATTCCAAGCAGTAACATTAAAGTAGCTGAAGATGGCGAACTGATCTGTCTCACGCCTGACTCGTGTGAAGTGTTCGAGCGTCAAGGACGATCTGGGAGGGTGTTAGTTGATGGGAAACCGGAGATTGAACTTGAAGATATTGTTCTGCGCGACCGCATTCAACTTTCACAAGATGGCATGGTGATTCCCATTATTGTGCTGCATAGTGATGGGGGGGCGATTGCAACTGAACCCGAAATAATTTCTCGTGGTTTTGTCTATATGGATGAATCTGAAGACCTTTTCACTGAAGCGAAAGAGATTACTCGGAAGGTCATTGAAAATCTGAGCGATGAACAGAAACACGAAACAGAAATAGTGCAGGATGCAATACGAAGCACACTGCGTCGGTTTTTCTCAAAGCAAATGAAGAGAAGTCCATTAGTTCTGCCTGTTGTGATGCGGGTTTAGCAAAACTTATAGCGTTGCAGCGTTTACAGGTACGCGATTCGTTGTATTTCTTATTTGTAGAGTGGTCTCTGTCCTCCGCTTGATTATCGTCTAAATCAAGATTTCAGAATTTACAAGATTATTGGTGGTATAAGTTTATGATGCGGAAATCGTGTATAATAAAATCGCAGACTTTTAGCAGATACTACACACATATCGCATTGGTCGTTCTCATTTTGACAGCATGTTTTATTGTCGGTTGCGAAAGGATTCCAACTGATGTTATCACTGTAGCACCCGTTAATAAAGTTGCAGTTGCTACCATTTCCGCGATAGATGGAAGTAGTTTGACTGGTACAGCCACGTTCACGGAAACAGAACAATTTTGAACGGCGGAGAAAAATATGGCGAAAGTACGAATGGCTCAGTATGGGACGAAACACGGACATGCACGCGGGAAGATGCAAGCGATGCTCGTTAATCCCGATGTTGAGGTCGCGGGTGTATTTGAACCTGATGAAGAACGACGCGCACAACTACAAAAAAATGACAGTTGGGCTAATGATGTCCACTGGTTTACAGATGCAGCAGAGATGCTTGAAGATAAATCGATTGTAGCGGTTGCTTCTGAGGGGAACAACGCTGAAAGTTTAGATCAAACAGAAGAGATTGTGAATGCTGGTAAACACGTATGGTACGATAAACCCGCAGGCGAAAACTGGGAGCAGTGGCAACGTGTTATTAATACCGCACAGGAAAAATCGCTATTGGTTCAGATGGGGTATATGCTGCGGTATCATTCCAGTTTTAAACAGGTAACAGAATGGGCAAGATCGGGATTTTTGGGGAACGTGTTCTCAGTTCGGGCGCACATGTCAACTAATATATCCAAGCAAGCACGTACGCGGATTAGTCAACATGTTGGTGGTATCTTCTTCGATTTAGGTGGACATGTGCTTGATCAAATTGTTTGGATGCTGGGAAGACCTGAAAAAGTAACGAGTTTTCTACGCAACGATGGTGGGTCAGTGGAACCTTTCAAAGATAATACGCTTACTGTTTATGAATATGAACAGGGCATGGCGTTTATCACGATTTCTGCTTTGGAACCGCGCCCAATGGCACGCCGATTTGAGGTGTATGGTACTGAGGGAAGTGCTATCATCGTTGAACCGTTTGAACCTGGAAATATGATTCGGCTCTGTTTACAAAGTGCTAAAGAAGGATACTCAGAGGGCGAACAGATTGTTAAAATAGATGGTGAGAGTCGTCAACGTTTATATGAGTTGGAACTGGATGCATTTTTGGCAACTATCGGAGGCACGCAGCCGCCTGATAGACCTGCGTCCCACGAATTGTTAGTACAAGAAACGCTTTTGCGGGCAACGGGGATAATTTAATCGGTTTTCAGTTATCGTTCATTGGTTATCAGTTGTGAAATATGTTATTTGTCACGTTTTTTGCATTGAAAACCGAAAATTGAAAAAGAAAGTTGTCTAAAATCGCTTAAGGAATATGTCCCCATTATCCCGCTGATTGTTGCTCCAGATGACCACACACTGCCCTTCTGCAACAGGTACCACAAACGGTGGATGATGTTCACCATCGCTTGTAGAGACAGGCACACCCTCTTTTTTCCACAACAGGTTTCCGTCTAAATCAATCTTCTGACAGTAGATAGCATCAACACTCTTTTCACCGAAATCACCTCGGTAATCCATCCATGCAACAAAGAATTGATTGTCAGTTGTCCTCACGATGAAAGGTCTGTCCTGATGACCGCCCACAGTACAAAGCGGGATACCATCTTTTTGCCATACCAACGTGCCGTCTGCACGGATACGCTGCGCATACAGGTCACTGTAAATATCGCGTTCGTCTCGCCACACAGCAATAATACCATCTTTTCCATCAGAGACAATTGCAGCGTTTTTTTGAATTCCATCCGCTGTACAGACAGGGACACCTATATCCTGCCATAATGTCTTTCCGTCAGGAGAAATGCGTTGTGCATAGAGTTGGTCATTAATAAAATTTTCATATATCTGCCACACAACGATGAGACCGCCTTTACCATCTGCTACTACACGCGGTTCACCTTGCATGCCATCTTCTGGAGTAATGAGAAGCGGTGTATCCCATAAAGGTTTCGCGTCAAGACTGAGTCGATGTGCCATAATTGACCATGTATCAGCTCCGATAACGTCCCACCATACGGCATAAAACCCGCCTAATCCATCTGCAACAAGGATGGGAGTGCTCTGTGAAGACTCCGAAGGAAAAACAGGTACGCCGTCCTGCTGCCACATCATTGTTCCATCGGCATTGATACGTTGGATATAGAGGTCTTGGAATTCGGAGCTCCTACGCTCATCTTCCCATACAACGATAGCACCCCCCTTGCCATCACTCAAAATTGCTTGTGTGGACTGGTCTGCAGCGTTTGTGCAGATAGGGACACCATCCGTTTGCCAAAGCATTTTGCCTTCAAAATTCATCGCTTGTGCATAGATATCCCAACTGCCTCTACCCCTTCGGTCATTCCAAACAACGATTGCATGTTTATTGTGCCGAATCATGCGCAAACGGCGTTGATTTCTGTCTGCAATGGAAACCGGAAGCCCATCCGATTTCCACATTAGCGCATTCTTCCTATCCACACGTTGCGCGTACACATCCCAATCTTTACCAGTGCGATAATCCTCCCATACTACGATAACGCCACCTTTACCATCGTCTACACTTGACGGAAAAAATTGGCCGTCTTTGGCAGTAGAGATAGGGACTTCTGCGAATGTTGTTATGTATTGCGCCGGTGAAAATATCCCAATTAGCCAGAGAAATATTAACATTACCGTTAGCGGATTCAGTCGGTGAAAAGCGTTTTTGGTGTCCATAGGTTGACCAACGTTCCTTTGGCATACATGTCAAGTGCTTCCCAATTCTGGATAGGAAGTTCAATATGTGCAAGTGCAGCGGTGGGCATCCGTTCGATTTCTCCCGTCAAGTGCCGGACAAGTTGTTCCATTGTAGGATTATGTCCGACAACCATCACACGCTGATATTTATTGGATAGTGCTTGTAGTTTGTCAATGTAAACGCCTGGTGGGGCAAGATAAAAATCTTCTAATCGCTTTATTTTTCCGGTATAACCGCATGCTTTGGCAACTTTGATAGCGGTTTTACGGGCGCGTTTGGCTGATGAGGTAAGAATACGATCTGGAATTAACCTTTGTTCGCGCAGATGTTTTCCCATGCGCGGCGCATCACGTTTACCGCGTTTGTTGAGGGGACGGTCATAGTCAGAAAGTTGCGGATTATCCCAACTGGATTTGGCATGTCGTAGTATGAGAAGAGTTTTCATTGTTTCTGGGTTTTCGGCTATCAGTCTTTTTCATCGCATTACCATGTTATCAATAACTCATAGGTGTTAATTTGATGTGTAGATTAAATCTGTGTCCAATCCATGATGACACCTAAGTATTTATCCTTATGATCAGTCAAGCCATCATAAGCGGATTGCGCATCTTCGGGATTTATTACATGTGTTAGCAATTCCTCAACTTTGAATTTACCATCCTTGATGAGAGAATAAACTATTTGTGAATTCCGTTCAAGCGAATGTTTTGACTCACCTGAGTGCATTGTCGGATACACCCATTCATGCGCGCTTCGCAGTGTTATCGCACCTAAACCGATGAGATGTGTATAATTGAGTATCGCTGTAACATTTGTGATATATTCACCGCGCGGCGAACCGAGTAGGATAACTTCTCCTTTGGTGCGAGTCAACTGATATGCTAATTCAACAAGCCGTGGGTTACCAATTGCTTCAACAGTGACCTCCGCTTTTTGGCCGTTAGTTAAAGCTTTGACGCGTTCAAGTACATCCTCTTCGTCAGGATTAATTAGGTATTGGACACCACACTTCCGCGCGATTTCTATCCGTTCTGGTACCCGTTCAACACTAATTACCTTCATCCCTGCTAAATTGAAAAGTTGTGAGGCGGAATTCCCAACTAACCCTAAACCTATAATGACAGCAGTATCACCAAACTCTGCCGAGGACACACGCAATGAAGTCATCGCGACCGTTGCCATTCGTACAAACGGTATCAGTTTCGGATCTACCTCCAATGGCGGTTTGAACGTCAGCATCACCGAGGCGGTTTTGACGATAGAAGCGTGTGAACTATAGCAGAAAGCGAAATCTCCAACAGCACACTTCGTTACGTGTTCTCCAACTTTTAGTACTTCACCAATAGCCGTGTAACCCGATCCGTGTGGAAACCGAGTACCGCTCTCCAAACCGGTATACCCTGCCCCTTCGGTTCCAGGACTAATCAAACTGTAATGTGTATTGAGTAAAATTTGGTTCGGTGCCAGCGTTTCATCAAGTTCAAAATCCTCTAA
>PYJA01000122.1 GCA_003635185.1 Candidatus Poribacteria bacterium | reverse complement strand
ATTGCGCCGACAAATGTCAAGGTTATCAAGCCGGTTGACCCATTGACACTTACCATCAACGGATTTCGTGGTTTGACAGGAGCGTTTGACAGAGACCAACAGATTAGCGGATTTCATCAAGCGTGCAACGCGTCGATATCCAATGGTGTATCCCATACGTAATAGTTCCTCTGTGATACGCCTATAACCATATCTTGGATAACGGGCAGATAACATTTCTATCTCCTGTTGGAGTTGTGCTTCACAAGGATCCTTTTTGGTTTCGTAATAGAGACTACTTCTATTGAAACCGAGTGTCCCGCAAATCTGTCGCATTGAGTAATCAGTTCGCAAAGTTTGGACAATCCTTCGTTTTTCAGTAAGGGTCAACTCAGCAAGGTTGAGACTTTTTTTTGGATATCCAGTTCCAGGGTTAATTTACCAACAAGTTGTTCAAGTTGAGCAATCCGCTCCGCAGACGCATTCGTCTGTTTATCAGCAGCTTCAAAGAGTGTTGCCGCATTTTCAAGAAGTTGGCGTTTCCACTTTGAGAGTTGAACATCGCTGATGTTATGTTTGCGACACAACTCCGCCTGTGAACTTTGACCACACAGTGCCTCAAGAACAACTTCAGCTTTAAATTCTGGGGTGAATCTTCTTCGTTTTGCCATCGGATTTCTCCTTTAAATTAGATTGTTATTATATCACAATCTTATCTTAGACAGTGGCCCGAATTTCCGATGGCAGTACAGAGGGGTAGTCTTTCGTGTGTCCACTTAATTGTGGATTCTACTATAGTGAACTTTGAAATTATTGGGGCACCTTGATAACCTATTATGGAACATAATGGACAATAGAAGTGGTAGCATAAACTGCCAGTTTGTGCCACAAACCGCAATCTGGCAGATTGCGGTACAGAAGTGTCCCATTATAGTAAAATCCAAAAATATATGCACACTTTTGGTCTGTGGAACTCACACCGTCTTATTGGACTGTGCCGTAGCATAAACTGCCAGTCTGTGCCACAAAACGCAATCTGGCAGATTGCGGTACAGAAGTGTCCCATTAATTGTCCGTTTTACTATATAATCCCCTTATCAGGGGGAATGTGTCTGTCCTCATGCGATTACATCCATAATTTCTTGCGTAATTTTACTATCCTTTTTACCGGTTGCAGACTCTATACAATCGTTTGGTCCATATCTTCTCGTTTTCCAATTAACCTTGTACAATTTCCCAATTTTTAATAAGACGCAGCATTAGCGCTCGTCCAAACAAAAAGGAGATTCCATGTTTGATTATACACAGAACACGTCTCTCACGACACAACTTTGCCAACCCGAAACATTACATGCCGCCTGGCGAAAAGTCCGCGCAAATAAGGGCGGCCCCGGAAGCGACGGCATCACCATTCAACAGTTTGAAGCGCAGCTTAATAAACATCTCCGCCAACTTGCCCGTGAACTTAGCGAGGAACGCTACTATCCACTGCCCGTTCAAAAGTTCACGATGAAAAAGACAAATGGCAGCACACGAGAAATCTCTGTGCTGACACTCAAAGATCGCATCGTTCAACGTGCCGTTTGTGATCTCATCACGCCGATTTACGAAGCAAAATTCTTGGATTGTAGTTTCGGCTATCGTCCAAACCGAGGCGTGCCACAGGCAGTCGCACAGGTAACCGCTATCCGGGCGGAGGGATACGAATGGATAGTCGATACCGATATTGAGAATTTCTTTGACACAATGGATAACCGAATTCTGATGCGCTTTCTTCGCGCGACAATTAAAGAACCACCTATCCTGAGACTCATTCAGATGTGGCTTGATATGGGCGGGATTGTGGGACCTCCCAGATGCACCAGATGGGTAGGTCACATTGAAAACGCGGCGCATTCCATCGGGCAGGGAATTGAACAAGTGATTGACCAACTGCTGCAGCGTTCTCCACATCTTGACACCTATCCTCAGATTGCGAACGGGGCGATGACAGACGACTGGTTGGATCATGACACTGAGTTTGGCATCCAACAGAGTCAATCTCATGAACGGACTGCCAACAAGTTTCTCATCAACTTAGGACGCGACGGACTGCTCCTGCTCCTCGCGAACTCAAAACGGATCGGGGCAATGCTTGCCACCAAACACTTAATCGTGATTGCCCCGCTTGTTTTGGCAGCACTCGCTGCACCTGCCGTTGCAGGTATTGTGAAAGAACGACTGAACCAGCCGCGCAAAATCGGAATTATCCAAGGTTCACCGCTCTCCCCGTTGTTAGCGAACCTTTACTTACATGCATTCGACAAAGGGATGACTCGAGCTGGTGTCCGGATGGTACGATACGCAGATGATTTGCTGCTGCTGTCCCGAAGTGAAGGCCGCGCGCATCAAGCACTGAATTATGCACAAAAACGGCTCGCAACACTTAAACTGCAACTGAACCCAAAAAAGACAAAAATCGCACATTTTGACGATGGAATTGATTTCCTCGGACATGTCTTTGACAGGGATGGCTGCTATCAACCACTTCCCGATGCCCGGATAAAAACCTTGCAGAATCAGGTACAACGAACATTAAAACAGGGGGTAGTTCATGTAGCACGTTCCGGACAACGTGTGACAGAGCAGGGAAAAAACATCGCTTCACAACTCGGTAAACGTCTGAAAAAACGAAGCATGCATGAAACGAGCAAAAGTCCGTAAAATCCAATTACGGTAAAACCTACAATTGTCTGCTGGCGAGGTTAGGAAACCTTGCCAGCAGCAGGGTACGCGTGTTTCGTGCGGACTGAAAAGAACCGAATTAATAAATTAATCTTCGGACAGTTTGTGCTACAACACCTCGCCAAATTACTGATTTTTTATTAAACTTCATAACACATCAAAATTACACAAAACACATTAGGAGGCAACAAATGGCAATTCTCTACGTCACCCAACAAGGATCCGTTCTCCATAAATCCGGAAACCGGATCGTCGTTAAAAAAGATCGTGAGGTATTACAAGAAATTCCGATTGTCCAACTCGACGAAGTCGTTATCTTCGGCAATGGACACATGACAACACAGGCGATGGGCTACCTGCTTCACAAAAACATTCCAGTCTCTTTTCTCTCTTCACAGGGAAAATACAAAGGCAAACTCCAACCGCCTTATACCAAAGATACGCTTATTCGCAAGCAGCAGTACGCAGTTGCTGAGAATCCGCCGCGGTGTCTCGAATTAGCGAAATGTTTTGTACGGGGTAAGCTTACGAACGCAATCCGGTTCTCTCAACGACAGCGCACCAAAAATGCTGAGGTGAAATCGGCAATACACGCTACGCGTCAAACCTTAGAGAGACTTGAACGTGCTGATACTTTGGAATCACTTCTGGGGTACGAAGGCAGTGGAACAGCCGCACATTATCGCGCGTTCCGGCAATTTCTGGTACACGATTGGGGCTTTACAAACCGCCAATTCCGTCCACCACCAGACCCAATTAACGCGATGCTCTCCCTCGGTTACACACTCCTACACAACCATGTGTATACGTTTATCAACGTTGTCGGATTCGACCCATACTGCGGTTATTTTCACCAACCCAGACACGGGCATGCCGCATTAGCCTCGGATCTGATGGAGGAATTCCGCCAAATTATTGTAGATGGATATGTTCTCACACTCGTTAATAACAATCGCATCAAGCCAGAAGATTTTGAGCGCACCAATAAAGACATCCGTTTCACTAAGGATGCATTAGACCGGTTTCTCGTTGGATACTATGGGCGGATGCAACAGACGTTCCAACATCCCACACGCAATGAGAAAACGACCTATCTCCGTGCCATTGAGCTGCAGGTTAGACATTTGGCACGTGTGATTAGAGAGGAAGAAGCGGTATACAAACCTTTTCTCATTCGTACTTAGGGAATATGTTCCATTGTGGCAGTAGAAAGATGGAAGGAAGACCTATCCTTCCATCTTTTCTTTACCTATTTAGATCGAAAAAATATTAAGCTTGACATTTTCGCATATTTTAAGGTATACTTTAAAATATAAACCAAACGCGATTTGCAAATCAAGCACTTGAGCATCTTAAATTGTTTATGAATATAGACGGTGTGTGGACTCAAGAGACCTGTTAGTAAAAAATCGCGTTCGGTTCAGTGTCCATGGGGTTGAAAGCAATTTTTGGCAAAATTGATGTTCTAAAAGAAGTCCAAAATTAGTCGCGTTTGGTTTTAGGCAATTTAGTCCGCATTGTGACAGGCTTGCGGAAGGGGTGCGTTCGGAAAGACTATCCCGCTTGAAGGGAATTGAAACGCGTTCTGGGCGTGCTCTTCTATTAATGATTTTCTTTTGTTCGGAAAGACTATCCCGCTTGAAGGGAATTGAAACCATGCATACAGCGTTATCCCCCCATGCACTTGTTCGGAAAGACTATCCCGCTTGAAGGGAATTGAAACGCACCAACACCGAGTCGGGTAATATCACATTTTTAGTTCGGAAAGACTATCCCGCTTGAAGGGAATTGAAACTTGAGAACACGTAGAGCCTCAAGGTTACGTCTCAACGTTCGGAAAGACTATCCCGCTTGAAGGGAATTGAAACTCTTGGAAGCGTTAATTTCCCGCAAGATTTCTTCCCTGTTCGGAAAGACTATCCCGCTTGAAGGGAATTGAAACTCAACTTCAAGTTCCTTCATCTTGGAAGCGTTAATTTCCGTTCGGAAAGACTATCCCGCTTGAAGGGAATTGAAACTGTCACCGGTTGACTTGCTACCGCCGTTGTTGCAAAAAAGTTCGGAAAGACTATCCCGCTTGAAGGGAATTGAAACTCATGGTTCCGAGGGTGAATCCCCCCATACTTGGAGAGCAAGTTCGGAAAGACTATCCCGCTTGAAGGGAATTGAAACAGGGGTATGTGCGTATACACACACCCTCTTCACTACAAGTTCGGAAAGACTATCCCGCTTGAAGGGAATTGAAACGAAGAGTTTCTCGTTGAGCATGAAAGAAGAACTCATCCATCGTTCGGAAAGACTATCCCGCTTGAAGGGAATTGAAACTAAACTTGGGTCACTTGCGGCAACTGTTAGTGCTTGGGTTCGGAAAGACTATCCCGCTTGAAGGGAATTGAAACATATCTCCTTAATAAATATAATTGTTGTTATTTAAGTTCGGAAAGACTATCCCGCTTGAAGGGAATTGAAACATGTACCTTCGTCATGCCCAAATCCTGGGATGTAGTTCGGAAAGACTATCCCGCTTGAAGGGAATTGAAACTTATACTGGTCGTGATCATCGGGCATCTCTTAAGCAATGTTCGGAAAGACTATCCCGCTTGAAGGGAATTGAAACCTTAGGTACTTGATGGTTACTTCGTCGTGATGACGTTCGGAAAGACTATCCCGCTTGAAGGGAATTGAAACTCGCTTGTGAAAGAGACACGTCGTTCCATCTACGTAACAGTTCGGAAAGACTATCCCGCTTGAAGGGAATTGAAACTTGAGGGTGTAACTGGTTTAGCTCCACCTTCTTGCGTTCGGAAAGACTATCCCGCTTGAAGGGAATTGAAACTGAAATTACTATAAATCTCATTTAATTCACCTCTATTTGTTCGGAAAGACTATCCCGCTTGAAGGGAATTGAAACCGGCAAACTTTAACAAGAAGATTAAGTTTTTCTTGATCGGTCAAGTTCGGAAAGACTATCCCGCTTGAAGGGAATTGAAACCATAATACAACAAAAATAAAAATATATGAGTCCAACGTGTTCGGAAAGACTATCCCGCTTGAAGGGAATTGAAACAGCTGATTTCAACACCGGGGTTGAGATTCAGAATTGTGTTCGGAAAGACTATCCCGCTTGAAGGGAATTGAAACTTTAGCACTAGGGTGAATCGGTGTGTAAGTTCGGAAAGACTATCCCGCTTGAAGGGAATTGAAACCTAATGCCGGCCCACTCCGCAAAAGACACGGAAGTGAGTTCGGAAAGACTATCCCGCTTGAAGGGAATTGAAACCGGAGTGTCTAAAGTTTTCTTAAACTCATGAGTATAAAGTTCGGAAAGACTATCCCGCTTGAAGGGAATTGAAACTGATAGTAATGATCGTGGCGGCAGGGCTTTGTACGGGTTCGGAAAGACTATCCCGCTTGAAGGGAATTGAAACTCTATTTCATGCTTATGAATCATATCACGGTTCAACCCTTGTTCGGAAAGACTATCCCGCTTGAAGGGAATTGAAACTTTTTTTCTTCATTAGTTTGGCTCCTTCTTTTTTTGTTCGGAAAGACTATCCCGCTTGAAGGGAATTGAAACCTTTCCTCGCACCATCTCGTCTCTCACCATTTC
Organism: Candidatus Poribacteria bacterium; assembly: GCA_003635185.1. GTDB lineage: Bacteria > Poribacteria > WGA-4E > WGA-4E > WGA-3G > MSPOR6. The sequence goes on along the minus strand of PYJA01000122.1, from coordinate 28,795 downwards.
CGGCGTTCGGAAAGACTATCCCGCTTGAAGGGAATTGAAACCCATACTTCCTTGCGGGCACTGTCATTAATTCGTACGTTCGGAAAGACTATCCCGCTTGAAGGGAATTGAAACACAAAAAGCACAATGCGATGTATTGTTGCTAAGAGTTCGGAAAGACTATCCCGCTTGAAGGGAATTGAAACTCCGATCCTCCTCCTTCTTGGTGTTATGTATAAAAGTTCGGAAAGACTATCCCGCTTGAAGGGAATTGAAACATGATTTCTGGAAGGGTAGGACCGCCATTGTTTCCGTTCGGAAAGACTATCCCGCTTGAAGGGAATTGAAACCACTCTTGGCGATGTCCTCAGAACCGCCTTCTCGGTGTTCGGAAAGACTATCCCGCTTGAAGGGAATTGAAACAAAAAAATTATATTATAAAGAAACTGGTACCCTCCTGTTCGGAAAGACTATCCCGCTTGAAGGGAATTGAATATAAAGCGGGAAGAGGCGAATGTAGGAATTTGATTGTCGTTCTTATTGGGGTTAGCAAAAGTTCGGGGAGATATTCGCTTTTCCAGTAGATTACCTTAGCAGGATCTACACGATAGATTATGCAAGGGGGTGAAAGGATTCGACGGTGGGCGAAAGCGTGGTTGCTTTCAATTTCCATCGGAAGTGGGTTCAATTCCCACCACCTCCATCTGAGTAAGCCGCTACACCTCAACCGATCACTTCCCGCGCTTCCAGGACCTTCGCAACGACTGTTTTGACATCTTCTTCATCAACAAACGGTGATAGGATAAACGATTTCAAAGCGACAATCGGTTCTCCATAAGTGGTTTTACGGTAGCAATCTGTTGTGGAGATAAAAACACCGCGCCCTTCCATTGCCTCCGCATTAACATATTGAAAAATTTCTTGATTGTACGTATTGTGCGCGATCAAGCTGTCTCGATACGTAGCATCCTCAAATTCCTGACGTTTGATTTCAAAGGTATCTACACCGACTGGATAGGCGCGGAAAAGGGTAACAGTCCCGAAATTTCCGCGGTTCAGTACAGTTGTGCCTTCATGTCCTTCCAAGTGTTCTCGTAGAAGCTGCGTCATTTCAACGATATGTCCAAGAATAGCACGCAACCCCTCCTCTCCGAACAATTTAAGATTAGCAAGCGCGGCAAGCGGTCCTGTTCCAGCCCTTGAAGTTTCAAGCGTGAACATTCCGGGACGATACTGTCCAAAATGATAGAGATAAGGCATCTGTTCAGGAGACCGTTTCAACAAATCCAGATCAACCTGATCTTTGACAAGAACGAGGCTGGAAATATAAGGTGCAAAGCCTGTTTTATGGAAGTCAATACCGACGGAATCTGCAAGGGAAAGATGTCGGATACGCCTGCATGCGCCGGCTAAAGCGCGGATGGTACGCGGGCGAAAGCCTAATGGGTTAACCTCAAAATCGTAGTCGTTAAATACTGACCATGCCCATCCAATCACTGCATCAGCGTGAATATGCGGTTGATAGTCAAGTTCGAATTCATCAACGAGTGAATCCCGTAGCATCACGATTTGTTTTAAATTGTCCAATCCGAAAGCGTCTGTAGTACCCAGTGTAGCAATAATAGTGGCGATCTTTTTTCCATCTGTGAGTGCTTTTCGGAGTTCTTGTTCAAGTAACTTAAGGTCAATCTCATTTTCAACCGTTGTCGGAATCGTAATTAGATTGTCCGTTCCGATTCCGAGCCAACTTGTGATATTCGCTGCACAGTAGTGGCCTGTATCCGACACAAAAACGACAGCATTTTCGGGTGTTCCTTTTTGCATTGTCTCTGGACAGGCTTTTTCTAACCCCATTTTTACCCCATAAAGTGTCGTACCTGTACCACCAAAGGTAAACACGCCACTCGCTTGTTCCGGATCGTATCCGATTAATTGTGATGTCATTGCGGTGACCTCAACTTCGGCTAACGCAACGAGCCTGCTAAATTCATCCCAAGCGAGGTTAGGGTTGTGTAGAGAAGCGAGGAGTACTCCTATCAAACTCGGAATTGTAGTCGGTGCAACAACGTTCTGTTGCGTGCGGGGATGTCCGAAGATGGTCACACCCTCAAGATAACTGACAAGTTCCTTAGTTACCACCTCAACCGATGACATAGTATCCGCTAACTTTGTCTGTTTTGCTGCTTCAAAATCACCATGAATGATAGAACCGAGGAATGGCAGATGCGTCTTTAGAGCGTCCACCTGGTCCAAGGCGCGCATCATGGAATGAACAAAGTACGAATCATGTATGGTATCAGATATTGGTTGAGGGAAAGCAAGTCTTATTTTTTCTAATATGTTTCGGTATGTCATTTTTTATCCTAAAGTGAAGTGTATTTCTATTGTATTTTTGCAGATACGTAGTCCAGGAAGCGCTTGTTTTATGAATAGGATTAGGGCTTAGAAATGGATAGACGTATCTGTGCCCTTTATAGTGAAACCTATAATTAATGGGACACTTCTGTAGAGCAAACTGTTAGTTTGCGGCCTAATATGCACAAACTAACAGTTTATGCTACCACTTCTATCGTCGATTCTGTTTCCAAAATGGGTTTATCAAAGTGTCCAATACTTTCAAAGTTCACTATAGATAATATGTTATCAGAATATCAACGCCTTTTCAAGCCCAAAACTTTAACCATGCTCACACTTTTGTTACAGGTTGATAAATACCCTGCAGCGTGGCACAATATTGTCGGTTCTGTTTTCAAAATAGGATTATCAAAGTGTCCCAATAATTTCAAAGTTCACTATATATGCTGTGTCCGAGAGGAAGTCAAATTTTTGTTTTCATTCTTTGATGCGTTGATGTATAATATATTCAAAGAATAGATTGGAAAAATTGCAGAACACAATTGGAGGAAATATGAGCAACGAAAGTAAATGTCCAGTGATGGGACACTCTCATGCACGGGGCACTATAGCGAACCAACAGTGGTGGCCGAATCAGTTGAACCTGAAGATGCTCCACCAGAACCCCCCGACATCTAATCCTATGGGTGGGAATTTCAACTATGCTGAGGCGTTCAAGACACTTGATTTGGATGCCTTGAGAGACGATGTGTTTAAAGTGATGACAACATCGCAGGAGTGGTGGCCCGCCGACTATGGTCACTATGGACCTCTCTTCATTCGGATGGCGTGGCACAGTGCCGGCACATACCGCATCCACGATGGACGCGGCGGGGCAGCCTCCGGTACGTTACGTTTTGCCCCCCTCAATAGCTGGCCCGACAACGCGAGTCTTGACAAGGCAGTCCGGTTGCTCTGGCCGATCAAGCAGAAGTACGGCAAGAAAATATCGTGGGCGGACCTGATGATCTTCGCTGGGAACTGTGCCCTTGAGTCTATGGGGTTAAAGACGCTCGGGTTCGCCGGCGGCCGAGAGGATGTCTGGGAACCTGAAGAAGACATCTATTGGGGAAAGGAGACCACGTGGTTGGGCGATGAACGCTACACTGGCGACAGGGAACTGGAGAATCCCCTCGGTGCCGTTCAAATGGGGTTAATCTATGTGAATCCGCAGGGACCGAACGGTAACCCGGATCCGGTCGCTGCAGCGAGAGACATCAGAGAGACGTTCCGTCGCATGGCAATGAACGATGAAGAGACGGTTGCGCTGATCGCTGGCGGACATACATTCGGCAAAACCCACGGTGCTGCGGATGCGGACGAGTACGTCGGCCCCGAACCGGAAGGAGCTTCTCTGGAAGAGCAAGGACTCGGCTGGAAGAACAGCTTTGGCAGCGGCAAAGGAGAGGACACAATCACCAGCGGATTGGAAGGTGCCTGGACCGCCACGCCGACCAAGTGGGACAATAGCTTCTTCTACAACCTGTTCAACTATGAATGGGAACTGATAAAAGGTCCCGGCGGCGCGTGGCAGTGGACTCCCAAAGATGAATCTGCACAAGATACCGTGCCGGACGCTCACGATCCCTCAAAGCAGCATGCTCCGATGATGCTCACGACCGACCTATCTCTGAAAGCGGATCCAGCCTATGAGAAGATTTCCAAACGATTCTATGAGAATCCGGAAGATTTCGCAGAAGCATTTGCTAAGGCGTGGTACAAGCTGACCCACCGTGACATGGGACCTCGTACACGGTGTCTCGGTCCCTGGGTTCCTGCGGAACCGCAGTTGTGGCAAGACCCTGTCCCTGATGTTGATCATGAATTGATTGCGGAGCAAGACATCGCTGTCCTCAAAGGCAAGTGCCTTGGATCAGGACTGTCCATTTCCCAATTGGTCTCGACTGCTTGGGCATCTGCGGCAACATTCCGCGGTACCGACAAACGCGGTGGCGCGAACGGGGCACGCATTCGCCTTGCACCACAGAAGGACTGGGAAGTCAACAATCCGCCCGAATTAGAAAAGGCACTTCAGACCCTTGAAGGAATTCGAGAAGAATTTAACGGATCGCAGTCCGACGGGAAGCAGGTCACGCTTGCTGACCTGATCGTTTTGGCAGGGTGTGCAGCAGTCGAAGCAGCTGCGAAGAATGCTGGTATCAACGTAGAAGTTCCGTTCGCGCCGGGACGCACGGACGCGTTGCAGGAGCAAACCGATGTGGAGTCATTTGCTGTACTTGAACCGACCGCCGATGGATTTCGCAACTATCTCGCAAACGGACACGAGAGAACAGCCGAAGAGTTACTGGTGGATCGGGCACAAATGCTGACGCTAACCGCTCCTGAGATGACGGTTCTTGTCGGTGGCTTGCGTGCTCTGAATGCCAACGTCGGTCAGTCCGAACTCGGCGTTTTCACTAACCGTCCCGAAACGTTGACGAATGATTTCTTCGTGAACTTGCTTAACATGAACATCGAGTGGGCGGCACCTTCTACGACCGAGGGTGTTTTCGAAGGACACGATCGCTTGACAAACGAGATCAAGTGGATCGGCACCCGTGTCGATCTTGTGTTCGGCTCAAACTCCCAGCTTCGAGCGATTGCGGAAGTCTACGCATGTGATGATGCTCAAGAAGCATTTGTGCATGACTTCGTGGCAGCATGGAACAAGGTCATGAATCTTGACCGCTTCGACCTTGTCTAATCTTGACAAGATAGGCAGTGGGAGCGTGGAACCCTCACGTTCCTACTGCCCTAATTCGCTCTGCATAGTCAATGCTGGAAAATATAGAACAGGCACCTGTCTTATCCCTTTGCAAATAGAATAAATATGAAGAACGACAAAAAATCAATTTTTGGCTGGTGCATGTACGATTGGGCGAATTCTGCTTACATTACCACTGTCCATGCAGCATTGCTGCCGATCTATTTTAAGGAAGGTATTGTTGGTGAAGCAGGTGTCACACTTTTCGGGCAAATCTTCAGCGCGACAGCATTGTGGGGATTCATGGTCGGAATAGCTGCGTTTTTTGTCTTTCTCTTTGCCCCTGTGCTTGGCGCGATAGCTGATTTTTCTTCAGCAAAGAAACGGTTTCTTATCGGTTTCGCTTATTTCGGGAGTTTGTTTGCCACCTTACTCTTCTTTTGTAAGCCTGGATTTGTGTGGTTGTCGGTTGTGCTTTATATCAGTTCACAGGTCTGCTTTGTCGCGGGGAATGTCTTCTATGACGCGTTTTTACCGCAGCTTGCTTCGGACGATAAACTTGATTCGGTTTCTGCCAAAGGGTATGCCTTCGGTTATGTTGGCGGGTCCGTACAATTTGGTATTTCCTTAGTACTTGTTGCCATGCATGACAAAATCGGGATTAGTCAACCGATGGCGGTACGCATCGCTATGGCAATGACAGGAATCTGGTGGGCAGGCTGGACAGTACTAACTCTCATATATTTAAAGGAGGATAGAACAGAACAGAAACTCCCTGATTTTTACCGCCATCAACCAAAAATCTTTGCATATCTTTCCCTTGGCATCAACCGCACAATCGCAACCGCCAAAAAGGTGAGCAATTTCAAACATCTTTCCCTTTTTGTGATTGCCTATATGGTATACAATGATGGTGCTCACACGGTAACAAGCATGGCGGCAATTTATGGTAAAAGTGAGTTAGACCTATCAGCGACATCTCTGATGGTGACACTTCTGCTTGTCCAAATTGTTGCAATTGGAGGTGCGTTGATATTCGGTCAACTTGCGAACCGTATCGGTGCAAAAAAAGCAGTGATGGTTTCATTAGTTCTATGGAGTGGTGTCGTCATTTTCGGGTATTTTATTCAAACAGCAACAGAATTTTTTGCGTTGGGGATGGTTGTTGGGTTAGTTCTTGGTGGGACACAAGCACTCAGTCGTTCTTTCTATGGGGCAATGATTCCGGAACAAGCAAGTGCTGAGTTTTACGGATTTTTTTCCGTCTTTAGCAAGTTTTCTGCTATCTGGGGACCACTTACCTTTGGACTAATAAGACAGATTACTGGCACCGCGCGTCTGGCTATTATTTCATTGATGGTTTTCTTTATCGTTGGGTTGATTCTACTTGCATTTGTGAATGAAGAGAAAGCGAAAGCGGAAAAACTTGCATTTGATATATAATCTAATACCATCTGTTTGTACGCGCGAGAAAACCTCGCCTCTACAACGGATAGCACTTAGGTATTATACAACACTCAATTCAAGCACTCAGCCCAAGTTCTTGTCCAAGTTCCATCAATCGGGCATTGATCTTTGTTTTGTCAATTTGGTTTTCGTTTACAAACTCCCGGTATGGTGGCGGCAGTCTATCTGGTAGCATAGCACGTGAATTTGCCTCCTGTAACGCTAATAACACCATAAACATTCGCATTTCTGGAGAATAGTCTGGCATAAAATCTGATACCACCTCGCGTAAATCTTCTTCTGTGAAAGTATTTCGATTTTTCCGTTTGGCAACATTATGGCTGCGTTGCGCAATTAGATTGAGATCGTTGACACTTACCCCCCGTAGTTTTTCGTGTCTCGCAATTTCCTGGAAATTAATCTCTGCCTGTGTGTGAAATCGGCAGAAAAACTGTAAAATACCTGCTCGACTCTCCGGTATAGGTGGCAGCAGCACCAATTTATGATTGAAGATCTCAGGGCGCCGAAAGATAGGTGGGATTAGATCAGGGCGACTTGATGTGCCAACCCATATTACCTGACCATGCAAGGAAGCATCGCTGATAGCATTCGTAAGAATAACAGGAAAGGGGCGTTCCAAATTTGCTGTTTTCATGCTTGCATGCGGCGAAACCTGCTCGATTTCGTCCATAAACACAACGACTGGAGCAAGTCCACGGATAAAGTTGATAGCAGAATTCAAGTTTCTATCATAACCCGCACCATTGTCATTGACGTTTATTGTTACCTCACTTACTTGACTCGCATAACGAAGTCTCACAAACGCCATATTTGTTTGTCCAGCCAACATACGTGCTGCGAAGATGTTTCCATTACCGGTAGGCCCAAGTAGAAGAATCCCGCGTGGCACGCGCCTCAAATCCTGTTCATTTAATCCGCCTACAATATCTTGAATGACCCTTGTTACATGGCTTGACCAGTGCTGTTTCGGCTCGGTAAGTGGTTCATTGACTTCAATAATTCCATGGCTAAATGTTTTGACGCTTTCACGCCGATAGTTTGCAAGTATGGGGCCTTCTACTTTCTGCTTTAAAGAAGTTGCATGCCGCACTAAATCGTGGATAGCAAAAAGATTTAAGCCGGCTGCATCTTTTGCTAATGTTTGCTTTTCCCGGTCATTCCCGAGTTTTAATTGCACTTGCACTTTCGCATCTGGAGAATCCTGATGTGAAATTTCTTGTGGGATTCTGTTTAAATGTTCAATAAACTTCAGACGTTCATCATAATCTGGAAACGGCACCTCCACGATAGGTATTTCTTGATTCACAAGAAAACGCGGATGAATATCGTAAGTATTTTGTGTAAGCAGTAAGATTATATGCTTTTTTCTACGAATTTCCAAGTCTGATGCCCAATTTTGGAGTTGATGGAAGAAGAATTGAAGGTTGTCTGTCGCCCCCGCATCGAACATAGAATCGTTTGGGGCAATCTGTTCAAGATGGTTGATAATCAAACCTATCCTGACTCTGTCTTGCTTCAGGAGGTCATGCATCTTATTTGCCAAATCTTTCGTAGGTAGTGGATCGCTTTTCAGAAATGGATCCTCATGAAGCTTATGAAGTGCGAGCTGACTATTAATTCTTTTACGATCATCGGTCTCTTCTGGAGGGCCTTGGTCTTTAGGAATAAGCCCTAAAATTTTCTGTGTTTCCAACCATTTACCTATATTGGGCCACGTAAATCCTTGTGTTGCGTTGTATCCAAGGACTAAACGGCACCCGAGCACATTCAGTTGCTCCATTAAATAATCCACAGTGGGCAAATAGCCAAAAGCTTCGTCGTACTGCAAATCATTTACATTAAAATGAAGTAAAAATTGGTGTGCAGCGGCGACTTTGAATTGTGATTCAATTTTTTCCCAAAACATATTTTCTCTCCACGATAAAAGACAGTGTTAGGTAAGGTCTCATGTTGTAATTGTTGGAGGCACAATTCATCGTTTATAGTGAAACCTAAAAATATGTGAATACTCCCTGGTAGGTTGCAGTTTCTAACCGCACGATTTACACTGGTTCGGTTAGGAAACCGAACCTACCGTCATTTCTAAATAATTATGGATTCCACTATAATACAATAACAAGAGTTTGATAAATAGTTAGAACTGCCACATTTCCACTAAAAGTCCCCCTTATCAGGGGACTTATGGGTTTATAGTAAACTTTAGAATTAATTGAACATTGTGAGCAGTTCGGTCAGAAAACCGAAACTAACGCAGATGCTGTCCCATAACCTGTTAGGTTGTGTTCCGTTTCTGCACAACCTAACAGGTTATGCTACAAAATGTCCCTTTAATTCTAAATGTCACCATAAAAACACCAAAATAACGATTTTTAAGCAAATATGCCCGTTCTCTGTTCAATTTGCCTCTGTCCTGTTAATTATCAAACTTACGTTACAATAACATAAAAACTCTGCCGAAGTCAAATTAAACAGGACTTACGCAAATTTGGGTGCCCCTGTTCAAAATTTTGTTCTTTCAAGGATTTTAACCCTGATTTTTTGTCCTTTTCAAGAATGGCCCCCCTTTATCCCCCGCAAGCGAGGGGAATGCGTAAGTCCTGACTTGGTATCGTTTTGTCCAATCTCCTGAAAGAGAGCAAAGGTGGCAGCAATATCAGTGAGCCTTTTCCATCCTCACCAGATAACGGCCACCCCCGGATTGCCATCGGACTTGCGTGCTAAAAACCCACCAAGTTTAGCAATCCAGACAACAACTTCAGACACTGTCGGTATTTTTTCAGGTAAAGTGTGGGTCTTATGTGTTATACAGTCCAGTGCTTGCCATTCTGTTTCTGTCAACACGCTCCTGCAATCCGCATCTGGTGCGTGCCGATTGATGTGGGTCAACCAGTAAAGTCGCCACGCAATCACGCTCAGCAAGGCGATATAATACCATTTCTATCAATTTTTGTCCATTAGCGGTTGTTAAAAATGAAGCGGAATGTGGCACAAACTGGAAAGTTTATGCTACAAAAAAGAGACATTATATATCAGAAATGGTAAAAGATAAAATCTTTAACGTTGCTCCTGTACTTTAAATGACGCGGGTTAGGCGGAAAACGGGTGCATAATGCTGAAAAAATATTCCTAAGAGGACGATCCAAGACAATGCGGTACCATTTTACCAAATTGGAACGGTTTGTCAATATGTGGAGTTAATTCGGATGGAAAGGAGTTAAGTTGGAAAGTGGCGGAATGAAAGAAAATAGAGGGTAATCCCAGTGTTTATTTAGATGGAACGTCCCAGACAAAGATAGTTCCGACAGGACTTCGTAAAGAATTGCCACCATTTGTACTTGCAAGGGTTTTTCCATCCGGCGTGAATGCCAACTTACTTATATATCCTCCAGGTGAGTTAAATGTAGTAAGAGGTGTACCGTTGGACAGATTCCACAACAGAATTTTTCCGCCCGCATCCCTACTGGCGAGAATTGTGTCATTCGGTGAAAATACCAATTGGCAAATAGTGTATTCATGTCCTTTTAGCGTTGCGATACAGGTCTGTGTTGCTATATCCCATAAAAAGATAATATTTTTTTTGCTTCTTCCACTAATAGCAAGTATTTTCCCATCATGAGTGAACGCCCCCGCATAAACATCAGTGGTGCCACTTGCTGGAGATATCTGATTCTTGGACATATTAAATGTAGCAAGTCGTTCCCCAGTATTTGTGTTCCATAAATATGCCCTGTCCCTGTGTCCTGTTGCAAAAGTTTTTCCATCATGTGCAAACGCCAATATTACTTCAAAAGATGGAGCTTCTCGGAGAATAGTGCATAAGTGTTTGCCAGTCGTAATATCCCAGACCTTAATCCTGCTATCTTTTATCTTATTTTGATAACCACAAAAAGCAGCCAATTTCCCGCCGTTAGCGGTTAATGATGTCAATCCATAGGAGAAATCAATAGCGGTGAGTTTAGTACTTGTTGACATTTTTATTCTTCCGCTTCCGACTGCGTCTGGCATAGTGTAACTATCAACCTGTTTTCGAGTAGTGGTATCCCATATTTCAACTATACCATCACTCTCACTGGTGAGGGTAGTGTCGTCAGTGGAAAAGGCTAATCCTCTAATAGGTTTACCAATATGTGATGTAAGTATTGTGTGCTTGGTGTCTGTGTTTAGATCCCATAACTGGAGATTACCCACGCTATCACCACTTGCAAGGATATTACTATTATTTGCAAACGCTAATGCAGTAAATCGTTTTGTAAAATTTGTAGTGAGGGTTTTCAGTTCTGAGCTGGTTCGCGGTTGCCATAAATTTACTGTACCTTGTCTGTTTATGGCAGCAAGGATTGCACCATCCGATGAAATGGTAGAAAGCACAGGCACCTCCCACGCCGACGGTGTGCGTTTTGGTTCAAGACGAAACCATTCTGGAACCGTATCAATTGAGGCGATTTGGCTGCGTGTGGGAATATCCCATAGTGCAAGATTTTCATTTCCTATAAGAGCAAATATTTTTCCATTGTCCGAAAACTTGACATCCATCTCTCCCGAGAACAAACCGATTTCACGGCGTGCAGCAACATCCCATATCGCACAACCCCCCTCACCTGTGATCGCGAGAGTCTTTCCATCTCCTGAAAACTTTACATCTACGTCTGATCGGCGTGATTCAAACAGAGGCAGCGTCCCAATTCGTTCTCCTGTGGCAACATCCCAGAGTTCTGTCGGCCCTTGCTGCCAATATAACCCATCACCCTGCCGATGGGCCATCCGGTAATCGCTCCAACTCACGAGCGTTTTGCCATCCGGAGAAATTTTTAGTTTACTTATCCATTTTACCCAATCTGTTGGTAATGTATTTCGAATCGGACGTACTTTGCCAGGCCGTCGCACGCGGTCTTGAATGGGTGAAGATACTGTATTATCCATATTTTCTATAGATGCCTTTTGCCAAGTTAGAGTACTAATTTCTTGGTCAGTCTGCCCATCTCGGATACTAATTGTGCCACTTTTATCGCCAACTGCAAATGCAAATTTAACATCAAGACCATTTTTCAAATTGACAAAAGCATCTGCTTCAAGATTCCACTTATCTGGATAGGGAAACCTATCCATCCGGAGCCAATTCTTATATTTTTCAAGTTGAGGTTCGGGTAGGTTTGGACTGTATGTAGCTATTTCTTTTCCAGTAGTGATGTCCCAAAGCCAAATTGTGCCACTCACATTCTGAATCATCAACGTTTTACTGTCGTGTAAGAATTTAATAGATCTAAGTGAACCATCAGACATAATCTCTACCGATCCAGTTTTACCATCAGGTATAAACTTATCTAATTCCACTTCTTCGTTAGCAGGAATAGTATGTATTGACCAAGTACCATCAGTAAGGAATCTAAATAGCCTTGCAGGACCGATAGGCATGCTAATTGTAAGTAAGTTTTTTCCTGTTTTAGCGTTCCAAATCCGAATTGTATTATCATATCCACTACTTGCAATTTTTTTGCTATCAGGCGAAAACATCACGCGAGGCATAGCGCGTTCGGTCTTATGTTGAAAACCCGTAAGGAGTGCAATTTCGTCTCCTGTGTTGACATTATAAAGCCAAACACCTAAGGGCCCCGCGATTGCCAAGCGAGTGCCATCGGATGAGAGCTGCGTATCAGTTACCTCGCCTTTTCCAAACCTCCGTTTTGCACCTTCTGGTAAATTCCATCGCGTATAGCTCCCTTCCTCACCTAAAACCTGATTCGCTTTCTCTCCACTACCATTGCCTTTACCGCTTGTATCGGAACGTTCCGCTAATCGGCTTTGAACATCCGGTTTTGCATCAATATTCTGAACAACAGGTGCGTCAACAAGTTCAATTGCTCTTTCGGATTGCGCATCTAAACTATAAGGCTGCTGGAAACGTGCTAAGTATTGACTGCCTATACCAAGCATCAACATAATCAAAATTGCGCTTGAAGCCGCAATTGCCCACGGCACCAAAGGTTTACTAACAGATGGCGCAGCAGGTTTAAGTCGTGCGACTTCTTGCATGATGTTCTCAGTAAGGTTTGGTGAAATTTGGAAGTTGCTAATTGCTTCTCGGATCATCGGTTCCTCCTTTTTCAAGCGGTTGCGTGCGCGGCGGAGCCTACTTTTGATTGTGTTTGCGGATACACCTAAAAACTCGCTCATCTCCTCACACGTCATCTCGCCAAAGTAGTGAAGCGTTATCACCGTCCGCTCACTTTCTGGTAATGTAGCAAGAAGCTTATTGACGACTTGGCGTTGTGCTTCAACGGCTACCTTCGCTTTCTCCTCAGCAACGTATCGAGAATACGCTTCCGGTTCTAACTCGTCACTATCTATTTCCTCTAATGTTTCGGTCTGTATATGCTTTTTTCGTAGCCAAGCTTGGCAGCAGCGCGTTGCAATCACATAAAGCCATCCGGCGAACCGTTGCGGTTTCTTCAAGGTTGCAAGTTTCTGATACGCTTTCAGGAAGGTATCTTGTGTAATCTCTTCGGCGATGTGGAAATCCCCAATTTTTCGCCAAGCGAGGGCATGAACCCGCTTTTGATATTTTTCAACAAGCATAGAGAAAGCTGGTTCATCACCATTAAGGATGCGGCGAATCAATTCAACGTCATTCTTTTTCATAGGTCACCTTCTGACAGCGCGATTTCATAAGTATTTTCTCAGTATTGATGTAAGATAAAATCTTTAACGTTGCTCCTGTACTTAAAATGACGCGGGTTAGGCGGAAAACGGGTGCATAATGCTGAAAAAAGTAGATTTTTGAGCAAAAAGATCCTTAAACGGATGATCTGAGAATAGAGTTCTATTTTACCAAATTGGAACGGTTTGTCAATATGTTAGGATTATTTGTGAGGTGCCACAAGAGATGGATAGGAGGTTTGTCAAATGAGCAAAAATAGAAAAGTATTTTTGTTGGGACTGTTTTAACTATTTGGATGGTACATCCCAAAGGAATACGGTTCCGCCTTCTCGTGTATCAGAACTTATACCATCTGAACGACCATTTGTGCTTGCAAAGCTTTTGCTATCTGGTGCAAATGTCAGATTGCTAATGTGTCCACCAGGCGACTGGAATGTAACGAGGTGTTCACCCGAGGGCATTTTCCACAAACGAATTTCACCATTCGCAGCTCCACTGGCAAGAATCGTGTCATCCGGAGAGATCGTTAATCGACAGATAACGTGTTCATGCCCTCTGAGTGTTGCGAAATGCGTCTGTGTTGCAATATCCCATAAAAAGATTGAATTATTTCCATAACTTCCAGCGGCAGCAAACGTTTTGCTATCGCGTGTGAAAACTCCAGCATAAATATCAGGTAGATAGCCTCGTTCAATTGGATCCTTGGGTATGCTGAACTTCGCAAGTTGTTCACCAGTATATGTGTTCCACAAGAACACTACAGCACTACCCCGAGTAATAAACATGTTTCCATCGGATGTGAATGCAAATGTTCGTCCTATAAGAGATTCATGTTTTATGGTACATAGGTGTTTATTAGTCTGAATATCCCATATCTTAATCTCACTACCATCTTCCCCAGCTTCTCTTTCATGTGAAGGCCATATATAAGCAGCAATTTTTCCACCTTTTGGAGTCAATGCTGTTACACCGTTGGACCAAGTAAAGGTGGTATTACCCCTACCCGTACTACCATGGGAACTGGCACCGTGCACACCTTGGTCCGCTGCACCTTTTATAGTGTAGGCGTTAACTATTTTTCCAGTGACGATATCCCACTCTTCAATGTTACCCTCACTTTCACTGATGAGTGTGGCATTATCCGTGGTAAATGCCAATCCGCCGATATACTTGTTTAAAGGGGATGTCAGTGTTGTGCTAACTGTGCTCGTGTTTATATCCCAAAGTTGAATGTTCCCGGCACCATCACCACTTGCAAGCGTTTTGCCATCATGCGAAAAAGCCATTGTTGTAATTGGTGCTGTATAGTCTGCCGTGAGGGGGCGTAATTGTGTATCGGTTTGTGTTGCCCATAAATTGACTGTGCCATATCTATCTACAGCAGCAAAGATTGTACCATCTCCTGAAAACGCATGACGTTCTGGAAGAAGTGCAAACAGTCCTGGAGGTGTATGTACTGATGAGATTTTGCGGCGTGTGGCAATATCCCATTTCTCTAAACTGTCATTCCGTAGAATAGTGAATGTTTTCCCGTCTCTTGAAAACTTTACGTCAACATTGTCCGTAAATTCAGCAATTTCATGACGATCTGCGAGATCCCATATCGCAGATCCATTGTACCCAAATACCCTTCTTGCCATAAATGCAAGTGCTTTTCCATCTCCAGAAAACTTTATATCTATCCCCAATTCATGTCTTGTTAGCAGTTCACCTGTTTTGACATCCCAAAGTTCAACAGCACCACTATAACTACCGCTTTTACTTTTTCTGAATCGGCTTTTACTTACAAGTGTTTTGCCATCTGGAGCAAAATGTAAATCCGTTATCCATTCCACTCCTATCCGAGGTCCCTTATGTGAAAAAACTTTCTTTATTTTCGGAATTCGCATGTGACTTTGAATAGGTGTTTTTTGTCCATAACCTATCTGGCCTATGGAATTTTCTTTACTTAAAATTTTACTTTGTCCTTCCAGAGTGCGTATTAGTTTGCCTGTGTGTCCATCTTGTATGTAAATTGTACCGTGCCTATCTCCCGCAGCGAGAGCATAAATAACTTCGCCTGAAGGAGCAATATAGACATCAGCTGCAATCCGCCACATATCAGGACTATAACTCACCCAATCAATGTAGCTACCAAGTTTCAGTCCGGGCAGTTTTGGACGGTATGTTGCTTTCTGTTCTCCTGTAGTGATATCCCATAACCAGACTGTACCATCCAAATTCTGAGTCATAAGAGTTGTACTGTCTGCCATGAATTTGAATGATTTGAGGGGACCAGCAGGCACAATAAATTTAGCTTTCGTTTTTTTATCACTAAAACCACCAAAACCTATCAAAGATGTTCCATCATCATCAGGATTATATTGACTAAGAGGAATAACGGTCGTTGACCAAGTGCCATCCTTCATAAATTGATAGCCTGTTGCGGGGGCATTCGGCACCTTGATTGTACGCAAGTGTTTACCCGTTTCCGCATCCCATAGCCAAATTGTTCTACGATACCCTTTGCTTGCAAATGTCTTACTATCAGGTGAAAATACAGTTTCTGGTTTAGAATAATCTTTTTTGTGTTTATGATCTGTAATGAATGCGATTTCGTTTCCTTTCTGAACATCATAAAGCCATATACCGCCGGAACCTGAGATTGCCAAACGAGAACCATCAGGTGAGAGTTCCATGTCGTTCAATATGCCTTTGCCGAGTCTACGTTTTGCTCCTATTGGCAAATTCATTCGGGTATAATCACCTTGGTCGCCTAAAACCTGCTCCCCATTCACTTCATTGCCATCACCTGGACCACCTAAATCGGTTATATTCCCAGGTTGATTTCGGTTATCCGATACTTCCTCAAGGTTTTGAACATCACGTGCATCAACAAGTTCAACCGTCCTTTCAGACTGTGCATCTAAACTATACGGTTTTTGGAATTGTGCTAAATATTGACCATCAATCCCAAGCATTAACACAATCAAAACTGTACTTGCAGCACCTATCACCCACGGCACCAAAGGTTTACTTGTAGGTGCAGCTGGTTTAAGACGATTGATTTCTTGCATGATGTTTTCAGTAAGATTTGGTGAAATTTGGTAGTTGCTAATTGCCTCCCGGATCATCGGTTCCTCCTTTTTCATGCGGTTGCGTGCACGGCGAAGTCTACTTTTAATTGTATTTGCGGATACACCTAAAAACTCGCTCATCTCCTCACACGTCATCTCGCCAAAGTAGTGAAGCGTGATGACGGTGCGGTCACTCTCCTTCAACGTTTCAAGCAACTTTTTGACGACTTCTTGTTGTGCCTCATCAATAGTTTTTGCCTGTTCTTCTGCGACATGCTTTGAATAAGCATCTCTGTTTGTCACTGGTGTCCCTATATTTTCCAGTACTTGTTTCTGCAGACGCTTTTTGCGGAACCATGCAAGGCATCGACGTGACGCAATAACATAGAGCCACCCTGCAAACCGATGCGGTTCTTTGAGTGTATGGAGTCTTTGGTATGCTTTGAGGAAAGTGTCCTGCGTAATATCTTCTGCTGCGTGAAAGTCGCCTATTTTCCGCCAGGCAAGCGCATGAACCTGCTTTTGATATTTCTTCACTAATTCAGAGAAAGCGTTATTATCGCCTGCAAGCGTGCGTTGAATCAGTTCAGCATCATCGTTTTTCATCGGTGGTTACCTCCGCAAAAATTATCCTAACAATTCATTTCAACACATAGTGACGCGTGAGATGGCAAAACGGGTGCATAATTTTACAAAAATTGCAATTTTAAGAGAATAAAAGTTCACTGATATTAAAAAAAGCATTCTTGACAAAATAGAAGAACATGTATAGAATCTCCACTAAAGCAATGGGATAGAGATTGAATGTAAATCATATACAGGACTTACGCATTCCCCCTTGATAAGGGGGGCAGGGGGGTTAAATAGTCCGGTATTTCACTGTTTTTAGTCTTTTTAACCCCCTCAATCCCCCTTATCAAGGGGGACTTTAAGAGAAAATGCGTAAGTCCTGATATAGTTCTAAGTGTCCACGAGGCACACTTACCTATGAAAGAAAGGAACAGACAATGATTCAAACTGCTTACAAAGAAACGTATCGCCCACAGTTCCACTTTACACCGAAAACTAACTGGACCAACGATCCAAACGGATTGATCTATTACAAAGGAGAATATCATCTCTTCTTTCAACACAACCCCTTTGGCATCAATTGGGGCAACATGACATGGGGGCATGCCGTTAGCCCCGACCTCGTTCACTGGAAACAGCTACCGCACGCCATCCATCCCGATGAACTCGGCACAATTTTCTCCGGTTCTGGCGTAGTGGACTGGAATAACACCGGCGGTTTTCAGACTGGTGACGAGGCAGTACTCGTGACTTTTTATACATCTGCTGGTAGCCACGCCCCAGAGAAAGTACCGTTTACGCAAAGCATCGCCTATAGCAATGACCGTGGACGGAGTTGGACAAAATATGAAGGCAATCCTGTTATTGAACATATTGTCGCAAGTAATCGCGATCCGAAAGTGATTTGGCACGAACCCACACAAAAATGGGTAATGACACTTTTTCTCGACGGAAATGATTTTACCTTTTTTGGTTCTACAAACCTAAAAGAGTGGGAACGTCTCTCCGACATTAAGATTCCAGATGGAGAATGCCCAGATATTTTTGAACTCCCTGTTGATGGCACCCCTGAGAATACTAAATGGATTTTCTGGGGAGCCGGTGGAAAATACTATGTCGGTGATTTTGATGGTACCACCTTCACGCCAGATGGTGAATCACAACGGGCAGATTTCGGCGCAAACTTTTACGCCGCACAAACTTGGAGCGATGTCCCTGAATCCGATGGTCGACGCATACAAATTGCTTGGATGAATGGTAGCAATCCACCAGAAATGCCGTTTAATCAGCAGATGAGTTTTCCATGCGTGTTGACACTTCGGACGACACCAGAAGGCATCCGCATGTCCCGCGAGCCGGTGGCAGAAATCGAAAATATCCATGATTGGACGCACGCCTGGAGCAATGTTACACTTAATCCCGATGAAGACCTGCTTGCAGGGTTAACAGGTGAACTGTTTGATATCCGCGCAGAGATAGAACTGAATGATGCCTCCGCTGTAGGTTTCAATATCCGCGGTCAAGATGTCCGATACGATGTCGCTGAGAAGCAGTTAACGTTCCTTGAAAGGAGCGGTCCACTTGCACCACAAGATGGCAAAATCCAATTACAGATTTTAGTTGATCGTATCTCTATTGAGGCGTTTGGCAATGCAGGTGCGCTCTCAATGACCTCTTATTTCCTGCCCGATCTTGATAATGCGGACATCGGGATTTATGCAGAGGGCGGCGCAGTTACACTGGCATCGCTGAAAGTGCACGAACTCAAATCGTCTTGGGTATAGTCAATCTTCCAGCTTCGGTAAAGCGCACTAAGAATAAAGCGTCGCCGTTAGGTTGCGCCTGCCACCCTGATTACGGAATTCGCACAGATAGACACCTTGCCATGCACCTAAATTTAGGTTATGGTTCGTAATCGGGATGGATACAGCAAAACCGACAAGCGACGCTTTGATATGTGCGGGCATATCGTCATCACCTTCTATTGTGTGTTTATAGAAAGGTTCACGCTCCTTTACGAGACGATCAAAACTATTGGCAAAATCTTCACGCACCGTCGGATCGTCATTTTCATTGATGGTTAAGCCTGCTGAAGTATGCTTAATAAAAAGATGAAGAATACCTGCTTTCGGCAATTCTCCAAGCGATTTGAGAATTTCATCTGTGATAAGGTGAAAACCACGCGAGTATTCAGGTAAGGTTATTTCAATTTGTTGGATCATTTGTGTTGCTCCGAGATGGTAAAACCGATTTGTGATTAGGACCTCTTTCGTTTATAAAGCTTCTCACTATAATACCACAATTCACTGATATTTCAAGGAAAAATGGCAGATAAATTTCTTGACAATTGGACTGTTACAGGATATAATTGTTTATCCTTAAACTTGGGACGAGGAGGCAAGCATGGAAAAAGTTTTTACTGCTGAAACACAGAAGCAAGGGTTTGAAGAGACCTATACCTTCCATATTCAAAAAAATGGTGAAGGATGGGTTGGGTGGATACAAGAACTTCCAGAGGTGAATGCCGAGCAAGGAACGAGAGAAGAATTACTAAAAACATTAGCAATTGAGTTTGGAAAAGTCTTAAAAATGTATGAGACCCAAGCAGAAACGTGGGACAAGCAATTTGAAGACGACGTAAAGGCCGGAAAACTTGACCGCTTCGCGGAAGAAGCACTTGCTGATTTTCAGGCGGGTAAATGCGAAGAGATATAAAACATGTCAAAACCTCGCGTTTTCGGAAACATTATCAAAATCTTCCGCGTTATGTTCAGCAACTTGCAGATAAGAGTTTTGAACTCCTAAAACAAAATCCAGGACATCCATCTCTGGGTTTTAAGAAGGTTAACGCGTACTGGGCAGTAAGAGTAGGAATTAACTATCGAACGCTTGCATTTGAAAAAGAAGGAACTTACTTCTGGTTTTGGATAGGAAGGCACGACGAATATATGCGGTTAATATCATCATAGTTGGGAATTGGTACGGTTCTTTGGGCTAACTCGAAATAAGGAACTTATATGGACATTATTTGTGCTTCTATCTGTTACCGAGGCTATGCTGAAGACGAAGTAGCAGCGACCTTGGAATACGCGCCAAAAATCGGCTATCGCGCTATGGAAATTCACGGACCGCTTATATGGAGCGTTGATGCTGTCCACGCATTTGACGTAGATAGTATGAAAAAGGAAATTGACAAATCCGGCATGAAGTGTGCTGGACTTTATCCTCCTGGTTGGGGTGGCAACGACAATACCGATGTTGAAGCGCGTGCTGAAGCAATAGCGAAGTGTGTTGATATCGCCGAACAACTCAACGCAACACATCTGACAACCAGTGGTGCACAAAGCAGAACTGAACATGGTGCATTGGACAGAGTTATTAATTGTGTGCGCGAGGTGTTAGCACGAATCCCAGCAGAAAGCAGGATCAAATTGACACTTGAACCACACCACGGAAATGTTCTTGAACAACCTGATGATTTTCAACGAGTATTAGATTCTATTCCCGATGAACGAATGGGCATCTGTATTGATACAGGACATTTCCATACATCTGGAGTAGACACACTTGCTGCCATCCGTCAGTTCGGCTCGCGTATCTATGCGGTGCATCTCAAAGACCATATTGGTGCTGTATCTGTCGGCATCGGACGCGGTGAACTCAACCTTCAACAGATTATCGGGACGCTCCAAGAAGCCAACTATCAAGGAGACCTAACATTAGAACTTGAGGTTGAAGACCCAGAAAACCTGCCACGCTATACTGAGGAGGCATATTTCTATCTCAGCGGGGTGTTAGGGTTGCGGCTGTAGCAAAGCAGGAGTAACTTTTACTCTTGCCAGCTCGCAATAAAATCTGAAACGCCGAAATTCGGAGGCATCTCATTGAAATAGTATCGCATCGGTCCTGATTGAAAACCTGGGAAAAAATGTTCTTCATCCGTTTTAAGAAGTGTGTCCAACGGTTTAAAACGTTCCCAGAGGATGACCGCCTCCTCTCGTGTGAAACGTTCCTCAGCGAAGGGTGGACCCCAATTAAGCGTGATGGAATGAAATCCTTTTCCACGGTTGCGGAGGTCATCAGGAATATCTTCAAGTTCACACCCATGCGCCAGTGCTACGAAACATGCCGCTTTACATAAAAAGACTGTAGATAGCAATTTTCCTTTCTCATCCCTACCCGGATGTAACTTTTCCAGTGCTGTGTGATAGGCAGTAGCATTCTTTTCAATCACAGACTGAAGTGCGTATTCAGTCCACATTTGCATCTGCTGACTACGTTTATCCCACCGATCAAACATCTCTTGTACCTGTGGCGACAAATATTCTATGTAGTCAAGGGTTGGGTAGTGTGTAAAGTTTGAAAACCCTCCATGTATCGTGCGGCGCATCTTCCGACTGTAGTTGCTTCCCCAATGTAAAATTGGTAAAATGTAAACCACACCATCACCCGCATTGAGATGTGTTTGCACTCCATTGGGCAATGGCACTCGCGGATCTGTCAACAATTGTCCGTTTTCCTCGTCTGTGTTCACTCGCAAGTGACTACCCGGAATAACCCATAACACATTATCGTCATAGAGCGACAGATTCCATTGCACGTAGCGCGGCCCCGTTTCCAGAATGTCATCAAGATAACCTTGTAGGGGTGCGGTATCAATTGGGTGATGGTCGCGATGCCAAGCAGCAGGGCCCCGATCACTTACAGGATTACACATGAGCATCATTTCAGTAACACCAGCGTCCTCAACACCGAGTAGTTCACTACTGACACCTTGCATGTTTTCGTGTGCCCAAATTTCGATGGCACTCGCCGTTTTTTCATCTACAAGTCCAGCAAGCGGTTCACGTCCAAGATTTAAACGCGGTTGCGCCGAAGTCTCCCACACACCTCCGGGTGGATCGTTTGGTTGTCGTTCTTTTGCCCAGATGTCGCGCTGTCGTGACACCATCAGTTCGTAACTTTGCCGAAGTGCATCCAGTTCATCAGCAGGAATGACCTCTCGCAGAACGAGATACCCCTCTTCCATGAATTGGTTTCGATTTGCCTTCATGATTTCTCCAATGTGTCTACACGGAGCATTATAGTAGATTTTGGAATTACTTTTACACTCTACGCCAGCGAGGTTAGGAAACCTCGCCTACCGTTCAATGTAAGAGGCGCAATGAATTGCGCGACTACAAACGCATCAAACCTCTAAAGAACTGTAAAAATAATTTTAGATTTCACTATAACAAAGCCGTATTCGTTGCTAAACGTTAGCCACGTCCAACATAGAGTTGTCCCACAGGTAGCACCGTTGCCTCTAACATATTGATATTAGGTGGCAGCGTTGCCATAAGGACAGCAACTTTGGCAAGTTCGTCAACCTCCATCATCGGTTCAGATGGCGGAAATGGGTGGTTCTGAATCCGTTCAACATAAGTGTTGCCGGGTTGCAAGCAGCTCGCCGTAATACCGTGCGGTCTCCCTTCCAATGCGATTACTTGTGTCAATCCCCATATCCCGAACTTGCTTGCACTATAAGGCGCGCTCCGCGGACGCACACGGTGTGCAGAAATGCTACCTACGTTAATAATGCGCCCGCCTTCACCCTGCGCCTTCATAATCCGCATCGCTTCACGCGAACAGAGAAACGGCGCGCGTAGGTTAACACCTATCACCTTGTCCCATGCCTCTGTTGAGAGTTCGTCTATTGGACCACCGTCAAACGCACCAGCGTTATTAACAAGAATGTCTAAGCGTTCATATTCAGCCATCGCTTTTTCAAAGAGCACCTTAATTTGTTCTTCATCAGTAACATCAGTAGGAACAGCAAGGACTTTAACATTCATTGCGCGCAGTTCATTAGCAGTTTGCGAAAGCAGGTCAGTATCCCTTGCAGCAATCGTCAGACTCGCGCCTTCAGCTGCAAAACCTTTCGCTATGCCTTTTCCAATCCCCCTATTGCCACCCGTTACAATTGCAACCTTTCCATCTAATTGTCCCATTACGGATTCTCCTCCAACAATTCTAATAACAAACTTTCTGTTCTAATTGCTTGCACCTTAATTCCTGCAAGTCGCATTGCAGAAAGATGTACGTGCAAAAATGCTAAATCTTCAGGTATATCCACGTCGTACCAAGGTGGTAGAAGCTTGAGCGTAGCTTTTACAGAACCAATACGTTCGATTGTCTGCTGAAAAACCTGCGGTGTACTCCACGCAATTTTCTCAAAAATGGATGGAACTATTTTATGGAGACTTTCTATTGAAAAACCGATAAGGTAATAACCGCCATCTACACTTGGACCGATAACAATATCGCGCGAGTCGAGACCGGCAACCGCTTCAAGAATATATGAAAGTGGGAGTGTCGGACTGTCGGAACCGACGATTAATATCTTTTCGTATCCGTTTTCGGATGCCCATTGCGTGGCAGAAGTAAGACGTTCACCTAAATCTACGCCTGTTTGTGGAATGTAAGTAACATCAGTCTCAATTAACGCTTGTAAATCGCTTTGACTTCCTGGCGGTGTATACGCGATTACCAAATCTATATTCGGGAGCTCAGCAAGCGTTTCACACCAATCTGTGAGAAAAGCACCATATAACGATGCTGCTTGTTCTGGAGATAATTTTGGAAGCAGTCGCGTTTTTACTTGATTCGGGACAGGGTTTTTCGCGAAAACAATTAGGCATATACTCGCTTCAGTATTCATCTGCTGCATCTCTCGTTTCAACAAACTTAGACAAGTTCACGCCCTCCAATTTATCAGATACCGGATAAAACGTCAACATAGACTTGAACGAATACGTCTATGGCATTGGGGTGCTTACGGACATTCTATTCTGTTTTATCATCTTAATATCGCCCCCAACACAACGAAGTGTCAAAAGGGGACCGCTATCGTTGATGTCCCCGTGCAACTGTCCTATTTTAAGCGAGCCTTGGACAACCATAGTCACTGGAAATTCGGTTGTGATCTTGCCATCACTGCTTTTCGCATCAATCTTTACGTCAATCTCTGGGATGAGCGAAACAGAGATGCTACCACCGGTCGCGTCTAAAACAGAATCTTCCTGAAACTGCCCAGAAATTTTGGCATCAATAGCCCCCTTCGCGGTTTTGGCAGTGACAGTCCCTTCGGTTTCAAGTTCTATATTTCCATCAGTAGTTTCGACTTCCGCTCCACCTTTGCAACGGCTAAGTCTTATATTTCCGTTAGCGGTTTGTCCTGAGATATGCCCAAGAACATTGGTCTGCAAAAGATTTCCGTTAGATGTCATTGTGTCAAGTGTCCCGATGTGTTCATTAACCTCTATGTTACCTTGTGTAGTTCGGAGATAAACATCACTTTTACATCCTATCAGCTTGACACTACCTTTGGATGTATACCCAATAACTGGCCCAGTGATATTTTCAAACTGTAGTTCACCACTAATCGTTTTGGCGCTAACTTTACCTTCTACATTGGCAACAGAAATATCACCGTTTTCGGTTTGCATATTAACATCGTAACGCTGCGGTACTCTTATTTCAAAATGGACCTCAAAACGGCTGGCAATTTTTTCCCAATATCTTTTGCTACCTTTGAATTTCGCATCAATATGAAGGTTTTTATCTTGGTGGTCAAAACTTATATCAAAATCCTTAAGGATATCAACGGCATGTTTATCAACTTTTAGTTGCGCAGAACGGCGGACGGTAACGCCGATAGTGTCGCTTTGTGATGTTTGTATATCAATGTTCCCAAGTTCTGTTGCCACTGTTAACTGCCCCGCTTCACCTACATTGAATGATTCTTTTATATCGTCCAATGTAGCTTCTGTGAGGAATTGCGGCATAGATTTGCGAATCAGGACACCTATTTTTCCTTCCTTTAAATCTTCACTTACGTCGTCAATAAATTTTTTACCAAGAATGTTCGTCATCATGCCTTTTAGATCGGATGATGTTCCTGATCCCTCACTTAGGTAGGCTGCAAGATGATTGCAGGCAATACTTATTTCGCTAAAATCTGCATATTCTTGTAATGGATCAAAGAGATCCTTGGGGACGACGTTCATCTCATCCAGTCGTTGTAAAACTTTATTAAATTGGGAAATGCATCGGCTTTCACTATCCTTATAGTTTTCTGTCAATACGGCATCTTCAGCGATTTTCGCTGTCTGTTCCAGCATCTGAAATAGCCCGCGAATTTCCTGTTGTCGTTCCTGTTCCATGTGAGATACCTCCTAATGTGAATGTTTTTCTTTTGAACCCAGTTAGCGCTCGGAAGAAACCCCACCTCCCCACACGCTATCGCTATGGGGACCCTTCCCTCTTATCAGTGGGACTTCGTCTCCTCTCGCTTGTTATAATATCTCTCCATACCCTCGTTTTTCTAAAAGTGATTTTAGTAACTCTTTTGCTTTGTGCAGCCGCCATTTTACAGTCGTTAAGGGAAGCGATAAAAATTCGGCAATACGTTTCTGCGGCATATCTACCCAGTAATAGAGTTTGATAACCTCCTGAAATTCAGGGGGTAATGAATTAATTGCATCTCTAATGGCTTCATGAGTGGATTGCTGCACCAAAATTTTTGCTGGATCAGAAGTAGCAGGATCTGCCTCAACTTGCAATTCTGCCTCTATATCCTCATGCAATTGAAACTTACTCGCCCGTTTCATGAATCGCAGTGCCCGGTTACGTGTAATTGAATAAAGCCAGGAACCGAACCGATTCAGATTCTCAAGTTGAGGTAGTGCTTCAAAAGCGAGTAGAAAAGCGTCTTGGACAATATCTTCTGCATCCGTTGGATTCCGAACGATTTGTTGTGCTACGGACAGCATCGCTCGCTGATACCGAAGCACCAATTCATCAAATGCTTTGAGATTGTCTGCAAGCACCGCAATTATTAGTTCAGCATCTTCAGCATCTTTTAATTCTTCTGCGCTCATGAAACAATTTCTCCTTTTCCTATATATTAGAGACATTATTGCCCGAAAAGGATAGTACTTTGCTTTCAGATGCGGTACTGAAAATGATCAAAAGATAATAGAGTTCCAGATGTACCTGTAAATCCTACAAACATCAATTCGACGCTATTTTTCCCGACAGATGAACGGTGTTAGAATAAAATCATGGTTTCAGCGGTAATCTTTTTTACTTGTGCTAAGAACCGGGTCTGAAAAATGTTACGAGACACCCACCAGCCGCTGCGAGTAAAATGCCAAGCACAAATTGCCAACGGATAGCCCCCCAACCCCCTGCAGGCGGATGCGACAGTGTTGCGACAATAGCATTCACTATTGGTGCACCCGCAAAAACAATTGACATTACCACAGCAGGTCTGCCTTCCGCACCGAATGCAAGTAAAACGCCAAACGCGCCGATTGCCCCAACAACACCTGCAAGGAAAGACCATGATACACCTTTCCCAGTAAAAGACCATTCAGCACCGTTTACAATAAGCATGAGTGCCGAACCGATAACAGCTACCAATAGATACGCAAGACCTACAAAAAGGAACGCTTTATAACGTCCATGCACAGCATCTTCCATAGACAATTGACCTTTATGAAGAAAAACGCCGTAGAGTCCCCATGATGCCACAGTCATGACAACAAAAATAAGCCATGTTCTAACCATAATTTATCTCCTTTGTTTTTGCCGACATACAAGTTTGATGTCGTTCAAAAAATAATACAGAATCTACAGTTTATAGGTGTGAAAAACGAATTGGAACACTAAAGATACTTTTCAAACACTTTCATCAACTGCTGTGCGGTGATGACATCACTGAATTTTTGATGTACGTTAGCCTTCCCTGCTGTTCCTAATTGCTTCCGTTTTAAGGGATCTCGGAATAGCTGAAATATACCTTCGGCAAGTGCTTCAGAAGATTCAGGTTCCACCAAAATACCGCCTTCGGTTGCTTTTACCATCTCTGGAAATGAGCCGTGTTGCGGTTGAACAACTGGCACTCCATTCGCGAGGGCTTCCAATATAGATAGACCTTTTGATTCACGGTAAACTGTGGGAACAGAAAAAACATGCAGACGGTTCAGAAAATCTATCTTTTGTGAACGTGTTACTTCCCCGTGATGTACAAAACTGTCTTGCAATCCCCAGGCGTGAATTTGATTAACTAACTCCTCAAAATACGGTTCATCCTTTTTGCCGAGGTACCCCGCAACATGCAGTTCTATGTTATTCGCGCCCAGCTCCTTTGTCAGTGTATTGAACGCACTCACCAAGAGATGCAACCCTTTTTCAGGACAAATGCGCGCTAAGTAGCCGATTTTGAAGGGAGGAGGACTTGGTTTCTCAACTAAATTACCGTGTCCATCTAAGTTCAAACCGAGTGGCACAACATCAATTTTATCAACAGGGATTTTTAGATACTCCTCTGCCATAAATTGGGCATAGTAGTTACAGGGTGCCACAAATCCATCAGCATCTGCAGCACGGTGTGCCAGCAAGCTTAAAGCCTCAGTTTTGTAAGGATCAATCAAGTCACGAAGAAATATATCTTCACCTTGAAGTCCACACACAACTGGAACATCTAAAGCATTTTTAATTTCTTTTGCAAACCCGACAAGCATGGAGTTCGTCAAATAGACGATATCCGGTTGATTGTCGACCTGTAGCCATTTGACCAATTTCTCTAACTCTTTCTTTTGATACCCATGCTCAGCACTGAGCATAGACACCGTCAACATACCCAAATCTCGAGCGTCAGTTGAACCACTAAAACGTGCTAATCCGTTTAATAATGATGGATTATCCAAAAGTCTATCAAATACCCAAGGCGTATGCCGAAACAAAGATAGTTTTTGTTGAAGGTATACGTTAATGCCACCAAAAAAGACGCGATTCAAACTCACATTTTCTTCATCTGTTCGGGTAGGTGTGTATGTTGGAATCAATTCAACGTTATGCCCCTGTTTTTTTAGTACTGTCGCGACGGTATTGTCATGGATACAGGTGCCACAATACATTCCTGCAGCGCCTGCTGTAATATAAGCAACTGTGATACTCACGACGGCTAAAGCCGTGTGCTTCTTTTGCACACAACCCTCCTCTGTGATTCCTGCTTCACCGTCCATCGCACCCTTCCTGAACTTGCTTGGTGTCTCACACAGACTCCACAGGCGTTTAGCCTCTCTGTCTATCCGACAGCGAGGGTTCTCAAGTTTATTGCAGCGTTGATATCTCTATCTATTGAGGTCCCACATTCGCTACAATGATACGTTCTCTCTGAAAGTGCTAAGTCTTTCTTCTTATGCCCACAACAACTACAGGTCTTTGATGATGCAAAGAAGTGTGGTGCCTCTACAACGGGTATTCCTAACGCTTCTGCTTTCGTCTTGAGTTTTAATAAAAAACCGCCTAACGCACTATCTGATAGTGCTTTCGCAAGTTTTCTATTCTTGAGTATATTGGTAATCTTTAGCGTTTCTATGCCGATAGCAGAGGCCTTGCTCACAATATCAGTAGTGGCTTTATGGTGTGCATCGTTTCGGATACAAGCGATGCGATAATGCACACGTTCCACGCTTCGTTTTTGCTTAAACCAGTTATTTGACAGCAACACTTTGCGACTCAATTTGCGTTGTTCCCGTCTGAGCTTGCGTTCATAGCGTTTAAGGGGTCTCGGATTATCATATTTTGTGCCGTCACTCAAGGTTGCCAATGTGCTAATGCCAACATCTATACCGATAACAGGGTGTGTTGAGGTGTCAACAAGTCCGGTGTCCTCTGTTTCCACGGTAATAGAGACAAACCAACGATGGGCTGTTCTTGAGATCGTCACTTGGATAATCTTGCCAACAAAACGCAACGCTTCGCGCATTTTTATCCACCAATCTTGGGTAATCTGATACGCTTGCCTTCTATTTTGACAGATTGCTCGTCTGTTGTCCAACTCTGTTTGTAGCCACGCCCTTTGAACTTTGGAAACTTCGCACGCTTACCAACCCAATTTGTAATCGCTTGCCCCAGATG
>PYJA01000121.1 GCA_003635185.1 Candidatus Poribacteria bacterium | reverse complement strand
CGTGAGTTCGGAAAAAGATTTAAGGTTTTAGAGCAAGCGATGTCTCGGTGATCTGCTGATATTCCGGCAAGTTCAAAGAGGGCTTCTTCTCTAAATAGGTATAAGCAATCAATGCCGCCACCATATTTACTTGAAAGTTGATAAAACTTCTATGTCGTGTATGTTGGAGTTGCGTTTGCGTTTTTATCTCCTTGATAACTGATTCAATGAGCATCCGTTTCTTGAGCAGCATCGCATCAAAGTCTGATAAAGGTTCCGGCTTCATATTCTTGCGAACCTTATATATCAAGTCAATGTCTTGGGAGCGTAAGTATTCACGCAGGGTTTGGGAAATATATCCCTTATCCGCAAAGAGTTTGCCAAACAGACCGGCTACCATCTGCGGCACAACTTTCCGGTCATCTGTCGTGGCGGGTGTGAACTCAATACCCAAAAGTTCGCCAGATGTGTTGATACTCAAATGAAGTTTGAACCCATAGAACCAACCGACAGAGTTTTTGCTAAGTGATGCTTGTTCAGCAAAGACTTTGTGTGTCAGAATACGGCGATTGTGGCAGACCGGTATAGGTGTAGAATCAACAAAGGAGATACCATCACAGGTGCCAAAGCGTGTGTAAAGATAAACAGACAATGGTTCAAGCACTTCTTGTTGAAGTTCCACAAAACGATTGTAGCTCACCAAGTTCGGGAAGGCCCATCGCAAATAGTGTCGCACGTGTTTTTCATAATAATCTTTCAATGTTTGATATCCGCTTTGATGAAAAAGAATAAGGATCGTCATCACCTCACTGGGATGTAAAGTGCGCGAGCGTCCCCGCTTTTCAGGGCGTTGGCTTGCGGGCAGTTGATGCGCTGCTTTATATTTTTCATACACAATTAAAAAGTCGTCAATTTCACAAAAAAGTGATACAATAGTCATTAGAGAACTCCTTGATAAAGTATGGATTACTTCATTATACTAAAGGGGTTCTCTTTATACCATAAATACTTACTTTTTTTCCGAACTCACGTTTATTTAGTCAAAAACAGCGAAGACGCAAAGGATATGACACAAGAAACCTTTATCAAGGCATGGCAACATCGTACAAAAATAAGGCCGGAAACCGTTCGCTCGTGGTTGCTGAAATGTGTGCAGAATCTCTGTTTTAACCAACTAAGACGCCGAAAATTTCGGGTACATTTATCCGAAGAAGAGGGTGAAACGCTTGAAATGCTACTGCATACGCATTCACATCGGTCAAATCCAACCCCGGAGGAGACTGCCATCAAGCAGGAACTCAAGCAGTTAGTACATCAAGCGATTGACGAATTACCGCCAACTATGCGATCAATCGTAATTATGCGGGAATTAGAAGAGATGAGTTATAAAGAAATTGCAGAGGTCTTGAAACAACCTGAAAACACCGTCAAATCAACTGTATTTCGTGCTCGCAAAAAATTGCGGGAGATATTGAACCGCCTCATGGAGACATAACTGATGACGCAAAATCCACTACACGAATTGACTTGCACAGACTGCCAAATTCAAATTGAAGAATATATTGCGGGGGAATTGGATACTGCCACCGAATCCGCAATTGCTTCTCATCTTACAACATGTGAAAGGTGTCAACACGAATTCAATTTGGCACAAACAATTGGGACGGTGTTAGACGATCTGCCAAAACCAACTTCACCTCCAGATATATTAAGTGAGGTTACGGCTTATGTTCAGGCAAATCCTGGTGGCAATAATTGGATAGATCGTTTTTTCAATGTATTCGCTTGGGAAAACTCGCGTCTATTATTGCTGCGTATAAGCGCACTTGCTTGTCTTGTGGGAATAGTGTTATTTGGTGTCTATCAACATCAAAGGCATGTTGAAATAGAACAAGCAAAAACGGATTTCAACTATGCAATGAATAAGATGGAGTACGCGCTCCATAAAACAGGTCTTGCAGTAAATGATAGTTTCACGTCTCTTAAGATTGATGAAGCATCACGCAGTGCTTTCAAATCGACATCAAAAATCTCTTCGGCAATCAATAAAAGTTTAGGTATACTAAACCGCCTAACCGGCGAAGTTCCGAATTCAGGGGCAATTACGTCTAAAACCAAACGTACAAATTTTTCTATAAGACCTAATTCATCAATTCCAGGAGGAAACACACAATGAAACAATTTAGCCTGATAACCCTTTTACTCGCTTTCTGCTTTTTTGGCAATGGCATGGCAGAAACCGATGCAATTCGGGGCAAAATAGATATGAACTCTGCTACTATACCAACCCCTACGGTTGAAATCAACTTAGATAAATCCTTTTTCGAACTTTTTATCAATTTCACTGTAAATTTACCTGAATATGCGGAGTATGCGGAGATGGTAGAAGGCGTTTTTATCCGTTGTTATGATAAAGATTCTGGAAATCTAACTAAAATGGAAAGCCATTACCACAAAATCCTCAAAACACAAAAGTGGGAGAATCTTATTAAGGTTAAGGACCAACTTCAGGTCAGTCTGCTCTTCGCCGATAACCCTGGTGTACTACATGGCATCTTTATCGTCTTCACTGACGAGCACAATATTACTTTTGTGAACATTTTTGGGAAGATCGATTTTCAAAAACTCGGAATCCTCTTTGGAAAACTTATGGAATCTGAATCTGAGTTTATAAAAAATCTTAAAATTGAGAAAAAGTTCCGTATAGAACAAAAAACAAAAGGAGAATAAAATGAAACTGCAAAGACATTTTACACTGTTGTTCACGGTATTCTGTTTAGCCTTGTGGATCACACCGATCCATCAAGTGTTAGCACAAAAAGAACAGTCTGAAAAAATAAAGAAAAAAGGACTCATCCCCTTTGACCACCCGCAAAACCCCGAAGCGAAGGTTGAAGTCAACTTGACAGATAAACTCATCAATCTGGTTACCAAATCCATGAATTCGGCACCAGATGTGAAAGAGATAGTTGAAATGCTTGATGGTATCTATGTCCGCACTTATGATAGTCCTATAATAACTCACGGGACAAACGGAACAATGCTTGTTGAATACTATCAAGAGAAACTTAAAAAAGAGAAATGGGAAGTTTTCGTCAAAATCAAGGAAGCGAACGAAATGGTTGAAGTCAGTCTGCTATATGATGAAGATGTAGCTTACGGTATCTTTGCCATTGTGGTTGCCGATAAGACTGAAAAGCGTAAGGAAGTCACCTTTGTTAACATTGTCGGCAAAATCGCTACAGAACGGATTAGCGATTTGCTCGGAAATTTGAGCAATTTTGGGACTACAGATATTGATCTCGGTGACAAATTGAAGGTAAAGGCAGAACTAAACCCGGATAGAGGGACCGTTCAAAAAGAGATGCTCGCGGTTAAAATCGAAAAACCGCCAAAAATTGATGGAAAACTTGATGATAAGTGCTGGAAAATCGCGCCTCAAACCGACAAATTTACACACGTGAGTACCGAGAAACCGGTCAAAGATCAAACTATAGTTAAACTGGTTTATACAGATAAAGCGATCTATGTTGCATGGAGAATGCACGATTCAGATCCGAAAAATATCATAAAACACCAAACTAAAGATCATATACGATTTGTGAACGAGGATTCAGTCTGCTTCAGCATTGACCCATTTCACACGCACAAATCCGCGCAACGCACCTTATTTATGGCAAACCCGTTGGGCAAAAAATTTGTTCAATTTGCCACTGCACGTTCAAAGAATCGCGAATATGCTGACCGATGGAAGGTTGCCGCTAATATTGTCAAAGATGGGTGGGTTGTAGAGATGGAAATTCCTTGGCAGGTCCTGGATTATCCAGAATCTACCGACCCAATCCTGATGGGCATTAACTTTGACAGGAAACAGCAACGGACAGGTGAGCATTCTTGGTGGTCAAATGTCGGTGTTGAAAAGTTATACAGCAACGATGGCAATTGGATGCGAGTTCTACCGCCATCAAAATCATCGCACATGCAAGGGATGTTAGATGCGTTTGAGAAAAGCAAAAGTTCTCCGGTTGGCAAGGATTTTTTCCGTCTCTTGAACACCAGCGGCTTAAATCCTGTTGATGGGCTAAGACTCGGTGGTGGATTTGAACTTGGCAAAAGATGGTATTACGACCCACTTTTTTTTGAAAGGTCCGGCGAAACGATTCGACGAAATGTAAACGGTGACACAGTCCCAATACGTTCCCACTTAGGGCTGATGCCTTTTGTATTCGGTAGTATGAGTTTTGCTACTCGGACAGAAACTCTCAATTATCGGCTTGGTGGCGGTGTCACATTCGGTGAGAAATCAAATCTGACATATAGTGCCCAAATTCATAGACTTACATCTGTCAGGGACAGAGACCTCTTATTGAGCGGCAGCGAACAATTCTTAAGAGCATTCACTGGTGCCGACTTCAATGACTACTATACCAGACAAGGAGGAGTAATGGCACTGCAATGGCAGAATCCGACATTGAAGCATACGCTGGGAGTATCGCTTCTATTGGAAGAACATGAAACCATTTTGAATCACTACAATTCTGACTTAAGAATCGGCACCTCAAGATATCATTTAGATGTAGGCACACTTGCAAGAGCGAATTCCTTAATATACGATGGTAGAATGCATAGTATTTCTCTAAAATACGATTTTGACAACCGCGCAAATACCAATTTAAGATATGACTTTGACAATCAAGGTAACAAAAACGAGTGGTATAACACTTTTTTGGTTGAACATTCAAATTCAGCAATCGGTTCTGAACATGATTTTACGCGCTTTATAGTCCATCTCCGTAACTACCACCCCATTGGAGATGATCGGATTGATACACGTTTAAAAGTCGGTCTTGCTTCTACTTTCTATATGCTGCCTTATCAACGCCAATTTGTTCTGGGTGGTACTGGAACTTTACGCGGATACTCACTCTACGAATTTGTGGGCAACCACGGATTTCTATTTAATTTGGAGTATGTTCATAGTGTAGCAAAAGGAATTTACATTGTGCCTTTTGTAGATATAGGGCAAGCATGGGATAATTTGGCAGACATAAAGGATGTTTACCCAAAAGCTAACCTTGGCATCGGTTTCCAATTCGGTATCTTCAGGTTGAACTTCGCAAGAGCTCTTGAGAAGAATCGAGGATATCAAGCCAACTTTAAATGGTC
This sequence comes from Candidatus Poribacteria bacterium, assembly GCA_003635185.1. Classification (GTDB taxonomy): domain Bacteria; phylum Poribacteria; class WGA-4E; order WGA-4E; family WGA-3G; genus MSPOR6. The sequence continues at coordinate 69,298 of PYJA01000121.1, read as the reverse complement.
TCGCACATTTTAATCTCACTGAAATTGAAAGGAGAGTCCAATGAAAAAATTGAATCAGTTTTTAAAACTTACCTTGCTTGTTTTTCTGTTTACCTTGCCTTTTCTAATCGGTTGTGCTGAAACGGAACGTGAAATGATGTTCCCTGATACTGATCTGCCTGAAAGTGCTACTGTGACAGTAGAGGTGCCCGCAGAAGCAGCATTCAAGCTAATTATTTCTACTGACTACAGAAAAGAGAAGGACAATTTCGGTAATACAGTCATCATCCACAATAGCGAAAAAGAATACTCTGTTACACAAGATTTTAGTGAGACAATATCATTTGATTCTGAGGAACCACGTATTTCAGTCAAACTAACCTGTACTAAGATTGACTCTATGAGCGAGAATAGTGCCAATTCAGTTCATCTCATCGTCCAGTTTAACGGTGATGGAAATTTTAACAGAGGCAATCACAATCACTTGCTGCAACCGATTCAATTAGGTTCATTTATAAGTGTACAAAGTGTTTTTAGTCGATATGAAGGTGTCTCTAATAGGAGCGAACGTGATATAGATCCTGACATACATCCAAAATGACTGTAGAAATGTAGGTTACAGTAATGAATCGATGTCGAATGCAATATATGGTGACATTTAGAATTAAAGGGACATTTTGTCCATAACCTGTTAGGTTGTGCAGAAACGGAACACATAGGTGTCAATTTAGTGTCTGATTTTCTTGTTGGAGGGCTTTGAAAGCCCGATTTTGTCCGTCTCATCCTGTCCAATCGGGGTTAGAAACCCCTCCAACAATAGGAAGTATCCCTAACTTGACAGTTATGGATTGTGCAGAAACGGAACACAACCTAACAGGTTATAGGACAGCGTCTGCGTTAGTTTCGGTTTTCTGACAGAACTGCTCATAATGTTCAATTAATTCTAAAGTTTACTATAGATTGTTTCGCATTTTAATTTGACATTCTGTTGTTGGCATGATATACTATAAACATCACGATACTTCAGTAGAGTATGTTACCCGCGCCGCAAGGCGCGGACTCTACTAATAACGTTCAGTTTTGGATAAATGCACATGGGGCATCTATACATTGGATAGATGAAGACGGTAAGGTAATGTTTCAACCTGTGCCTGGAGGCAAATACGCCTAAGAAATAGGTTTATCTTCAACCTAAAAAGCAACCTCGAGTCATATATGTGCCTTGAGGTTTGCTTTACCAACTGAACAAATAAATTTCCCCGCTAAATCGGACAATTTATGAGTCCAAAACTACTAATTGCGTAAAAAATAATACCATGTTGCGAATTATTGAAACACAAACCCCAGAAAGTGAATCCTTTATTACTAAACTGAATGAACGTGGCAGGTTAATGGATGAAGCCATTTTAAAAACTGTGCGCCGTACGTTAAACGATGTACAATCAGAAGGTGACAAAGCAGTCGCTCGGTATACCCGCAAACTTGATGCTCCACGAATTTCTGTAAAAGAACTGCAAGTTCGACAAAGTGAATTTAAACAAGCATACTCCGAAGTAGCCCCTGATTTTATTGAGGCGATTGTACACGCAAAGAAAAACATAGAAAGTTTCCATCAAAAACAGATGCGAACTTCTTGGTTTTCTACTGAGGCAGACGGTGTCCTGTTAGGACACATTATCCGCCCATTAAAACGTGTCGGTGTTTGTGTGCCATCTGTCAGTCAACTGCTTGTTTCTTCACTGCTTATGGTCGTTCTCCCTGCTATTGTTGCTGGTGTTGAAGAAATTGCGGTTTGCATGGGGCCTATGCGGAATCGGCAGATTAACCCACACATGCTGGTTGCCGCCGCTGAATGTGGTATTAACGAGATCTACAAATGTGGTGGGGCCCAAGCTGTTGCAGCGATGGCTTACGGTACTGAAACTATTTCGCCCGTTGATAAAATAGTCGGTCCAGGGAACTTATACGTGCAATTCGCTAAAAGAGAGGTTTTTGGACACGTTGATATTGATAAAATAGCCGGCCCAAGCGAAATTCTCGTTATTGCAGATAGCACCGCAGACCCTGATTTTGTCGCTGCGGATCTTATTTCACAAGCAGAGCACAGTCCAGAATGTTCAGCAATTCTTGTTACACCATCACGGGGATTTGCTGAACAGGTTAAAGCAGCAATCCAAGTCCAAGCGCAGACTCTTCCTCGTCAAGATGAAATTGTCCAGGCATTTGAAAACTATGGTGCCGCGTTCGTTGTCAATGATTTAACAGAAGCAGTTGCCTTCGCGAACCAAATTGCCCCTGAACACGTTGAACTACACATTGAAAATCCGCTTGATTGGATTGGAGAGGTCCAGAATGCGGGTGCTATCCTTGTCGGACCTTATTCTCCTGAAGCTGTAGGGGATTATATTGCTGGACCAAACCACATCCTTCCGACAGGCACCGCAGCACGTTATGCCTCCCCGCTAAGCGTTCACGACTTCCTTAAAAAGACAAGTCTGATTTCTTACACCAAAACCGCGTTAGAGAAAGTTACACCGGATGTTGTCAAACTCGCAGAAGTAGAGGGTTTGGAAGGTCATGCTGCAGCTATGAAAATCCGATTCGAAGACGATTAATCTTACATCCTACCTTGTAGGAGAGGTTTGCCCGCCCGATTCACGAGAATAAACTAAAATGCTTTTTATACCATCACTTACCAAACCAACTTCCCCAGTTGCTACATTTTCAATCGTTGGACACGACCCAAACAATGGCGATTTAGGTATTGCCGTTCAATCAAAGTTTTTTGCAGTCGGTGCTGTGGTGCCGTGGGCAGAGGCTGGCATCGGCGCAATTGCAACGCAATCCTGGGCAAATACAACTTATGGTCCCAGAGGATTAGAGTTGCTCAAGATTGGGCTTACAGCAAAACAGACCTTAGATCATCTCATCAAAGATGATCTCGGAAAAAGAACACGTCAAGTCGGCATCGTTGATGCGAATGGCACCCCTGCTAACTACACAGGCGTAGAATGCCACGATTGGGCAGGTGCTGTTTCTGGCAAAAATTACACGGCACAGGGAAACATTCTTGCTGGAGAAGCGGTTGTTGAAGCGATGGGAAAAACGTTTGAAGAAACGGAAGGCGAATTGGCTGATAAATTGATGGCAGCACTTTCTGCTGGACAAAAAAAGGGCGGCGATAAACGTGGACAGCAGTCTGCTGCGCTGCTCGTTGTTCGGAAAAATGGCGGTTATGGCGGTTTCAACGACCGATACATTGATCTACGCGTTGACGATGCTGAAGAACCGATCCAAGAACTGCACAGACTCTTAGATATTCATAAAAAATTCTTTCCTCGCTAATATATTCCTTTTCCGTAAGTGACAGCCCTCCGTAAGCTGAATGAAGATTAAGTTAACGTGAGCTTGAAAAAGTTTTCACCCGCAGCGTTCTCTGTTATTTTTCGCAAAAAACGGCACAACCTAACAGGTTATGCTACAAAAAGGACTGCTTTTGTACCCATGAAAAGTGTTTAGAGCGAACTCACATTTCTATTATCAAACTCACGTTAAGTTATTAATCTTCATTTAGTTTGTACATATTAGTCATTGCCAAAATTCACGTTGACGAAAAATTTGGAACGTGGTATACTTTAGTGAACATATAGATGTTATCAATAATATAAACAGCGTGGTAATGAAGCGCATACTACCGAATTTGTGTGGATGCTATTCAGATTATAGTGATAGGAGGAATTTTCATGAAGCGGGGAATATTTTATTCAATCATATTAACTTTCTTACTCAGCATGACACCGTTTGTGTTCGCTCAAAAAGAGTGGGTTACGGTCAGCGAATCTCAGTGGCAAGCCAGTTTTTCTGATGTCTTTTTTGTAGATGCTCAGCACGGGTGGATAGTTGGGAGCAATTCAACTATTTTAAACACCACTGATGGCGGTAAAACCTGGAACCCTCAACCGAATCAACCCTTACCTTTCACCATTGAATTAAAGAAAGTCCGGTTTATCACAGCAAAAATTGGGTGGGCTGTAGGTGAAAACGGGACTGTGTTAAAAACAGTTGATGGGGGACAACAGTGGAACAAATTATCCACGAATACTCTCGTTGCCCTATTAGGAGTCTCATTCGTAGATGAACTGCACGGTTGGGCATGTGGTGACGGCGGCTTCATCATGCATACAAAAGACGGCGGTGCCTCATGGGCACAACAATTCATTGATACTAATAACACGATTGAAGGTGTTCATTTTGTCACGCCGGAAGTCGGTTGGGCAGCTGGTGGTGGTGGCACTTTACTTCACACAATCGATGGTGGAAACACATGGGAATTCCAAACCAGCGCCACGGTAAATACGCTTGATGCAATTTCCATGTTTGACAACACAACCGGTTGGGCAGTCGGCGCGGGCGGTGCAGTTGTAGCAACAGCGGACGGTAAGAATTGGGAAGTCCAACAGAGTAATGTGCCAAATTCCAATGGAATGCCAGAGCCAATTTGGGATGTTCATTTCGCAGATGAAAATGTGGGTATTGCTGCAGCAGAATTTGGCGTGATTCTGAGTACAAAGGATGGTGGAAAAACGTGGAAATTCTTCAAAGATCGTCTTGTTGCTGCGCGTCTTCAAGGTGTCCACATGATTAGTCCAACCGAGGGGTGGATAGTCGGAGATAAGGCGACAATCCTTCACACAACCGATGGCGGCACTACCTGGGATATCGTCTCTAATGCGAATGAGTTACGTGCTGTTCACTTTTTTGATGATACACTCGGATGGGCAGTCGGTTTAGCAGGAAGTGTTTTGCATACAAACGATGGCGGTAAAACATGGAAATCTCAAAATAGCGGAGATGTTTTTGAACTTTTCGGAGTCGGATTTGTTAACGCAAAGAAAGGTTACATCGTTGGTAGTAACGCAGCCTTACTGGAAACACTTGATGGCGGTAAAACATGGAAAAGTGTCAGCGACCCTGGCGATGAAGGACACGGTACAGCCAAACGGATAAAGTTTGTTGGTGAGACAATTAGTTGGAAAGGTGCAATGGCATGTTACGCTATGAGTTTTGGCACACCGACACATGCATGGGCAGTCGGGGAAGTCGGAAAGGTCATGCGCACTAACGATGGTGGAGAAACATGGGTTGGCGTAAACATAGATACAGGGTTTACAGGAGCAGGTTTTAATAATCTGTTCGGGGTTCATTTTATGGACGAAAAAAATGGTTGGATTGTCGGGTTTGGGGGGATGATTGCAAAGACAACTGATGGCGGCGAAACATGGAAAATTATTATGGGTTATGCCGAATTGCAGGATGTTTATGCAATTAACTCCCAAACTGCTTGGGCTGCCGGGAACCAAGGTACAATCATGGTTACCACTGACGGTGGTGAAACATGGAGAGATCAAACTGTTCCCACTGAAGAAAATCTCAACGCTATTCTCTTCGTAACCGAAAAAACAGGATGGGCAGTCGGGGACAAAGGCACAATTCTACACACTACTGATGGTGGTGTTACATGGTTGAAGTTCAGTTCCCCAACTCTAAATAACCTGAGAGATATTATAAAAACCTCGAATGGGACGTTATGGATTGTTGGTGATTCAACGACAATTCTGCGTTACTAAAGTTTTTTTGGTCTGTACACCTTCAAAAAATTTTAGCAATTAACCTTGAACAATGTTTAAAAGTATAGTAAAATACATGACTACCATCATGCAGCATTTGGAAAAATCAATATGGTAACTTGGAAAGTCGTATTAGTTGTGGTCGGCATCGGCATTCTGTTTATGGCAATCGGAATGTGGTTAGGATATAGATACATATCGGAACAGGACGAAATTCGCCCAAGCGCACAACATGAGTTTTCCAACCAGGAACCCCGATACTACCTACACATCTATCAATTAACAATCTACTGAAATAGTGTTACCTTTTTCTAACACTACTCAATATATATTCTTAAAGGAGATTTGAATTATGAAAATTACCAGACCTATGTCTTGGCTGAATCTGATCTTAGGACTAAGCCTTATATGTAGTTTTGCGCTTACAGCCACAGCACAGGATTATTATCCGACGACTGTCGGCAACACCTGGGTTTTCCTAAGTACCGATGGTGGTGAAAGGCGCACCTATTCTATTGAGGAATCCGATAATGACAAGGAAAAGGATGCAGGAATTATGGTTCTAAAAATCGTTACTGAAACACTCGGCACAGACACAGTTGATACCGATTTATATTTTATTTCTGATGATAACGGAGACCTAAAACTGCACCGTGTAAGGACAGAAGAAGGCGCGTTTGGTGTCGCAGCAGTAACGCTTGATCCGCCTGCACTTTTCTTCCCCGCAGATTTACCGGTCGGACACACATGGGATATCATTACGGTAGCAGAACTCAATCTGGTTGGTACAGCCACAACTACCAGTACCATAGAAGTTGTAGATTCTGAGGTTCTTGAAACCCCGGCTGGAACATTTGAAAACTGTGTCAAACTTGAGATACGGCGAAAATCCGTTACGGCACTCGCAACTATCCGGACCAATTCTTACCAATGGTTAGCACCTGATGTCGGCCCTGTCAAATTTGAAGATGTTGAGTTAGGTATTGTCTATGAATTGCAGAGTTATGACTTGGTGGAAGAAACACCTGCAGAACCCGCAGTAGAAACACCAGCAGTAACCCTTGAAGAACCTGAAACGCCAGAAGAACCGACGGTGGAAACACCAGCAGTAACCCCTGAAGAACCTGAAACGCCAGAAGAACCGACGGTGGAAATGCCAGAAGAACCGATGGTGCCAATCAAAACCAGTAGTTTTGATATTGCCCTTGAGTCAGGACTAAACATGGTCTCTATCCCACTGATGCCACCAGAACCTTACACGGCAAAATCACTTGCTGAAATGTTAGGCGCGACGGTTGTTATTAAGTTAGATGCCGCCAAACAGAGTTTTGTCGGTTACTCCGTTGCTGAAGATGGCGAAGGTTTCGGAATTGATGGTAACAGTGGTTATATCGTGAATACTTCTGCTGGTGGTGTTGTCACATTTACAGGTACAGCGTGGGCAAACAAGTCCGATGCCGTAGCTGCTGCACCTAAAGTTTCTACAGATAAGAACGCATGGGCATTTGTCGTCACATCCAGCTTGCAGCATAAAGAGACCGGTGCAACTTACACTATTGTCGCCAAAAACCTTCGGACAGGGGTTGTCGCTACTAAAAAAGTTGCCAACGATAAAGAATACGGTACTGCTGTATGGGCAGATCTAAATCACAAGAGCATCGTTAAAGCTGGTGATAAAATTGAGATTGCACTCCTTGATAAACTCGGCACCATTGTGTCCGGTCCTTTCCAGCGCACTGTAACTGCTTCGGATATTCACAATGCATATCTGAGTGTACAGATGAAGGTTGGGGACTTACGTCCCAAGGAAACGATTCTTGGTCAAAACTTCCCGAACCCATTCAATCCAGAAACTTGGATACCTTATCAGTTGAGTCGTGATGCCAACGTAACGATTCAGATTTATAATGTTTCTGGTAAGGCAGTTCGGACGTTAAACTTAGGCCACAAGTCGAAGGGTTTATACCTAACGACCTCGGCTGCAGCTTATTGGGATGGCAAAAATAGAGCGGGGGAACCTGTTGCAAGCGGTATCTATTTCTATACCCTCCAAACAGCGAACTTCTCGGCTACGCGCCGAATGGTAATCCTTAAGTAAGCATAGCTGCAAAATTGTTTGAGTGAAACGCCTTGATTTCACGAGCAATCCGGTTAACTTTACAGATTGTACTGAGATGGCTAAATCAAGGCGTTTCCTTTTATACAAGCACATCAGTGTTCACGGATAATAGGGAGGATTAAATGTTTAAAAATGCTTTATTGGTGACTCTTGTAGCAGCAATACTCATCTCTAATTGTATTGATATGGCAATAGCACAAAATTATTATCCGACAACTCTCGGCAATATATGGGTCATGGAAAGCGAAGATAAAGCTGAACGACTTACATACACCGTTGAAACATCTGATGAATCCATTAACGGTCAAGCCCTTGCGCTACTCAAAATTACAACTGAAACTTTAGGAACAGATTCAATCATAACCGAGAAGTATCTTATCTATTTTGATGAAGATGGGATTAAACTCTATAAACTTGAAGTGGAACTCGGTCCAGTATTTGGGGTAGCAACTGCTGTGTTATATCCACCTGCCCTTTTCTACCCATTTGCTTTAGCAGCCGGAGTCTCGTGGGAGTTTACCGCTAATTCAGAGGTGGACTTAGTGGGACCTGTTACGTTCACAAGTACTAACGAAGTTGTAGCTGTAGAAAATGTTGTGACACCAGCAGGAACGTTTGAAAACTGCCTAAAGATCAGGATAAGGACAAAATCTATGACTACTTTAGGCGTAACACGCGGCACCGCTTACCAATGGCTTGCCCCAAACTTTGGTCCCGTGAAATTTGAAAATACTCAAGATATTGTTTATGAATTGGTCAGTTCCAATCTACTCTATGATGTAACAGGGGACGGTGTTATAAATATCTTAGACCTTACTTTTGTGGCTTCTCAGTTCGGTCAGGAGGATGCGGAGGGAGATGTAAATAACGACGGGACAGTTAATATTCTGGATTTGGTACTTGTGGCACAGAATTTCGGAGATTAATCAGGGACATTCCAAAATTATTTGCGTGAGATCTTTTTTATAGTGAACTTTGAAATTATTGGGGAACTTTGATAACCTATTATGGAACATAATGGACAATAGAAGGGGTAGCATAAACTTCCAGTTTGTGCCACAAACCGCAATCTGGATGAAGATAAAAAAATAAATTGGGTAATTTAGCGAGATTAGGAAATCTCGCCAGCAGCAAGTGTACATCTCTGCTGGCGAGGTTTCCTAACCTCGCCACATTACCGAATTAATAACTTAAACTTCATGCAGGTTGCGGTACAGAAGTGTCCCATTAATTGTCCGTTTTACTATACAAAGCCCGTTTTTGAATCTCGTCTGCTGCAAGTGTCTCCTCGTACCACGGACTCTCTTTAACCTTCCTACCTGACACATTAATATAATTTCGTGGCTGCCACGAAAATTTGAGAGACGAATCACCACTGTTGTAAAAGATCGCTTCTGCTATGTTTTCCGTCCCGATAATAGGACGGGCCAAGGTGAGAAGTGTTGATGGCATCTTACCTGTCCCATCTACTTTTCTGATGTCTATTAGTGAGACGACCTGCCCTAAAATTTCACGAGTGCCGAGAAGTAAAGGCCCATAGCACGCGGTCACTGCACCTTGTCCCCAATTGCGCCCGTGTCCTGCAGCAACAGAGCAAACCGCCCCTCCCATATCTGCATGCTCTCTCCCACCGCGTAACACACGACGTGCCATATTCAGACGTGTGGCGGCATTCCGCAATGCTCTAACAGCATAAGCAACTTCACCTGTTATTTGATAGGCAAGTGTTAGTGTTGCTGTTGACGGTTCTTGAATGGGTTTGGCTGAACCATCATCCGACCATTCTCCCCAATACGCCATATCTGCCCGTTTCCCTACACCAAGTTCTCTGCGACGAGTCTCCTGCGGAAAGATAAGTGCCAGCAATTCAGGTGAAGCAGATGGAAGTTCCTGTAAGCCTTCAGTGATGGCAGCATCAAAACAAGTATCATTAAATGTCCATCGATAATAACTGAGTGCTGCAGCTGCAGGGTCATTGTAAGGATCTTTGAGAGATGTTACCAAAGGTTCAACAATACGTTTTGCTGCTGTTCGGAAAATTTCTTCTCCAGATAAAAGATAGAGGTCGCCTAAAGCATAGATGGCACCGGAAGCCAGTAGGTTTTCAATTCCTGCCAACGGATCTCCGGGAATGTGATGTGAACTTGCGACAAGTCGGTGTAAATTTTGGGCATCAACTTCTGCTTCGCTAAGACCATTTCCATCCAAATCCCAGAGTAGCGGCATCGGCTCTGGCGCAGCGATGATCCGCTCAGCCCGTTTTCGTCCATACCGCAATGCCCATTCCATATATCGCTTTTCGTCTGTAACATTATACGCTGCTAAGGCTATATGAATAAAACGGAAGTGCTCTGCAAGTTCATAAGCGTTCTTTTCATCGTTTTCTACAAATTGCGTGCCGATATTGTAGCCGATAAAGGTGTCTCGTGTGTAATCGTACCAAGACGGTATTTCCGGCACCCAATTTCCGATATGTTCAGCTGCATCTGTTAAAAGAGAAATCGCCTCAGTATCATCAGGCTTTATCCCAATGTAACGAGGCAGGAATAATAGAAAAGGTTCCGTCCCGTGATGTGCTTCCGCCTTCGGTTCATATCCATGCACACAGTCCCGTTCTACCCAACCGAGAAGTGCTGCTTTAAGCGCGTCAAAATGTTGCAGCACGGCCGGATCACCTGTGATTAGGTAGTGTGGAAACCATGCCAGTGCATAGTTTGCCTCATCCTCTCCGCCATTGTTCGGACCGGGTGGGTCAAGCAGCATGCTCTGTTTGAGCCAACGCCCCATTTCTACTCTGAGTTTGCTATAAACGTTATAGCATTCACGGAATTCGGATATCATAATAGAGAGTTCAAAAATTCAATACTTTGTTTAGCGATTGTCTTTGGGTCAGGTTTGAAATCAAAAACCTCGGTTGAGAGGTAACCCTGATAATCAATCTCTTTCAGTGCTTCAATAATTGGTGGGTAGCCTACATTGCCAGAACCGGGGAGATAACCGTTATCATCGTTAGAATGGAAATGTGCCACGTGTTTGGCGCAGTTGCGAATCTGTGTCGGCATGTCTAACCCTTCTTTTGCGGTACTACAAACATCCAAAATCATCTGGAAATTGGGATGGTTCACAGCATTAACCATTTCAACGGCTTTGTCAGGGTGGGAAATAAAGTTAGTTTGATCGCTTGACAAAGGCTCCATGCACAATATTACGTTTCTTTCACCAGCGAGTTCTGCTCCTTCTGCAAAGGTATCTTGCGCATAGCCCCACGCCTCTTCAAAGGTAAGCGGTTCCATGACGTTGCGTTGCTGCGGCGACCCAAAAACCAGGACTTGTCCATCTAAATCTGCACAGAGTTCAATGAGGGCAAGTAAATAATCCCGTGTTTCCTTGCGGATGTCAGCATCCGGATGGTTGATATAGAGTCCTGGCGGTGAAACGAGTAGCCAGTGTAATCCTGCGATTTCTATCTTTGCGTCTTCGGCGGCTTTTCGGATTCGCGCCCGTTCAGTTTCACTTATGTCCAAAACCGAGTCTGCCAACGTAAATGGGGCAATTTCGACTGCATCATATCCAAGTTCTGCAGCATAAACAAACACATCTTCAACTTTCCAATTTTCAAACATCTCGTTGCATATTGCGAGCTTCATTTTTGTCTCCAGTCCGTGTTTTTGTGAATTCTAAACGGTTTTTGAGTTTTTGTCAAGTATTTTGGAGATCGCTCATTGACACATATAGTAAAACATATAATTACTTGGACATTTCTGTAGCATAACCTGTTAGGTTGTGCAGAAACGGAGCAACACAACCTAATAGGTTATGCTACAGAACACAGTCCGTTAGGTTGCTAAACGCTTATGTCAAAGTGTTCAGGTCCTTCTAAAATCTACTATAAGGGTAAAGCGATAACGAAACCCAATTGAATCCACATTCACTCTTACATTAGAGATAATAATTAACGGTAGCAGCAAATAAATTCGCTGCTACCACCAATCTTTACAGAAGAAAAATCTAAAGTCGTGTTACAACTTCTCTCTCAGTGAATCCATTAACCCGTCGGGTGGTTCAAACGGAAGATCAATAATCTGATTAGTTATACCGCTATAGTACATTCCCAGAAGGAGATTGAATTCGGCAAGTGATTGTTTGAGATGTGTCGGATGTTCGTTTTTCTCGTCGTCCAGCCAATCAAAGACAGCCTCTGTTAGGTTTCCTTGTGCTTCAACATCCTGTTCGCCATAGTTGAGTGGACCACCTTCGTAGCCACCTTTTTGTGTAGCGCGTTCCCAACTGCTAAACCGCCAATGTACGAATCCTTCTGTGCCAATGACAAAAACTCGCTTGTGACAATAAATGCCTTGATCATCGGATGCCATCGTGCCCATGCCCTGCCCAAATGCAAGAGAAACGTGAAGTCCATTTTCATATATGACTTGTGCTGCGGCATGCATCGGGGAAGGTTGCGCTGAATCTAAATGATCTCTCCCAGAGATTTGCCCAAGCACACTTACAGGTCGAGAGTTATCAATGTAGGAGGACACCAGCTGAAGTACGTGCGGTCCCTGATCTACTGGCGTACTCCGGGCACTTGCATCAATGAACTTAAGCTCGCCTATCTTACCGTCCGCAACATCTCGCTTCAGTTCAAGGTTTTTGGGATGGAAGTTAAGCTGTGTGTTGACAACAAATTTTGTATTTGTCTCTTCTGCTAATTCGGCAATTTGTTTCCAATCTTCGCTTTCAACGGCAATCGGTTTCTCAACAATTGCAGCTGGCACACCGTGGTCTGACGCTTGCTTCATTAACGAGTAACGTATTCGCTCATTGGAACCGCGTAGTACTGGCGCAGTGACAATATGCAACAGATCCGGTTTCTCTTTTTCAAGCATCTCGTCTAAGTCTGTGTAACGGGAAGAGATTTCAAATCTATCACCGAAGTTGTTTAGTTGTTCTTCGTTCATATCGCAGATTGCTGCGAGTTTTCCACCTTTAACAAAACGATAGGCACTTGCATGGCCGCCTGCGCGTCCACCGCACCCTAACATCGCACTTTTATACATAAAATTCTCCTAAGTTAGAAACGTATTAGTTTGCTATTAGATTATCAAAAAGGTGTGTTCTTGTCAAACGTTATTAAATCCTCAATTTTATATAAAAAACGGCTTGATTTTCACCTTAATATTATGTTAATATATTGACCAACAAACAGTGTCTGCGTATTAAACAATCTTGAAAAGGTGTACCTGTTTTTCGTATCACTTTCTGCTAACTTTTTGGGTAAATTCCGATGAAAAAAGTTTTATCAGATTACATAAAATCAAAAGAAGAGTTTGAACGATTTTGCAATCTATTTCTAAAGAAGGAAGTATCTCCGCTCGTAAAGGTTTACGATGCGGCAGGTCCTGATAGTGGAATTGATGCGGAATATTGCGGAGCCTACGCAGATAAAAATGGGCGTTGGATTTTTCAGTATAAATTTCGTGATCCGGCAAATATGGAGAAGTCACGATATAATATCATTTCTATGATGAAAGGAGATAGAAGGAAAAAAGAAAAAAACGGAGAACTTGATAAAGCCCAAGCACTGAAATGTGACCATTACGTCCTAATGACCAATATTCGACTAACTGCTGGAAACAAAAGCACAATTGAGAAATCGAAAAACGAGAAAGGATATACCTTTTCATTAACATGTTGGGATGCAGAAGATATCTTCACGATGACCGATGAGTTTCCGTATATTTTAAATTCATTCCTACCTATATTCCTTCCTTGGCATGATATATTCCGAAATCAAATTGCAGGTAGACATCAACTGTTAAGATACGACTATGAAACCTTCGGACGTGAGGAAGAGCTGCGTCAATTTCAAAATTTTGTTGGAGATCCGGAGAAAAGACTACTCACAGTCTACGGTAGCGGCGGCATTGGAAAAACCAAACTTGCTATTGAGTTTGCCAAGACAGTCGAACAGGAGCACACAGATTATGAGCCTCTCTTTGTTCAGATGGCTGGCGATAGTTTTGAGAGTGCCTTAGCAGACATTCCACCAAACAGGAAATACATTTTCTTTATAGATGATGCACATGACTTTCTTGACAATCTCGGCGGTATCAGAATAGTCCTGAATAGTTCCGAATACAGTGAATCCAAAGCGGTTCTCATAACGCGGAAGCCATTCAAAGCATTTTTGGAAAGTTGTTTTCTGACTATCCTACCAGATGATGCGGCTGATGAACTTGAAATCCAGAAACTCTCTTTGGAGAAAACGAAGGAATTTATTAGCACGTATACAGATATACCCGATGGATCTCTTTTGGCGGGATTAGCACAGATCGGACGAGATACACCGCTACTTGCTGTTATGGTGATACATCTTTTCAAGAAGAGAGTCCATCTGAACAACTTAACAACACATGAAAAACGGATTGAACGCACCTTTGATGTCTATCTAAAGGACATCTTTAGCCAGCATCTACCAGAATCCAACGAGCATCACCGAAAATTGTTGAATTGGCTCAGTGGAATTGGGTCGATCGAAGCGGAAGATAGCCAAATATGCGAAAAATTGGCTGAAATCTTAAAAGTAGAATCCTATGAAATAGAGCAGTACCGAGATGATCTGATGGAATACGGTTTGCTCGTCCAAATTGGGCGAAAACAACGTGTCTTTCCTGATGCACTCAGTGACTATATTTTACGGAAGGCATGTTTTCTGTCCAACGGGCGACCATCTTCTTTTCACAAAAGTCTATTGAAGGAATTTTTACCACTTCTCCCTGTCAAGGTAATCATCAATCTTGCTCGTGTGGAAAACATCGCTGGTGAAAAAAGTCTACTTGATGAACACGTTGATTCTCTGAAAACCCAAGTACGTGAAGGTGATAATTTTGTTCGGATGGATATTCTGGAACAGATGGAGGGTGTCAGTTATTTTCGTCCAGATGATGCAATTAATATTTTCAATATTATTTTGGATAATCCTAAAGAAGACTGTGTAAAGCAATATACGGGGTGGACATCCACACGGACCCATCAAGATGTGGTACAGAGGATCGCTAAAGAAGCGCAGAAGACAATCAATACGCTCTCTGGATTCACAAAAACACTGGAAATAATTCGGAAACTTCTGCTGATGAACGATTTGGAACTTCCGAATCACGACTCACCGCAGGAGTTACTGAAAAGGATGGCAGGTTTCCAAACGAGCAAACCCAGCGTATTCCAAATTAAGGCACTTGAAGAGTTTGAGGTGTGGGAAAAGGAAGATAAACCGGAACTGAGCTTGGCTTTGCTTAATGCACTGGACTCACTTCTCGTGCTGGATTTCAGTGAAACTGTTAGTGAAGGCAGCTCTTTGAAGTTTGGTTGGCACCATTTAAAATATACACCTGAATTAACCCATCTAAGAGCAAAGGCGATTGACTTAATTGAGTATTGCCTGAGAAAATCTCAACATAGTATTGTCCGAACAGAAGCGATAGGTTCTATTAGTCGAGCGATAAATCCTTTGGAGAGTCCATTTCGGCAGGGAATCGCAGAAGAGGAACAGGTTCTATTACAAAAAGAACAGGATAGACTATTCAACATATTAGTTGACCAAATCTCAACAGAGACCGATTTCACTGTTCTAAATGCTATAGATCAGTGTCTACAAGGATATGCAGAAAACACTTATGTAGAAGGTTTTCCGAAAGAAAAGGCAGCAGAATTGCTCGCAACATTCGGAGAACATGAGAACTATGAAAAGTATCTTTTCTATCGTCAATTTACTGGAAAGTTCCAAAATTGGAAAATGAGGGAGAGTGATGAGCAAACGCAAGTGTTTTTGGAAAAGTATATTAAGAAATACAAACCGGTACAACTCTCAAATCTAATGCAAGAATGTATACAGATTGCTGAAAGAGACAAGGAGTATAGCGGTAATAGAGATAGCATCTGGGCAGAAAAGGGATGGAATCCTGGAAGTGCTACATCACTGCTTCAGTCTATCGGTGAACTTAACCCATCCTACGGTTCTGATTTATTGTACCACATTGTTGCTTGGCAAACAGAGGAATCGCATTGTGCCTCTGGATTGCTCAGTGGTATTCGCTGTTCTGACAAGGATAAAGCACGCGAAGCAACTCAACGGCTTTTGAATCTGAACAACATCTTTGCCAAACGTATCGTTGCAAGAAGTTATTTGTGGAAAAATAAAACCGACCAGCTTATTGGACAAACGGATCTTTCTATTTTAGACCAACTGTCTAAAACGTCAGATCCACAACTGCAGCTGTATATATCTGAAAGTCTTCCAAATTTCTATGATATGGATGTGAATACTGTCCTTGAGATTTTGGTTAGACTGTCAAGTGATGAATCACCTACAGTTAAGAGACAGATCATCCACGCGCTTACCGGCAAGGATATTAAATTCTCACCACAAAATCATCTGGAAAAATACAAGCAAGTGATGCTCAATTGTGTTTGTTTAGAACGTCTTGATTATGACACTGAGCATGCCCTTGGTGTTATCTTCAAGCACGATCCTATCTGGGTTATAGAATTTTTTGAGAAGCGAATTGCTTACAAAGAGAACGAATCTAAACGCTACGATTCATTTTCAGATCGTCCACCAGAGTTGTTTAAGTTTGATGCGGTCCCACATCGCCCGCATTATCTGTTTGAGGATATAGATTGGAACGATCGAAACGGATTAGCAGCCTTGAAACGCGTGAGAGACTGGGTTCTTACATCCTCAAACCTCCTGAGATTTGAGGCACCCATCTTGCTTACATCTATGGTCGGTGGAAACGATCCGCGTAGTAATGGAATTAAAATTAATGCGGCAATGCAGGAACTGCTTGAGGAATGGATAGACTCAGAAGATTTAGAACTGATGAGAGAGGCTGCTTATCTAATGAGGGGTTTTGAGACAGACGCAGTTTTTTATTCGCTTGCGGAGGCGGTTCTTATAAAAAGTAAGGGGGACAAACAGGTACAAAGCGAAATAACAGCAGCCCTGTATTCGGGGGTTTATTCAAGGAACATCGGTGAACCAACACCTCAACTTGAGAAACGTATCAAAGACCTAAAAGTTCTACGAGATGGCACACAGTCACAGATTGTTGAAAGATTTGCCGAAGATCTCATAAGTATGACAGAACAAGATATTGAAAAACAGCTGCAAGGAGATCAAGAGTTTATTGAAGGAGAAGAATGGTAGAACTGACGAATGAAAACAGTCTTCTTCAGAAAATTAAAAACCTTTCTGAAAGTGGAAAAATTCGAGACTCTGTAGCTTTAACTGCACAAACTAATGGATCAAAGTTACCCGCGCGAGATGCTGAAACAAAAATTCAGAAATTGATTCCGACAACTCGACAACGACTTAGTGCTGCGAAATTTTATCTTGATGCGATGAAAAACATGAATTATGTTCCCTATCTTGGAAGTCAATCCTACTTTTCCCAAGAGCAAGGATCGTTAATTGATTTTTCAGATAGCAACCTTAATGTTCAAGTAAATTTGTTGAATCCCGGACCTTTTCCAATGATGGTTTTTCTTATTTTGCAAGGTTTCTTTTCAACCGTGATTAGTTCAGATGATTGTGTAACAAAAATTATCAATATAGCCTACGATTTGCTTCAGGATGATCGTTCCGGTTCCAAGATACGTCAAGAGTTGGAAAACAGAGCACCAAACGCTCCATTGATTGCCCATTTAGGTACCTTTTACGCAATAGATCAGAATAGAAAGCCCGACAAGAAAGGCTCTCCATTCAATATCGCAAGGGAAATCAGGAACGAGTTAGTGCATGGCGACATAAAAGAAGTAGTAATTTTCCCAGAACTGACCCTCTTAGGTTTTTCACCGGACACCAATTTGTATTTCAACAACTTGTTCTTTCCAGAAAACACTCCACCCAAACACAATGATACCGAAATGATCGCTTTCTGTCAAAATGCCTATGATGAAACAATCAATTTTGTGGATGAGTGTTACAGGTTGATCCATGCCGATCTTCAGCAGAGCAGTGTTCTCCCAATTTAATAATTTCCTGATTTCTGTCTACAATGAAGTAAACTTCCTACATAAAAGTTTTGAAAAAAATAAGACAATACCAACTGTTGCTACGAAGAGATATAGACCTTTTCGCCACTTTTCGCGCTATCGTAGAGTGCATCCAATATTTGCATAAAGGTATAAGCATCATCAGAAGAAACATCGGGTGCGACTTCCCCTGCTATTGCCATAGCGAAATGATTGAGTTCATAGTAGAAAACAGGTACTTCCTCAGGCAATTCTCCGTGATCAATTTCAATAGGTTCATCAATCGATTCTCGGACAAAACCACCGTCTTTGAATCGTGAAATGCCGCCGTTTGTGATTGCGCCAGTAGTGCCGTAAAGTTCCACAACACTGCCAGAATCTGAATGACTCATACGGGAACAGTCAATCTGGATAGTTTTCCCACCTTCGCAACCGAGGAGACCCGTGAAATAGTCTTCTGCTGCGCCTTCAGGTCCATCGTATTGCGGGTAAAGCACATGCTTTGAAGCAAATGCCCACTCAGGTTTTGGACATCCCATCCACCACCATGTCAGGTTGAGTTCATGGGAGTAGTGTTGCCCTAACGAACCGCCTTTCTGTCCATAGACGTGCAGCCAACGACTGTTCGCATTGAAGTCGGGGATGGCGTTGAATTTTCCAAAGATGCGGGCGTGATATAGGTCCCCGATTGCCCCATTTTGGACAGCACTCCGAATTTGCCGATTGTGCGGAAAGTGACGCATAAAATAACAGAATTGGAGCGTTTTGCCGGACTGTTGTGCAGATTCCTCCATTTCTAATACTTCCGGTGCGCGGATAGCATGCGGTTTTTGGACTAAGACATGTTTACCTGCATTGAGCGTGTCCAAGACTTGCTGGAGTCTCCCATCTGGAGAAGTGGCGAGATAAACAGCATCAACGGAGGGATTATCCAACAACTCGCGATAGTCAGTGTATTGTTCTTGGACTGCGTAGTCATTTGCTGCTTGCTCACGACGGGTTGGATCGCGCTCTGCGATTGCGATGACGTTCAGTCGAGAGCTGGCATTGGCAGCATTGATAGCTTGGCAGCCTGCCCATCCGCACCCGACGACTCCGAGTTGAATGATTTGGTTTGACATATGAGATTTATCCTATTTGTTACGGTTCTACAACTTTGTAGTGTTGAACCTGCCCGTTTTGGATTACTTGAATCGCGAGGCTTTTGACGGGATGTCGGTTTGCATCGTAATGCGAAATGGTTGTCGCGCCTTTGTAATCTTTAACTTCTGCAAAAGCATTGCGAACCGCAACCGGATCAAGCGAACCCGCTGTCTCTATAGCACGCGCCAATAGCCGCATCGCATCATAGCCAGATGCTGCAACGCCATCAGGTGGACTATCGTACAACGCCATGTATCCATTCACAAATTCCTGAACAGATACGTCTTGTGTGGCTACGGAGAAATTAGTTGGATAATAACTACCATCCAACATAGTGCTATCACTTAAGACACCAAGAAACCGTTCTCTGTCATCCCATGCGCTACCACCGAGAAAAGTTGCTTTAATGCCAAGTTGTTTTGCTTCATTTATTAAACGCGGTACTTCTGGTTGATGGCCAGGACAGAAGATAACGTTAGGTGTAGCACTCTGAATTTCTGTCAGTAGTGTGGTAAAAGTGGTATCGCCAGCTGCGTAGGATCCGCTGTGAACGATTTGACCACCGATTCCCTTAAAAGCTGCTTCAAACGCTTGGACAAGATCGATAGAGTAGTTATCACCTTCTTCATAAACAGTTGCTGCAGTTTTAGCATTGAGCTCGTCAGGATTCATAGCGAAACTTGCCATTACCTTTCCCTGAAATGGGTTTGGCACCGTGATGAGAAAAATGTAATCACCTGATTCTGGCACATTTGAACCGCTTGAACCGGGAAGCATGAGTCGCTGCGCCTGCTGTGCAATTGGTCCGACTTCAAGTGCCATGGTTGAACGAACGGGGCCAAGTAACGCAAATACGTTTTCCATCTCAATGAGTTCTTTCGCTGCGCCGATGCTCGCTTCCGGTGTTGGCGGTTCACTTGCTATAGGTTGATTATTTCGAGTGATAAACTCTACCGCCATGCCAAGTACCCCACCATTTTCATTAATTTGGACACGCGCGGTTTCAGCACCTTGACTAAAGGTCGTGTAACTGTGCAATGGTTGAATAACACCTATTTTTAGTGTTGTTTCCATCGGAGGCGTAGTGTCGGATGGAATCATCTGATCAATTCGTTCACATCCTAACAGAGATACACTTAGAATTGTTAATAAGACAACTGAAACCGAGAATAGATTTTTTATATTCATTATGTGTAATTTTCCTTCAGCGTAAAACGCTTGAAAAATATATAGATTTTTGGTAACCTCTTGATAGACTTGTAAAAACAATAACAGATTCCGTTGATCTTGTCAAGTTTAGAAATATATCCTCAAATTATCTATTCAAAAACAACATATCGCGTTTCAATTAATATAGTCCAACTTATAGGAGCACAGACAAGAAGCTTTTACCTACTCCGTTCGTTTTATACACATAAAGGAGTTTATTTATGGAACTCGGATTTTTCACAATGCCTTTGCACCCGCCCGGTAGCAACACGACCAAAACATTAGACGATGACCTTGAACAGGTGGTGACGTTAGACAGGTTAGGCTACAAGGAAGCGTATATTGGTGAACACTTTACGTTTACGTGGGAAAATATACCGTCTCCTGACCTTTTTATCGCCAAAGCGCTTGCAATGACAGAGAACATCATTTTCGGTACCGGTATAACGTGCATGCCGATACATAATCCGGCAGTTGTTGCACATCGTATCGCGCAGTTAGACCATCTTGCACACGGACGTTTTCATTGGGGGGTTGGCTCCAGTTCCACACCGAGTGATGCTGAAATGTTCATGGCATCTGCAGACAGACGACAGGCAACTCGAGAAGGAATTGATGCTGTTCTCAAAATTTGGACGGATCCTAAACCTGGTCATTATAAAAGCGATTTCTGGGAGTTTAAAATCCCCGAAGGGCATCCAGACATCGTGAGCATTCACATGAAGCCGTATCAGAAACCGCATCCGCCGATTGCGTTGGCGGGGTCATCCCCAAAATCTGACACGCTTATTTTTGCAGGTGAACGCGGCTGGATTCCGATGAGTATTAATCTGGCACCTGTTTCTGTGATAAAAACGCATTGGGATGCTGTTGAAGAGGGTGCTGCAAAGACTGGACTCTCCCCATCTCGGTCCACATGGCGCATTGCACGCGAGGTATACGTTGCAGATACCGATGAGCAAGCACGAAAAGAGGCTATTGAAGGCACACTCGGACGCGATTTTCGAAATTATTGGTTTAGACTCTTTGGATGGGAGAAATTCAAGATGGGTCCTGATATTCCCGACGTAGAAACGTGTTTAGAGGTCTTATTAGACACGCTATGGATTGTTGGTAGCCCTGACCGTGTTGCAAATCGCTTGCGTCAACTCTATGAGGATGTCGGTGGGTTTGGTGTGTTACTTGCGATGGGACACGAATGGGAGCCTAAGGAGCAGTGGCTGCATTCAATGGAACTTCTCAAGAATGAAGTGATGCCGCAATTAACGGATTTGACGTAATCGGTTGAAGAACAGATCCATGCGGAGATAACCAGGGTTATTTAGTTTTAAACATTTTCGCAATCAGTAGTTTTTGACGAAAAATGAAATATTATTATATTGTTAATAAATTTATTTCAATTGACATTAATTAGACTAATAGGGGTTACACTCTTCAACCAACGGATAGCCAAGATCGTTCAGCAGGTTCGGAAAATAAGTTTTCCTGCTTTTGAGAGTTTGTAAATGTCGTCCGCTCATGTAAAAAGTGTGTGCGGTTGCTTTCAATGAACGCAATAGTAACATAGATTTAACTTTTTCATTAGCACTCATTTTTTACATGAGCCTAAAAGTTTGTGCTACAGCACAGTCTGGCGGTTTAGATCCCACGTGCCAAAAGTGTGTATATATTTTTGGATTGGACTATAAATGAATTGCAAACTTCCAATGTGCCCCGTAACGAAGGAGAAAAATTATGAATAAATATACCTTTGAAGATCTTCATGAGGACATTTATATACTTGAGGCAGTCAGTTTGAAACGAATTGTATTTTCAGATGGCGTATTAAGAAGTGCAGCTGTGGAAATAGATGCCCGTCTTGCTTATTTAGTATCAGCAGAACAGATTACTTATGTATCAGAAAAGACTGCATTCCTTGAGTTATATCCCGATCCGAAACAGGTTTCAGTTTTCCGTATGCTGTTAGCACATGGCACTTTATGTGAAATTCGTTTATTAGCTTCCGATTTGCAACAAGAATTACGCGCCTACTGGGAAAACTTTTATTTTGGACAAGATGGCACTAAAAACTTGGAAGCAGATCAACTCAAGTACGGGAGGATATTGATGAATTGTAGCAACACTGCGTTTGAAGCGATGGATATGAAATTAATCCCTGAACCTGGCAAAGAAAGCAAATATTGGGATAGAATGGTAGAGGTAGCAGATGCCCTAAAAGGCACTAATGTAGCGCAACATCTATTTTCATAAGTTTATGGTCCATTCTACAGATCAGAAATATCAACAATTAACCTATTCAGATTTCATATATTTTCGCCTCAAGTGTCTCAATATCCACAACTGCGATTGTGGCCTTCCCCGTTGTCCAACCACCTGTTTCCCCTGGGTTGAGCAATAAAGATTCTTCCTTTTGGATGTCTATCTTATGCGTGTGTCCATAGACGACAATATCGTATTCTCCACTCTTTGCAATTGGGATGGCGAGTTCGGGATAGTGCATCACAGCGATGGTTGTGTCGCCGAGTGATGTGCTTGCAAGGTTGGGATGCACCTCACCTCCGATGGCTTCAAACTTTTTCACAAGGACAACACGTTCACCATCATTGTTTCCAAAAACACCGACAACACGACAGTTTAAATCGGCTAACGGGTCAATCGCAAACGGGGCGATGAAATCGCCTGCATGGACAACGAGGTCTACACCGATTTCGTTGAAAAGTGCGACAGCGCGTTTGACATTTGGAATGTTGTCGTGGCTGTCGGACATAACACCAAGTTTCATTTTTAAATCCTTTCTATTTATACGGTTATTGAAATAGGCACTCTGTGAATGACATTACCGAGATACCCTTTAGGATTCCACGGTTGACTAAAAGGTTGCGCGTTGCCTATATCGTCAAAAGCGCGTGCCCATATTTCATAATAACCTCTGTTTGTAAAGGTCAATTCGGTTTCCCAGTGGGTCCAGGCATACCTATTTGATGGTGGGATCAACATGGTTTCTTGCCATTGAATACCGAAATCTGTTGAAACACGGACGCTATTGATATAGTTTTCTCCTGCCCATGCATGCCCTCGGACCTTTATAAACGTGTCTTTGCTAAATTTTTGTAGTGGTTCTGGCTGCGTAATAAGGGACTTAACACGTAATGATGTCGCAATTTGCATATCCTCTACTGGCGGTTTATTTCCGGGTTCTACAGGATACGCTGGAATGCGGTAGGAGTACCCGCTCATCTTTTGTGAGTCGTGAACCTGATCTCTCACCCAGATTCGGTTAAGCCATTTCTGCATGGAACTGCCGATCCATCCGGGTACAATCAATCTCGCGGGAAAACCGTGGGCTGCGGGTAAAACTTCTCCGTTCATCTTAAGCGCGATGAGTGTGTGCGCGTCCATTGCTTTCTCAATCGGAATACCACGTGAAAATTGCTCACTACCATCAGTGGGAAGGTCTTCACCATAGTTTCCCGTATAGACAGCACTCGGTTTCAAACCCGCTGCTTGTAGGACATCGCGTAAGCGGACTCCTGTCCATTCACTACAAGCGACTGCCCCGCGTTGCCACGGCGTGCCATCAACCTCTGGCGAAAATAGGCTTCTACCATTCCCCGCACATTCCAACACTACCTGCATAGTGACTTGCGGAAAGCGAAGCAAATCCTTCATTGACAATGCCAGTTCTTTATGCACTTCACCATCAATTATCAGTTTCCACCCATGCAGATCGTTTTTAATCGCTCGTTCTGGGATGCCGCTGTTATTGCGTACGAAGTGTCGCGCTGTAGGTGTTATATCGTCATTAAGGAGGTGCGGAGGAAGCTCGCCATTAAAAGGATTCTCCGAATGGACAAGCATGCCCGGTTTCGGGAGTCCCGCTGCTTGCAGGTCTTCCAAGACAACGGGCATGAGTCCTCTACCCAACAGTCCACGGTTAACAGCTTCGCAGCCTGCGCCAAACATGCCCAAACTTGCAAGTAACGCGCCCTTGCCTATCTTGGTAAGAAAGTCCCGCCTGGAGTTGGGTGAAGTTTCAAACCAATCTGTAAAATCAGGTTTGTGCTTTATGTTTTGCATGGTTCGTGTTCTATTTTACAATTTGACACTTCTCTAAAAAAAGGACGGGATTTCCTCCTACCACGAAAGAAGTAAGGTGCGGTTAGGAAACAGTTTTAAATCGTTTCCTTAAGATATTCATTAACACAAAGTATTTGCATAGGAAAACGACACTGATTAACTACCAATGCCGTTTTAATTAGCATCTAATTTGGCTTAAATGATTTATCAACGGATTCCACTTTACATGTAATTTCTACAGGACTACCTATTTTAACATATAATCCTAATACCTCCATTACTTTAACATTGCCTTCACTGTCTAAAAATTGAAACTTCGGATTCTTGATATAATAGTCATATTCACCACTTGGACTATTTAGATGTCTTATAATTTCTATATCGGAATTAGGCGGATTACTGTCCCTAGTCTTCCCAAACATAAAAACCCATAGCACGAAAACACCAATAGCTATATAAAAAACGTAAAGCAAATTACTTTTAGTAAAAATCATGATTACCTCCTCGATCTTAGTTCTGAAAATATTATAATAAAATATATAAAAATTAGACACACTGTAAATGAAACAGGTATCATATACTTACTTTCGAATTTAGTCAGCTGAAAAACACCTAAAAATAACAGCACCGTAAATCCTAATTGAAATATTAAAGGCGCATACAACTCATGAAATGCTAATGAGAAATATTCTGTATCTTTATCTCCATCAGGTATTCTGTCGTAAGCCTTATTAATAAAGCAATATGCAAGATCACATTCCATCTGCTTAATAACTTCATATCTATGAGAACTAGTTTCCAAATATCCTAACACATTTTTCGCCCATGAATCTGATAACATACCACCTAAAATACCTATAATGCACATTGAAAGTGCAATTAAATCTCCGCTTAAATCTTCATTTCCACTTGATCCAATGAATAGTGTGCTTAGAAAATCTCCGCTGCGAAGCAATGCTGTTAATGCCAAAATTATTACAGATAAGGCAAGTATATAATATCTATTAACATTAACCCTTCTATTACTCATTTCGTTCATGTTGTTGAAATGCAACTTATAAATCTCTAAATACTGATCGTCTATTGTGCCATTATTAGAATCACTAACTTTGCTATTTCCCATAAACAATCTTCCTTCTGAGCAAATATCTAAAAAATTTAATGTAACCTAATTGATTGAAAACACGTTTATACTTGGGGCAAGTTTGCCACTGCATAAGAATATGGTACCAGAAAAAAATTTTCGTTGCAACTTTTTTTCTAATTCCCCAGGCACAATGTCTTGGAAGAAACGGAGTTTTGGCACATCACGTTTCAAGTTTGATTGAGTTATGCACTTAACAGTCACAGATTACTAATCCACTTCAAACCCATCTGGGAGCGTATCTATGTAGGTGATACACTGTATTGCGGAACAAGGTTTTCCTTTGTTATTTATTGATATTTTGATAAGTTTTGTGTTGTCGTCTTTTCATACTGATATTGTACCTGGTTTTGTGCGGTGGCCAGAAGTTTTTGTGATATGTTGGACAATAGGTATCCAATATATTTCCAATAAGTTTGCAGAAAAGTTGATGCTGATTTTTAGAGGTTGGGTAAAGGAAGAGATTATTAGAGAATTGAATGATTTTAGAGGTTTTCAACGCTTCAGTTTTTCCCATTCTTTTTCAAGATTGCATTTAGATTTCTTTCCGCCGTGAATACTCGGTTCGGCACACAAAAGTTCGCGGAGGCGATGGACAGCATTGTGGACATCTTCACTTGTGATGTCCAATACTTCATTCAACAAAAGACGATCAAGTTCGTGACGCACCGGATCATGATCTGCCTCATTGAAAGGTAACATGCGTTTATGTTTCAATTCATGGAAGATACGTTCTGCGTTTGCCAATGCTTTTTCTGATAAGCACCGCACATCCAACGTAGGCATTTGGAGTAACATCTTGCGCGCACTCATGCCTCTACCAGGTTGCTGTTTCCCGCTATGTGCCCAGTGTAGCATAAGCCCTAATATTGAATTGCCCCACAGGGTCCATACATAATCATATTCACAACTCTTATCCTTAAAGGCAATATTAGGCATCAAAGCAACACCGATTGTAGGTTTTGTAGTAAAGAGAACACCAAGGGAGTTAGCGTTAAATCCCATATTCAGGTTGAAATGTACACGTCCATTGCGTCCAAGTATCTTTTGCGCTTTGTCATGACAGTTGGCACGTGTGATAAGATGGCAATCGGGGTCAACCACCATTGCCCGTTGTGCTGGGGCATTAACATGCCACAATCCTGGATAGAGATCAGTATCGTTGCAACCTTTTTCGACGTCAAACGCACCACGCTCACTCTTTTCATAAATATCGCGATGCGTTGCACCAATCTCAGCGATATCAGCTACATTGCATATTGGAATTCTTATCGGTTCCACTTGTGTTGGTAGCCACATTTCACCTTTTGCTAAACGATATACGGATTGGATTAAAGCCATCTCCTTGATACGGATAGCTTCCCACGCTTTGTCTGTCCATAGCGGACAGTTAAGGGCATGTCCGAGTAAGTCGTCCCCAACTTTAAGTGGATCGCCCCCGCTCGGTTCATCTTCTAACCGACGAATGCTATCGTGTCTATGGACGGCATTTGCTACGACACTCGCTTCTAACACACTCCGAGGACGATGGTTTAAGGATATAAACGTGCCGCGTCCTGTGTTATTATTTTTTTCTCCCTTGGTTGCCACTACTATGCACTCTGCCATGGTTGTATCTGCAGAAAATGCGCAGCTTTCACCCTTGGCATCCGCGATGGTTAAGACAACCACGTCGTGGTATTCAGTCGCCCACATATTTCGTACTTTCCGCCAGTCAAAGGCCGATAGAGACGTAATGGGCAAAATGAACCCCATTGTGCTTTTGCCATTTTCCTTTAGCATCTTGTCTGCAAGGTCAACAAAGTCGGATGCGAGTCCTGCGTTTCCATCGCCGACTCGCCAATCTTTTCGCTTGCGTGCTTGCCGCATCTTCTGTTCTTCCTCTTTTTCTCTACTGCTTCCTTTGAACACCGCTTTTGGCATACTGCTTTTTGGATCAGAATCGGGTCGGGTAAACGGTGGATTTAAGACGACAATATCAAATTCTTTGTGATAAAATTCCTTTTGTGGAATCACTATCGTGTCGTCTTCTCCACCGACTTGTTGCACTTCTGTACCCATCATCGGGAGAGGAAGTGTTTCAGGGATATCAAACAGATCAAGCGAACCAAGGGCGTAACTTCCATCTCTCTGTTTGCCGTAAGGCATTGTATATATTCGCGTGTTACCGATTTTCAGTTCGGGATAGGTGCTTGTCAATAGTGAGGCAGTCAGGTGGCTTGCATTCGGCATAACATCACATCCAACAAGATTATTCTCTATCATCTGTGTGTGAATGCAGCTGCCTTTGCTGCCAGCTTGTTCATGGAGTTCAAGGATACGTTGGTATGTCCCGTTGAGAAGAGAACCTGTCCCGCAGGCGAAATCTGCGACCTTTAATTCGCTTAAATTTTCTTGGGTTTTCGGCAAGACTAACGCAGACAACAGGGAAACGGATTCGAGGCGCGTGTAGTTGGCTGCGATGTACTTTCTGTCAACAATAAGCCGTTGAAAAACGGTGCCGGCGAGTTCGTGTACCTGCGTGAGTCGTTGGTCAACCAATTCCCTCGCTGCCCTACAGAGAATTGCCAACACTCTATCAATCAGTTCGTCGTCGGTTGCAATTGCTTCAATGAGTCGTTTTGCAACATAGAAAATTGGGCGATAATTAACGTTGAGAATAATGTTCCATCCTGTAAGGACTTGATCGTAACGGAGGCGTCTCGCTTTATCGGATAGCATCTGTGTGAGAGATAAGACATCTTTCATTTCGAGTTTACCTGCAAGTGCGCTCTGAAACACAAAGGCGTTGGTAATGATAAGCATTGCCATTCGTGAGGTCTGTTCACCAGATTTTTGGAAAAGAATTCCCTCAATTTCCTCGCCGATGCTGGGGCGTTCTGAAATTGCTGCCTCAAGCTGCTGCGCGGCAATTTCTATACGTGCCTCTAATAAGTCGGCGGCAGCGTTGATTTTGGAGATGGGGGTTGATCCGACACGAATAGCGGTTGCGATGTCAGCGACACTGCCTGTTAACCAACCTTTTTTGGGAAAACGTTCGGGTTCTGTCTCATTGTTCGGTTCTGTTTCTTCCGCTTCATTGATGAACATATCTGGCTCCGGTTCCGATTCGTTTCCTGTTTCCGGTCTATTGAGAAGCATGTAGGCGATATCTTCTGCCTCCCGCATTTCAGGATCAATGTTTCCTTGTGACATCGTTTTGAATCGGGCAGGCATGCGGACGCGTAGGACATTCTCAACGGTATCGTAAGTGAGTCCTGAGAAAACGGTGGGATCAAGTAGCATTCCAAAATGTGCTTTTGCCTGTGTCATGCCTGAAAGATTTGGTGTTGTACCGTCAATTTTCACTTCAATGACGATTGGATTTCGTCCTGTTTCGGTGACGATCACATCAGGTTTCTGTGTGGCGTTAAGGAATGGCTTCGTAATTTGTTCATCGACACACCATGCATCTCGCATGGGGCGTAACACGCTTACAAATGCGCTGGTAATTGTGTTTTCACTATTTGCCATAGTTTCTGAACCGAATTATTTGGGAGTCAACATTTTGCTCAAATTATACCGTGTCGGGGCACCTGTGGTAAAGGACAATGCGGTACTGTTAGTTCAAGACTTCGTCCAGTTTGATACTTTTCTGAGAAAGATTCGGGATTTTTTCCTCCCACGAAAGCAGTAGGGTGCGGTTACGAAACCGCACCATAGGTGTCAATTAAAAAAACGATTGCATTTTTAAATATGGTTCAATACCCATTATCATTGAGGCTGTCCTATATTTAGTCCCGTAGGGACGATATGTTTATAGATAACGTTAAAAACCTTCACTTTAGTCCCGTAGGGACGATATGTTTATCTTTCTATGCCGTTCCTACGGAACTCAAGAGGGGAGGAAAACATTTTTTCTATAAACATATCGTCCCTACGGGACTGAAGACACTGCTACAACGGATTTATCCCTTAAATTGACACCTATGGCAGAATACGCGTTTGGTATTCTGCATTGGTTAGGAAACCGCACCGATCTGAGTGAAAAGTCTTGCTCCTACTACGAAAGGAGTAGGAATCCAACCCAAAGCGTTAAATCTAATCATCGTCGCGTTCACTAAGCAACTCACCTCGCGCAAGACGTTCCGCGTTCTCGGTGGACCACAGAATGTTCTTCATCAGTTTCTGTGCTGTGATGTAACGTGTGGCTGCCAATAGATGCATCCGTTGTTCTTCAAAGTCATCTGACAAATCGTAATGCCGGAAAGCGACTTCAAGGACCTGGAACATGTGGAGTTCTGCGTCTTCACGGAGTAGGATGTGTGCAAGCGTTCGCTTTAGCGCGTCAACGTCATGCCCTTCTTCGAGATACTGATTTACCAAAATCTCTGCTTCATAGACTTTTTGGAAGTCAGCGAATTCTTGTAGCCGTTCCAACATTTTTTTAGGCGAATCGTAAGTCTCATCCGGTATCCGTTGTCCGGGCTTGGGAATGCGAGCGGCAGGCATGTTCAGCCAGCGCAGATATGCCAAGTAAACCACACCGTGAAATATACCACGCAATAAGTTAGCACTTGGTGCATATTGAAAAGCGTGATAAAGGGCATGAGCGTAAGAGTAAATGTTCGCGACATCGTGCCAGTCGCCTTCGTTTTTGAGATGGAACCGGGCAGTGCGAATAGCAGAGGCGTAAGTCATTGCACGGCAGATGTCAGTTGGCTTGACTCCGTTGCGGAGTGCTTCCTCAACTGTAACAACAGTAGGTTCAAACTCATCAGCGAGGAGCGTCTGTGTAAATGCCGATATATCCAGTTCTGCTTCGTTTGCTTGGTTGTCCTCCCATATACTATCGATCCTTTTAAAGATGGGGCGTAAGACAGGTACAGCATCTGCCCATCGAGATGTTTCCTCATGGCGTGTTCTACTCACAAGGTCAACGACTATCGGACGCAAAATCTCATGCGATCCTTCCCAGTTAACATAATCCAACGCTTCAAACATTTTATTCGCAAAATCGAGCGCGTGTCCATCGCCAGTGAAGTAAAAGTCTGTTGCTGCTGTGTACACGAAGTCTGCGATGATAGATTTATCATAGTCTCTATCATTGAGTGTTAGCAAGATACGTTCCGCTGCACCTCTATGGCGTTTATTGACAAAATAACGGAACCATCGTTTTAGTGTTCCCAGATCATGATCATCTTTGACACGTGGAAAGGGGGCGCGATAGGGACGGGCACTTCCCGTTGTTCTACGACTGATCTGACTTAACCCGTGTACAAGGAATAGGTTATGGTCCTCTGGATCAACGTCATCCCACATGTTAGCTGCGAGTGTAAGGATTGCTACACCTGACGACCATCCATCACTGCTCTTATGTGCGCCATAGTGGAGTCCTTGTTGAATAATCTCCGCTGGGTTTGCACCTGCATCACGGAGTGCTGTGACAGCTTTAGCAATAAAGAAGGTACTGCGGTCCTTAAGACCACGTTCAAGTGCACGTTTGCCATTTGCGATGACACGTTGTTTTGCTGCCTCTCGCTCGCCTTTGGCTAACCCGACATATAAATAACCGTCATCTCGGACTTCAACAGGGAACGCCTTCAGGTCATCACCGGACGCTAAGAAACATGCTCCCGATTTGAGGTCAAATTCCCAGTGATGCCAATGACAGATTAACACACCGTCACGGATACTTCCTTTGGACATCGGGTACCCCATGTGTGGACAACGATTGTCAACGGCATAATATTTGTCGTTGTTTTTGAAAACAGCGAGGTGTGTGCCGTTGACATGGAAGGGTTTGCCTTCCAGCTCCTCAAAATCCTCAGCGGGACAGAGTTGGTGGTAGATAAGTTGGGTTTCTTCTATTTCTGGTGGTGGAATTGGTTCGACGTTTATGGAGCCAATGCCGGTTTCTCCAAGGGTTGAAGTTAGATTTTGCACAATGGACCTCCTATTGAAGATTTTATCTCTTATTGTTATACCATTTCTAAAAGAGTAGAGGGTGTTTAACTGCTTTTTACCTCCCTAACCCCCCGCAAGCGAGGGGAATGCGTCTGTCCTATTAGGATTTACGGTTGCTTTGTTTTCTTTCCCGATAGGGTGAGAAATCTATGTACTTTTTACCCTGCTTCAGACGTTGTTCCCGACGTTTCATCAAAAAATCCATAAGGGTGTCCACGTCCCCAAACAGAGCTGCAATCCGCTCCTTCGCTTGTCGGCATTCGTTCAAAATCTTATCATTCATGAGAGTTCCTCCAGTATCATCTTTGGTGATGCAATGTGCGGAGGTGAATAACCTGCTTCACGACAAATCTGTTCAATAACTCACGGGTAATTCTTTGCCATTCTGATCTTTGTGGAACACGATTCGGTTTTGAGACCAGATAACTTGGGACCGTCGAGTCAACGTAAACAGTAAACACACTCTGCCTTTCTTGCGGATGGGTTTTCATACATTAAATGATAACATAAAAAACTTTTTGGTGCAAGCGCTCTGGACTGTGGGGTGTGTAAAGTTTTCGTACAAAGTATATTGTCGGTTGAGTTTCGCTTCGCCTTCTCAATGGACACCTTCAATTAGGACGTTACACGTCACATTTAGGACGTTTTGCACGTCATATTTAGGGCATTTTAGGACGTTTTGCACGTCCTTGGGACGTGCAAAAGTCAATCAGGACAAGGATTGGGACGTGATTTTCAGCTTTTTTGTTTTTCCTTCTCTTTGTTCTTTAGAAATTTTGCGTATATTGAGAATATTATTTAATTATGTGATAATAATATTAACATAAATATATTGGTTTGTCAAGTTAATTTTCAAAAATAATTAGTGACAAAAACTTTACACACCCTTGGACTGCCTTCAAAAACCAAATATGTATAGTTTTTCGCAATTTTTATATCAGGACTTACGCATTCCCCCTTGATAAGGGGTTAAACGGTGCTATTTGATGAGTGATTTAACCCCCTAAATCCCCCTTATCAAGGGGACTTTAAGAGAAACTGCGTAAGTCCTGTTATAATCAACTTGACATTTTGATTGGTAGGAGGGAACTCCGATTCCCAACTATCAAAGTCCTTCGTCGCGATTCGGAAATCGTTCGGACAGAAGAGGTATCAATACATTTTTAAAGTGAGCTCGGTCCAAGCTATTTTTTTGTAGCGCAAACTTTTAGTTTGCGTCACACGGATGCACAAACTAAAGTTTGTGCTACAGTGGTGTCTAAATAATTATAGGCTTTGCTATAGTAGGCCCTTCGCTGTTTGGCATAATTTCACTAAATTGTTAAGAGTGAACACTTTACTCAAACAACGCTGCATCAGGCTGCCCCAGGTAGAGAACAACACTGTACTGCAACCTCAAAGTTTCATCAGATGCAAGATGGAACGGTTCATAATAGACAGGTGAGGGATGGATTAAGCAGTAGTTTTTTCGGTTGCGTACCCACCATGTTGTCGGATAACGGGGATTGTCGGGATGGTCTATGATTGCCACACCGTAGGTTTCATTGTCAGTCGGGTGTTGCGAGGTGAAACTGCACCACCGACTCTGTTTACCGAAGATGTCCATCGGTTCGGTACGTCCATCTGCGTCTAATAGGTTGCCCGGTGTGATGATATTGTCAAATCGGATTGCCATGCCGCTGTAGTATCTACCCATCTCCCCAGGATCACCACGTCGCAGATCAAGTACAACTTCACGGTCGTTTGGATGGAGGGTTAACGATACTGAAATCCGCATGGCATCTGCGGTAGGCGCATGAACGGTTATTTTTCTGTATTCAGTTAGATGTGTTGTGCCTTGCCAATCTATCCATGCGTTTTCTGTTGCTAAACTCGCGCTATCTGTCGTTGTATTTAGGGAAATAATCTGTTGATGGACGATTTTGCCGAAGCCTGTCGGGTCTGCACCTTGTGCGGGTTGTTCCCAGAAATTGACCTCGTTGACCTTTTTCCATGCCACCCATAGACCTTGATGATGCACATGATCACCGGGTTCGTTCATTGTGAGCGATGGCGCACCGGGTAAATTCAACGGATGACAGAAGGGACGGTTGCCATCTTCAGGAAAATGGTAACCTAAAACTTGCTGGTCGTCCCAAGCGATAGTAAGACTGTGTTGTGTTTTTGATAGTGAAAACATATTTTATCCATTTGGTAGTTCTTTAGAATTTCTTAAGCTTTCTTTTTTCTAATGAATTATAGGTTTTGCTCTACAGGAAAACCGTGTTCTGTGAGCGCAGTAGATACAGATGTCCAAACGGCGCGTGCTTGTTCAACAGCCTTGGATGCATCTGCCGTGGTGGCTTCTCGCATGACTGCTGGGTAACGGGCTTCAACCGCCCATCTGTTTAGATCCCCCAAGTTTGGCTGCGCGGTTTTGAGTTGCCAACTATCAGGTAACAAATCCTGTAGAACATTTAAGTTATGCGTTCTCTGAAAATCTATCTGTAAGAAAATTAATGCTGCTTTTAAAGCCTTTTCAGCAGATTGTTGTGCAAACCAACACGCTTGTCGGGGTGGAACGTGTGGATGCCCTAAAAATGTTTCGGCTGTAGTTAAGTCTTCCTCTGCATAACGGAACCAGCGGGCGGTGTCTGCAAGTCTATCAGCTGTTTGCATAGCGGATTTTACTTCCTTATTGGACATGCTGCGGCACTGATCTGATTGGTGGGTGGCTGCGTTCAAGTTCTTCCAAAGGATTTTACCCTCTTGTTGGGCATACCGCAGCACTGATCCGATTCGCGTGCGGCTGCGTTCCAATTCTTCCGGTGTTGAGACAAGGATGTCCTTTGCCACGGGCACATCAGCTAGTGCGCGCTCAATGTCAACGGCGATTTTCCGTTTATCTGTGAGTTCCGAAAAAACGACCAGTAGATCTATGTCGCTATCTGGATCCGCGTCTCCTCGTGCCTGTGAACCGAAGAGGATAATCTGTAGCGGGTCAAACTCACGCACAATGCGGTCTGTCATGATTGAGATAAATTCGTTATTCATCCGGTTTTAACCTGTAGGTAGTATTAGAAAAAGAATCGCTTGTAATCATCGTGATGCCCTATCCAGAACCATGTAACCGTATCACCTTCAAAAATACCAACTGCACGATAACCACGAGTGATTCGGACAGACCAAATATCTTCTTTGGCATTAATACATTTGAAACGTAAAGATGTATGAGATGGATTAGAAATCCACAAACGGTAAGCCTTTTTGGCTTGATTTCTGATTGTGCTATCAAGTTTTTGATAAGCCAACCAAAAAGATGGTAATGTTGCAGACTTCATAACCGATCTAAATCCATAGGTTCAGCTTTCCCTTCAGCAATTTCTTGTTTTGCACGACGGGCAGCCGCAGTAAGTTGATCTTGCGTATTGTTAAAAGAGGTTTCCCAATGAAGTTCGTCTTCCAACTCAGTAATATACTCGCGTAGATGTTCCACAATCTGATTCTGTATTGGCTCTGGTAGTGTCTCCATCATTTTGATAATGGTAGTAATTGCATTAGAAGCCATTGTTAGATCCTCCCAATTTAATTGAGGTATAAGTTCACAACCTCGCGCTCCAGTGTCAAGCCTTCCCATTCGTCATCACCGGGACCGTCGTAGATGAGGGTATGCGGTCCAGCAAATCCAGCTTTCTGCGTAAGTTCAAGGCATTGGACGTAATCTTCCTTATCCATTTCGCGCGGGGCATCAAAATGTGCTTTCGTGTGGCATGATTCTGCCTTCGGTGCAATCGCCGCGAGATCAGTGTATTTTGTTTCACCATGCCAGTTGCCGAAGTCCAAACATAGCCCGACCTTCCCATCTAATTTGTCTAAAATGGTATTGACATTTTCAGGTGTGGAAAAGATTGAGAACCAGTTTTCGGTCATCAAACGGATGCCCGCAGTCTCTGCGCGCTCGGTGAGTCGTGAGAGGGCATGTTGGCTTTGTGCTAATGTTTCAGCGGAGGGTGCTGCTTTACCGCCGATAACGCGCGCACACTGCGCGCCAAGTTCAGCAGCGATGTCAATCCATTTTTCAATCCAAACAATGTCGCGTTCTGCATCAGAGGGGTGCGTGATGTCACCATCGTCAATTAGCAGAGAGAAAGGTTCTACGTCAGCAGCTTGAAGTGCAGCGCGGAGTTCATATAGATAACTTTTTTCAACTGATGGGAGATGGAAATGACAAATCTCCACCGTGTTAATACCGAATTCAGCGATACGCATGGGCAGATCCAAGAGCGAAATGGGACCTTTGTTATGGGTTTCAATAGGGATTTGCATGTCGTTAGCAGGTCCGGTAAATCCGGGCTTTCCAAGTTGACGATGTAAACTCCACGTTGAGACTGACAGGCGAGGTTTTGGCATAATAAATTCTCCAAAGTTGGAATTTTAAAATCACTACTACAAGTTTCTAAAAAACATTCTTACTTTTTTGTGGCTCTTCGTACTACTATACCGAGACCCAGGAGAAATACTACAAAAGCAGTAATTGGAATCCATTCCATCACAATTCCTCCAAATCAATAATCTCAAGTATGAGAGTAAGGAATCAATAGAAAGTCGTATGTCCCGTTTGTTGTATTGTTATAGGATTAACTTTTATTGGCATGTCTAATAGCAGTTCCCACAATTATACCAAGGCAAACAAGAAACACTATACAAACGCCGAGGACAGCTAATTCTCTCCAGTCCATTACAATTCCTCCAATTTATTAATCTTTCGATAGGTAATGTTATTTATCCAAACAATTACAAGGGCAATTAGTATTGCTACAATCAGGCCCAATACAAAAAGAAATGGATTCGCTTTTCCGTAATTTTCAACCAGCCACGCAATTAATGAAATATCTGTGGCAATCAAAATAGCGAATATAACCTTTAGCTAACCAATTTCTTCTTTGAGTTTATCAATACGTGCCATGCTGATTGATTCTTTATAGCTTTTGGCTAATCCACGCGACAACTTTTTCGACCATGACAGCAGTGGAATCGCCAGAGAAAACATGGTCTGCACCAGGGAGATCAAGGAGTTCCGTCGGTTCATTTGCGAATTGAAGGATATCAATACTATCTTGGATTGGAACGATATCGTCCTCTGAACCGTGAACTAAAAGCCATGGGCCGCCAAATTTACTTGCGTGTTTTGCAACACTATCAATCGTTGCCATGTCGTCCATATAGGCTTGTGAGAGGGGACAATCGGGTTCATCCCACATAAAGCCTTCGTCGGGTGTCACATCGCCAAATTCACGGTCAGCAAATGCTTTTGTATGCACCATCCCCGCAAGCGAGACGAGAACTTCAATCCGTTCATCAATAGCGGCACGCAGCACACCGACTGCACCACCCATACTATGCCCAACATAACAAATCTTGTAATCATCAAGCACATCAATAATGCTGCCGAGGTCTGCTACCTCCTTTGTGATAGTGGAGTCTGTAAATGCACCTTCTGATTCACCGTTGCCAGAGAATGAAAAGCGCAAGGCAGAGATACCAGCATCAGCAAGTCCTCCTGCCAAAGCAATGAGGGCAGGTCTATCTTTATTGCCAGTGACTCCGTGCCCGATTATCACAATTCTGTTGTCTTTGCCTTTGTGATATGTATAGTCAAGTTTTTCACCGTGTTCGTTTCTAATTTCACCTAACATAATTCACCTTTTTAACCCGTTTGTCAAAGCTGATCTTCGGTCCATTCATCGTCGTGGTCTGGATTATGAATTAATCCTTTTCTGATGTCTACACAAAGGTCAAGCATTTCCAAAACTATGTGTCCGACAAGAACAGGTACATTTCCGGGGAGCTCCGTTACCGGCATCGTTCCATCTCGGTCTAAAACCGTGAATTGGACCGTTGAATAGATAGTACGGTTGACAATACCATTTGTCGTTCGTGCTCGTGTATTCCCGACTGGATCCAAACCGAGTTGTTCAATGATCGGTTTAGGCAGCGACAACCGAGTTGCGCCAGTGTCAACGATTGCATTTTCAACGGTTAACTGTCTAATTTCCTCAGACTTGATAATGCCTGCCTCTGCCAAAATTATATCTTTCAAATTCGCGAGTTTAATTTGGGTCGTCCGTTTCATTTGTTAATTTCCTTTGGACTTACGTACCTTTCTCTGCTGCAGATATGTTTGAACAGTACTCGCTCAATGGCACTTCCATTGCCGCACAATCTGTTATGGCATTTCTAATATAGACCAATAGAAATTATGATCTGAAGCACTATGTAAAAACTTTTTGAGAATTACGCATCGGAAACTTTGTCTTCAGATTTCCTTACGATTCCAAGTTCTTTGTACATTTTTTCTATTCTTTCTTCAAAGTCAGGTGGCGGTGGCGGCGCGGGGCGGTATTTCCTGCCGCGTGCTTTCTCCTGTGCATTGACTTCTTTCAGATAAACAGTGAGTTCTTCCATTGAGTTGAATTTGGCAGCAAACTCTTCTTTCATCCGATAGATTTCTTCAAGGATAGGATCCGTTGGTGGATCAGGTTTCTCTTTCATTTTAATCTCCTCAATAAGGTCTATAGGTGTGCAAATCGTTGTAGGTTGAAACCCCGCATCCCTACAAACTCTGTTGATGTACTGCCGCTTGTTTTCATTGACAAGATGTTTATAGTTCCAAGAAATGAGGTAATCAAGGTTATGGACAGCTGCAATTGCAATATGCTGAGCATCTTGAGGCGAGTTATGAGGCACAGCAACAGTATCCAGCAAGAGTTGTGCAAGTCCATCAGCTGGTGGTGAAATATCCAGTCTTGTAAGGTTGGCAATCGCCTTAAGCCGAAGTTGAGCTTCTTCTTCATCCCCATCTCTAATTTCGGTGATAACGATATCTGAAACAATAAATTTAAAATCATCAAAATGTTCATTCCATAACTGCCGAGTCGCTTCTTGTCGAGATGACACGAGACTATTGCGGCTCGGGAACGAAGTTAAATAACTGATTACCGATGTTTCAACATAGACAGTCGGTTTAATTGCCGCGTATTCTTGCATCTAAATTTCGGGTTGGACCCTTGCCTTGTTCGTTTCTAATTTTACCAACATAAGTTCTTTGTTTTCCTAATATGGATAATTTAATATGATGTGTAAGAAGCAGATTCAGAACTACTCATCGGAAACTTTGTCTTCAGATTTCCTTACGATTCCAAGTTCTTTGTACATTTTTTCTATTCTTTCTTCAAAGTCAGGTGGTGGCGGTGGCGCGGGGCGGTATTTCCTACCGCGCGCTTTCTCCTGTGTATTGACTTCTTTCAGATAAGCAGTGAGTTCTTCCATTGAGTTGAATTGGGCATTGAATTCTTCTTTCATCCTAAAATATTCTTCAAGTATAGGATCAGTCTGATTATCAAGTTTTTCTTTCATTTGAATATCCTCAATAAGTATAAGAGGTGTACACAAGTTTGTAGGTGAATAACCTGCGTTTCGACAAACTCTGTTTATATATTCCTTCATTGTTTCGTTAACAATATGCTTAAAGTTCCATGAAATCAGATAGTCGAGTCTGTTTACCGTTGCAATTGATATATGTTGGGCATCAGTCCATGCCTTCTCTGGTAATGCCCCGAAATCTATCAAGAGTTGTGCGAGTCTGTTTGACGTTGATGTTGTTTGCAATATGGTTAAGTTGTCTACACTCCTTATTCTTTGTTGAACTTCACTTTCATCACCCCGTTTAATTTCGGTGACAACTAAATCTGAAACAATGAACTCAAAATCATCAAAGTGTTCATTCCATAACTGCCGAGTTGTTTCTTGTCGAGATAATACAAGACTATCGCGGCTCGGGAATGAAGTTAAATAACTGATTACCGATGTTTCAACATAGACAGTCGGTTTAATTGCCGTGTATTTTCTCATCAAGTAACGTTTTTACTAAATAGCGATTTTGTATGCGAGGCACGAATGCCCCGCAAAACCGTTGTTAGAAAGACTACGCTTCGTGCCCGTTATTCTTCAGTGCATCAACAATCTTTTCAGGTTTGATCGGCAGTTCGGTAATGCGGACACCGATAGCATCATTGACAGCATTTGCCATCGTGGCTAATGTAGGCGTGATAGGTGGTTCGCCAACACCTTTAGCACCGTAGGGGCCATTCGGCGCAGGCACTTCAACGATCACAGATTCAACTGTCGGCAGATCGGCAGAGGTAGGTACACGGTAATCAACAAATCCAGGATTTATGTTTCCATTTTCACCGTATTGCATCTCTTCCATCATAGCCCAAGCATAGCCTTGCACAGTACCACCTTCAATTTGTCCTTCAACCGCCATCGGGTTAATGGCGAAGCCAACATCTTGAGAGGCAACAAGCTTCAGGACTCTCGTTCTGCCAGTGTCGGGGTCCACCTCAACTTTAGCGATTTGTGCTGCGAGTGCAGGCGTGCTCGGTTGCCGCGCAAAAGAACCTTTACCAACGATGGGACCGCCTGTTGTTGAGAGACTATACGCCGCGAGTTCACCTAATGAGATGGACTTCGGCGGGTCTGCAGTGATAACATGAACAGCACCGTCTCTAAGTTCAAGATTATCCTCATTTGTATTGAGTCTTTCAGAGGCGAGTTCAAGAATACGTCTGCGTGCGTCTTCAGCCGCAAGTTTAGCAGTGTTCCCCATGGTGAAGGTGACAACACTACCGCCTGAACCCGTAGAATACGGAGCTGAATCTGTATCACCACGTCGGATTGTGACGTTTTCGTACGGAATAGTCAAGATTTCAGCGATAATTTGTGTGATTGCCGTATCCGTGCCTGTGATGTCCATGGAACCGTGAAAAATCCGCGCGCTGCCATCTTCATGGACGGAAACATAGACACCCCCGGGACCACATCCGTTTGTCCAATCACCAACTGCCACGCCCCAACCTTGGTTTTCATCTGCTTCTCGATCCCACCAGCCAGCGGCATCAGCGACAGCTTCCAAAGTTTCTTTGTACCCGACTTTCGGTTCGCTTCCCCCTGCGGGGACAGCGTCACCTTCTTCACGCATATTCATCAGACGGAATTTGACAGGATCCATGCCGATCTGTTCAGCAATATCGTCAAGTTGCGATTCACCTGCGAAAATGGCTTGTGGTGCGCCCGGTGCCCTATAGGCAGCCGTGCCAGATTTGTTGGTATGCACACCGTAAGCGTCCACCTTGATGTTTGGAATCTTATAGACACCGCGAACTCGGATAGTACTACCAATAGATGCCCCAGAGACTGAACCGGAATCCCAAAATGCAAGTGCCTGTCGTGCAAGAATATGCCCGTCTTTGGTTGCACCAGTTTTGAGTTTGATAACACATCCGGGGGCGGGTCTGCCATCAAGGAATTCCTCTTCACGTGTCATTTGCACACGAACTGGGCGCCCACTTTTCTGTGAGAGTAGCACAGCAGGAACGTGTGTAATAATTACACCAAAACGTCCTCCAAAACCGCCCCCCATTGTTGTGCCAATAACGTTAATTTGCGTCAATGGGATGCCGAGCGTACCTGCAATACCTGAACGGATAGCAAACGGACCCTGCGTAGATGCCCAGACAGTTATCTTACCGGATGAGTCTGCACTGGCAACAGAAACATGGGGTTCCATGTAGGTCTGATGCACGCGCGGAATAAAGTATGTGTCTTCAACAACGACATCTGATTCAGCAAATCCCTTTTCAACATCGCCTGCTTCGGTATGGCTTTCAGCAGAAATATTATAGTAAACTTCATCGGTGTGTTTTTCTAATTCTGTCTCAAGTTTACGAATTTCATCGGAATTACTATCCACTTGATCAGCTAATTTCTTGATTTTGGCACTGATGTCTCTCCGATTTGGACCATCTTTTGTTGCATCTCCGTGTAGACGAGGGGCAGAAGACTTTATTGACTCTATCACATCTTGCACAACGGGCAAAACTTCATATTCAATCTTAATGAGTTCTGCCGCTTCTTCGGCAATATCAGGATCGGTAGCAGCGACAGCGGCGAGCGGTTCACCCAAATAAAGCACCTTATCAGTCGCGAAGACACGACGACCACTCGGCACATCATCTTGCGTGATAATTGCCCTGACCCCGGGCAGCTTTTCAGCCTCGCTTGTATCAATGCTGAGGATATTGGCGTGTGCATGCTTACTTCGGACGATTTTGCCGTAGAGCATTCCAGCGGGGTGCACATCCGCACCGTATTGTGCGGCACCTGTTACTTTTTCAACTGCATCAACGCGCGGTAGTTTTTGACCGACAACACTATATTCTGACATGCAATTCTCCTTTCACTTTCGTTAAGTTGTATATTATAGTAGATTTTGGAATTACTTTTACACTCTATACCAGCGAGGTTAGGAAACCTCGCCTACCGTTCAATGTAAGAGGCGCAATGAATTGCGCGACTACAAACGCATCAAACCTCTAAAGAACTGTAAAAGTAATTTTAGGTTTCACTATAACAAGTTGTATATTAACACTTGGAACATGCTATTCTTCTGCAACTTTGCTTACAGCTGGGAGTTCTATTTTTCCACGCCCAATAGCTGTATAACATCTTTTACAGACTACTACGGTATCCTCACCTACCTCTACGCTATAATGATCAGGCAGTACTTTGACACCGGTACGTCCACAAGCGGGGCAAGTGCCACGCCCATTATTGTATAGACCTTCATGGACAGTTCCGTTCGGAGCAATGTATAGATGTCTTATACCTACTCCACGACGTGTTTTTGCCATGTTTTTCTCCTTTTTAACTAAAATAGATCAGAATTGTTTGTTCTCTATGAAATTGTACGTATCTCTTCTGCGGCTTGTAGGACTGCTTCAAGAATCTTTGTATATCCTGTACAGCGGCAGATATTTCCACCAAGTGCATGTCTGAATTCTTCTTCAGTCCGGTCAGGGTTTTCATCTACAAGTGCTTTTGATGCCATGATAAAACCGGGCGTACAAAAACCGCACTGATAGCCGCCGGTGTCAATAAATGCTTGTTGAATAGGGTGCAGTTCGCCATCACTGGCTAACCCTTCAATAGTGGTAATCTCTTTTCCAGAAGCGGTAACACCGAGCACCATACAAGACGTGACGGCTTTGCCATCAACGATGACGGTGCATGCACCGCAGTCCCCTGTGCTACATCCTTCTTTGGTACCTGTCAAACCGATTGTATCGCGAAGCACTGCAAGTAGTGTTTTGCGCGGTTCAATCAGTAAATCGTGTTCATCACCGTTAACTGTTAGACTGACGGGATGTTTTGGCGTAGCTTGCAAGCCAAAACTTGTTGTAGAACGTGCCATATTTTTCTCCTTAACTTAAATACGATGTGAGG
Source organism: Candidatus Poribacteria bacterium (assembly GCA_003635185.1). Classification (GTDB taxonomy): domain Bacteria; phylum Poribacteria; class WGA-4E; order WGA-4E; family WGA-3G; genus MSPOR6. Next base: position 26,700 of record PYJA01000121.1, on the reverse strand, counting down.
TGTGAGAGTCAATCCTCGCGTAAATATGAATGCTTTTACCTTGTTGCTCTGTCCAAAGCGTATCGGAGGGTTCGTCTTGTAAGGACATCAACCATCTCCTTGCGATGTTCTGCGGAGCATCGTAAATCAGATATCGGACTGGTTGCGGCAGCCGCGGCTTCGCCTGCTTGTTGCAGAAGTTCAGGTGTGGGTCCTTTTCCTTTTAGAAGATTCTCTGCTTCTGTTGCGCGAATTGGTGTTGGGGCAACAGCAGCAAGTCCGATTCGTGCGTCTTTAATTACACCGTTCTGTAAATTGACTGCAGAAGCCACACCGATAAATGCTAAATCCATGACTTCACGGATCTTATGTTTAATATAGTGAGAACCAGATGCAGGGCTCGGTAGATGGAATTGTGTTATAATTTCACCCGGTTTTAAGACAGTCTGCCCTGGACCGGTGAATAGCTCATTAATTGGTACAGTTCGTTCACCCTCAGCACTCGCGATGCTGACCTGTGCATCTGCGACGAGCAAGCCCGCAACCGTATCTGCAGCAGGAGAAGCGTGTGCAATGTTGCCACCGATAGTCGCAAGATTGCGAATTTGGATGGACCCGATTTCGGATGCGCCTTCCGCTAATGCAGTGTGATGTTCTTGTACATCTTCGGACAATTCAACTTCTCGCACCTTCGTCATTGCACCGATGGTAATGCCGTTATCAGAATCAGTAGTGATGCCATCTAAGTCTGGAATTTTCTGTAGACTTATCACAGATTGCGGTGTCTCGGTATATGCCTTCATGCCGATAACAAGGTCTGTCCCACCTGCAAGAAGCTGCGCGTGCCCTTGTGCAAACAGGTGGGACGCTTCTGCAAGGGTGGTCGGTTCAAAATACTCAAAATTTTTCACATCTGTTCCTCCGTTTCATTTTGTCTCTTCAGGGTGTGATGTTCCGTTTCTATCTTCTTTTACTCCGTGAACACCTGATTATTTTGCTACTATTAGGATACCGAATTAAAGCGTAATTGTCAACCTTAAATTCTTTGAAGAATTCAGAAATTCGTTTTTGGTTTTTTGTATCCTTTAACGAAAAAGGTGAGGGGATTACGCAAATTTTGATTACGAGAGGACTCGCTGGAAAAAGTGGTTTAGAAAGGTATCTGATTCTACTTGAACACAGACACTGGCATTCGAGATTGTCCCTTGACGTTCGCGCCGCAGGTCAGCAACAGTCATACCGCTTGTCAAATTACCCTCGGTTTCAACTTGTACATTAGCATCAACACTTTCAAAAAAGGCTGGATGTGTCAACATGCCGACAGGTAGTGCATCGTGGATATGCAATCCGTAAAAACCTATATGCTCACGGTAAAATTCCATGCAGGCTTGGGTGGATTCTATAAGAAAGCAGGATATTTTATCACTTCGCCCTTTGATTTCTGCATTCAGTCGTTCACCTGTTAAAACCACCTGATGTGTCACATCTAACGGGGCAATGTGAACAGGGATACCGAAATTAAAGACCTCATGCGCAGCATGTGGGTCAACGAAGATATTGAATTCTGCAGTAGTTGTAACGTTTCCATATTCTCTAAACACACCCCCCATCAAGACGATGCTCCGAAGTTTCTGCATGCTTTCTGCGTCTTTTTGGATTGCCCTCGAAATATTTGTTAAGGGCCCCAAAGCAACTACAATCAACTCCTCAGAATAACGATCTACCATTTCAAGTATCAAGTCAACACCCGCAAGTGTTGAAATTTCACAGTTCGCCAATGGATAACGTAGACTCCCATCAGAATTGCGCAGTTTACTGATATTGCCTAATCCATCCTCACCGTGGACGTGTTCTGCCTTCACGAGCGGTTTTATAAGTGGTTGCGCCTCACCTTTTGCAACAATAGGAAATTCAGATAATTCAAGGACACCTAATATCGTCAGTAGGTTTTGCGTTGCTTGTTCAACGTGCACGTTTCCACTCACGGTTGTTATTGCCTCTACACGTAATTCTGGTGATTTCATCGTGAGAAGGATTGCCAGCGCGTCGTCTACTCCCGGGTCTGTATCTATAAGAATTCTATGCATTGTTTACATTCCGTCGTTTGATATGCGAAAAAATTTTCTGTATTTTAACGTGAAACGGCTATTTTGTCCAATTCAGACAGATAAGTGACAAAACTGGACACACCCTCCATAAACATGATCTGGAAATTTTTTACAGGTTAAGTTATACTTTCTAAATACACTGTTTTAATATAACCTAAGTTGCCACCTTGTAGCACAATCTGTATGAAGATTAAAAATAAATTGGGTAATTTAGCGAGGTTAGGAAACCTCGCCAGCAGCAAGTGTACATCTCTGCTGGCGAGGTTTCCTAACCTCGCCACATTACCGAATTAATAACTTAAACTTCATTTAGATTGTGGCTGCAAGTGCGCAAACTAACAGTTTGCGCTACGAAAATATTGGCTAATTATCAGCATATTTTCATTAAAGACGGTGTTTCCATGTCTAAAAACTTATAGGTAGCAACTTGGGTTAATACAATAAGGAGTTCTCTCATGAAATTTCTGTGTTATACATCCGCTATAATTATCTGTTTAGGTTTAAGCATTTTCTCTATATCAAACATTGCTTGGACAGATGGTCATCTTCAGATTATAGAGAAAGAGAAGAAAATTGTTTTAAAAGGGCAAATATCCAAAGCACTTGGTGAATATGACCAACATCTAAGAGGTGCTGTTGAATATCTTTTTTGTGGTCCTAACGGTAAAGAGTATGAAAGTATCATCGTTGTTGATGCATCAGCGCAAGAAATATATGAAGCGATGGACAAACTTGGGGTGAAACCTGGCAATCCTGTTGACCAAGACATGGAAACGGAGGAAAAGATTCCTGCTAAAGGTCCCACTGTTATCATCAACGTTGAATGGACGGTTGACAAAGAAACAAAAAAAGTACGGGGTGAAGACCTATTATATAATGTGAAAACCAAAAAACCTATGAAACATGTCGCTTGGATCTATACAGGTTCACGAATGGTATATGATCTTGATGGGGAGGACGAAGACGCAATGATCCCATTGGCATATTCCACTAACGATATGGCCGCACTCAGTCATGTAGACCCGACAACACTGTTTATTAACCCGTTACCTGAATCGGAAGAGGAGAATCTATATAAAAAGAATGACGACTTATTGCCAGAACTTGGAACTTCCGTCAAACTGATTATTGAGGTAAACCGGAAAATGCAGCTATATGTGTTAATCAGCGGAAAAGTACAAGGAGTCTTCTTCCGTAAATTCACGCAAGAGAATGCTAAGCAACTTGGCATTAACGGCTATGCTAAGAATTTAAGGAATGGCAAGGTAGAGGTCGTCGCGGAAGGCGATAAAATGCAGTTAGATGCATTAGTGGAAAAACTACGGCAAGGTCCCCCCGCTGCAAAGGTAGACGACCTAAAAATTGAGGAGCGCGCCTTCACAGGTGATTATAAGTCTTTTGACATCAAATATTGAACTATGGCGGAAATACCGTTTATTTCAGGAATACTGCTCGCTGCGGGGCTATCTACAAGGATGGGACACCCGAAACAGTTGCTTCCTTTTGGCAAAAGCACAATCGTTGAAACTGTGGTTGACAATATGCTTGAAGCAAAGTTTAGTGAGGTTATTGTTATCGTTGGACACTGTGCTGATCAAATTCAAGGTTTATTAAGTGACCGTCCGGTAAAAATCGTTTTTAATCCTAACTACCGTGAAGGCATGTTAACTTCTGCGCAAGCGGGGATACGGTCACTTTACTTGGAAAATGCAAGGAAAAAACTTGATAGAGATGCATTCTCACTTATGTTGGTTGACCAACCCTTTATTACATCCGCATTGATTGACAAGGTGATCGATGCCTACACACAAACTGATAAAGGCATTGCTTTGCCGAGTTACAATTATAAGCGCGGGCACCCTGTCATTTTTCAGCATCAGTACGCTAATGAAATCTTAGCATTAAGTAAAGAGAGTGGTGGAGTCCGATCTCTTTTTAAATCGCACAGTGAAGATATTCATTACGTCAATGTGGACACTGATGATGTTCTACGCGATATTGACTATCGTGAAGATTATGAACATGCCTTACGCGAAAATAGATAACCTAAAGGATATTTGGACTTACACCGCTAAAACTATGTTTGAATCAATTGAAAACGTACAGACTTCATGTGAAAAACAGGCATACATTGCAGATAAGGGATTAGCGACAACGCTCTATCTCGCCCATCATCTCAAAAAACCGATATTTTTGGAAGGTGAACCGGGTGTTGGCAAAACTGAGGTAGCAAAAGTCCTGGCAGATGCCACAGGAGCAAAATTAATTCGGTTGCAGTGTTATGAAGGCTTAGATGTTCACAGCGCGTTGTATGAATGGAACTATACACGGCAGATTTTGCAACTCCGTATAGATGAAGCACAGGGGCGCGATAAAAAAGAGATTGGAACGGATCTTTTCAGCGAAAAATTTTTGCTAAAACGACCACTGCTTGAAGCGATCCAAGGCAACGGGGATGTACCACCTGTTCTACTTATTGACGAAGTTGATCGGAGTGATAGTGAATTTGAGGCATTTCTGCTTGAAATCTTGTCCGACTTTCAAATTACGATCCCCGAAATCGGCACGATCCGTGCAAAACAGATTCCCTACGTTGTCCTGACCTCAAATCGAACACGCGAGGTTCATGAGGCACTCAAACGCCGTTGTCTCTATCAATGGATAGATTATCCGACTGTAGAGAAGGAATTGGCAATTGTTCAAACAAAACTTCCACAGATCAATGAACACCTTGCACAGCAGTTATGTGAGATGATGCAACTGTGGCGTGAAGACGATTACTACAAAAAACCAGGGATTGCCGAAACATTGGATTGGGGATTAGCGATTTTAGCACTCGGCAAAACACAATTGGATGCTGATATCGTCGCTGAAACCCTTGGCTGTGTCTTCAAATATCAAGATGACATTCAACGTGCTCGGGCAGCGGAGACAAGCGAATTGGATAAGCAAACAGATGAATCGAAGCAATAAACACCGACGTGTTCAAAGAAAAATCTTCATCGGTATCGGGTACCCACTTCTCGTTGTTGCCGCTTTTTGTACTATGGTGCCACTTCTGTGGTTATTGAGTTCCTCTTTCAAAACAGCTGATGAAGTTTTTGCTGTGCCGATTCGGTGGTTTCCTAAATTGCCGCCGCGTGTAACATCCTCACCTTATATTGTCAACAGTGCCTATCCAAAAATAAAAAAACCTGCTTCAGTTGATCCTGATGTATGGAAAAATCTGCAACCTGAATTAGAACAAGCAATCTGGAAAAATGTACAGAAACACATTGCCGAAAATTCACAACTGACCACTTCAAACTTTTCACAGGATTTACAAACCGAAATGACAAAAGGTGCCTGGCAGCAGCATGTTGCTACACTACCGACCGAAGTATGGAATGGCACAACAGCGTCTATTGTCAACGAAGTAGAAAATGCTATTATTCCTGAAACAGTTGAAACTATCTGGAAATCAGTCTACCGCCAGGTTACCTTAGGCACTATTGAAATAGAAGATATAGAATTTAACCGAGTGGAGGTTGAATCTGTAAAATGGGATGCTGATTCAATTACATTACAGCAAATTTTCGATCCCGATGTTCCCAAACCTTTTACCGCGTTATCTTATAATTACCAAGATAAAAACGATGTGCGCTTGACAACAACTATTTCATCCCCTATTCCGATAAACCGAATCCGCCGCATTATACTGCCGGTGCGCGGAGATGCGTCTTATCATCACCTTTCTTTAGCTGTTTCAGTGAACGGCACTACATATCAACCAACACATCCTTTTGTTTTATATACTGCTCTACCGGAGAATACTGTCTGGCGGTTACATGGGATTCCTGGCGAGTTAGAATCATCGCACATCCCGATGCGGCAAATTGAGGTGAATGATGAAACTGGCACACCTAACAAAGCATTAGAAACAAACGCTGAAAACAGGTTACGCCTACAATTAACTATCCACCGTCCAGCATACCTATCAATTGTATGGAATAAACTCACTTCTAACTATCGCAATTTATGGAAAGCAGTGCCGTATAATCGGTATTTCATTAACAGCGTCTTCATAGCGACAGCGTCAACGCTTCTCACCCTGTTTTTCTGTTCACTTGGAGGGTATGCGTTTGCGAAATATCAGTTCCGTGGTAAGACAGTTTTGTTCGGTATCCTGCTTGCTTCCATGATGGTACCGTTTCAAGTATTACTTGTTCCGTTGTTTGGATTGATGTATGACATCGGTTGGCTCAATAGCTACAAAGCGATAATAATTCCATTTTCTGTGGGGGCATTCGGTGTGTTTCTGATGCGTCAATTTATTGTCACGATTCCATCTGAACTGCTTGATGCTGCACGGATTGATGGCTGTTCCGAATTTGGGATATATTATAGAATAGTCTTACCCATCATCAAACCGGCACTTGGTGCATTGACAATCTATTCCTTTTTGAGTTCATGGAACGGCTATCTTTGGCCCCTTATTGTTTTACGCGATGAAGCAAAATACACGTTACCCATCGGTTTAGCAAATCTTGTAGGTATCTATCGGCAAGATTACGGCATGTTAATGGCAGGAACGCTGCTGTCGTTGCTACCAATCGTAATCCTCTTTTTAGCAATGCAACGCGAATTTGTTCAAGGTATTACCCTTGGAAGTGTTAAGGAGTAAACACTATGTCTGAATGGACAACGGTCACAAAAATATCTGCGATTAAGGAAGGGCGCGGAAAATCTTTTACTGTCAACGGTAGGCGGATCGCTATTTTGAATGAAAACGGCAAGTTTTGTGCGGTGGATAATACTTGTCCGCATGCAATGGGTTCACTTGGTAGAGGAAGGGTCCGGAACGGGATTGTTGTTTGCCCAGTTCATGGATATGCCTATAGGACAGAAACGGGTGAATGCCAAACTGATCCGCGGCTACGGATTAGAACCTACCCTGTCATTGTAGAAGATGAGGAGATAAAAGTTCAAACGTAATTGAAGGGACTTCCTTAAAAATCCCAAGTCTTTGGACTTGAGTCAGATTTACAAATCATAGGAGTGTCCCTAATGAACATCAAACCTCCACAGAGGACAGAAAGTGTTTCAGAGTTGAAAAGTTTGTTGAGAAAAACATCAATAGGTTATCAAAAGCAAAGGTTGACAGCCATTTATCTACTTCGTAGTGGTCAAGCCACAACTCGTCCATAAGTCGCTGAGACGTTAGGTGTCCACCGAAAAACGGTTGGTCACTGGTTATTATAGTGGAAACCATAATTACTTGCACACAATTGTAGAGCAAACTTTTAGTTTGCATAGGACGATGCACAAACTGGCAGTTTATGCTACGGCACAGTCAGCCGCTAATGGGACAAAAATTGATAGAAATGGTATTATAACGTTTTATAGAGTAATAGTGTATGCCAAGCAATAATTCAGAGTCCCCCTATACAAACGCCTAACACTATATTAAAGATTAAAACGGTTTAACAATAACCGCTTTAGAGACAAGAGCAACTGCGACAGTACCCATCCCGACCAAACCTACGCCACAAGCAAAACCTGCTGCCAACACCGGATTGAACATAAACCAACGTTTCAACCCAAACCGCTTAATCATATAGAATCTACCGATGATAGCACCGAGTAACCGCGCAACCATGCTGCCCGGGTCAGCCCCAATTCCACCGATGATACCGTAAAACCACATGGATGGGCATTTTAACACCCAAAGCAGCCCATAGATAGCAAGGCTGGAGGTAAATCCTGCAGCAACATAATCACCCCGAATAGCTTGTATGATCTCACTATTCCCATCGCGCAGTGATGTTTTCATAAGACATTCATTTGTTGCGTTAATCGGCCACATCATCTGAACAAACGGATATTGCGCGCTCGGTATTGGTGCTATTTGCCAGATAAAGTGTTGTACCAAGATTCCACAGATAATCAGGATAGGCATAATCAGTAGTGTCGCAGCGAGGTTTGATGTAAAAGTTGTTCCCGTCAATTCAAGCACGCGCCACCCTTGTGTGCCTGCTCCGTAATCTTCATCGGGCAGCGGTGCAAACCAGATATCAATTTCCTCGTACCGGCTGAGAATAAAGGTGATCTCATGCAAATAAGGTATTTCAAACAGGTCGCGACCGAGTACGCCAAACGTCCGTGCAGTGATATACGAATTTATCGGTGTATACAAGAACGCAAACCCAAGTAGGAAACTCAGTGGGAAATTCGGCACCATCCAATGGATGAGCCAGACAAATCCGCCCATACCGATAAGCCATAGTATCCCCATAAGCCATAATGGAAAATCACCACGGTTCGGTGGCGTAGCAAGTGAACCCCGTTGTCCCGCCTTTTTCTGGGTGCTGCGAAGCTTGAAAAGCATTGGCACAGAGGCTGCCATGCCAACGAGACCCAGACTAAACGTTTTACCGATATCGTAACTTCTCCAAAAATCGAGACCGTTAAAAAGTGAAGTTGCACGCACATCAAGCCCTGGTTCCCATTGGTGTAATATCTCATTTACGTAGAGAATATGCGGATTGAGAACAAATTGCGATAGCATCGCGGCGACAAACTCTGACATCACCACAGGGAACGGCAAGACAAATCCGAAAAGCATCTGTCCGAAGTCTGTTCGGAGTGCAAAGACCCCTGTCGGCGCGAATCCCTCAATGCTTTGTGTAAAGTCTATCCACGGTATCTTTAGTATTTGTATCGGTTGACTCATCATCACGCCAGTAAGCGCAGGAATACCGATATAGATGAATCCCCATATTAAGCCCGCCATAGACCCGATAGAAAAGACCTGCCATCGCCATGTTTCCTGTTTACCGGTCGTCTCTGCTAAAGCAGTTGCACCCTGTGCAGTAATCGGTGCCATCGGATAGGGGAGTCGTTCAAGGTCAGCGGTCAGTCTAAAGAGAATATACTGACCGCTGACAACCCGTAATGTACCAAGGAACTTACTTGCCAGATAGATACCTACAGGCAACAACCAATCGGGATGTAACAGACTTCGTGTTGCAATGGCTACGGAATCACCGGATGGCACGACCCATGCAGGGATTTTATCAGCAATTTCATAAGAGATGGCTTGCTGTGTGTTTACAAAGTATGCATACCAAATAAAACTCCGGTACTGCATACCGCTGCCGACTGCTGCGCCGGTGAGGCTCAGCAGCATATAGAGTTCTTGACGGCGTGCCGTGGTGAAGGACCGTCGGGCTAATTCAGTAAATAGGATGACTGCAACCCAAGGCGCAGCCGCTGCACCGGATTGACCAGACACATAGCTTAGATAGATGGAACCGGGCATCATGAGCAACCCAACAAAGAGTGCGCCGAAGAACACTTTGCCGGTCAATCCGGATTCAAAGGTTCGGACACCGCCTTCTATGTCGTAGCGTTGTGCCCACGTTTGCCATTCATCTGCTTGTGAGATTCTCTCTCTCGCCAATTAATGTTCTCCTTTATGTTAGCATTCGGTTTTCAGCTGTCAGTAAATAACTTTGCTGTGGCAAATTAATGTGCATGCCACAGATACTAAAAACCGAATACTATTCAATTATCATCTTTCGGTGTATTTTTGTTCTTTCCTTCGCTGAGCTCTTCCCAAAAATGCGCGATGAAAATGCCGATAGTTAAGATAAGTGCTGCAAACATCTGCCATTGCCAACGCCCCCCTAAGAACAGAACGCTGACGAACCAGAAGGCAGTCCCGATGATGATGATAACACTTGCTAATTTTTCCATGTACAATTCCTTGTTTAGTTAGATTCCGATTTACCTGGCGTAATTAGTCGTTTCGAGCTTGGCTTGTGGCAACTTTATTCGTAGCATGATTTAATGAACTCGTTTACATCAGATTCGCGTACTGATAACTCCGCTTTGACTGCTCTCAATTTTGCGTCTATATCTTCAATAGGTTTGATTTTCGCTTTTTGTTCGTCAATAGATATAACGGGTATAGGAAAATCTCTGATATGCTCAATATAAATATGAGGTTGCCCTGTGCCTTGCTGACGACGATAAAGTGGGTCTTGCATAGATTTCAGACACATATAAAGGTAGCGTGTCAAATACTTTGATTCATCTTTGCTTTGGACGACGATAGAATCGGAAGCCCATATTGGATCGTTATGCCACCACACATAACCTGAATACGCTCCTGATTTGCTAACAGTAAACACGTTTCCAGGGTAGTTAGACTCACCATGTGTATATGGAACAGTGCCTCTGCCGCCTGCTATTACCGGAATGTTGCCCTCTGTGGTAGTAGCTTCTGTAATTGATGTGCCGTTTTTCAAAAAGGCGACATCTTCAAGATTCACGTAATCCATGTGGTCGCCAACTTTCCAATCCTCATGTAAACTGAAACCTCTATCGCTTTGAACATTTTTCACTTGGACTATGCCAATTTCAAGACCTTCTGGCAAGTTTTCCACAGGTATATCAGACGGGGTATGGAAAAACAGCACATTATCCAAATCGTTTATACCTATTTTTGGATTTCTCTTACTGTCAAAACCATCGTTGTCAACTGTCACTCGGTAAAACCAGTCTGTCTGACCAACTCCCTTGTCAGTCAAATAAATGATACCCGTTTTAGCATCAGTATAAGGAGCAAAGCAACCGCGCGGAAGCCTAACCAGCATTCTGACACAAGAGTTGCCTAAAATGAACCGCAGCAATTTGCGATGAACTTTGTTTACAAGTAACCCTTCTGGTACAACAATTGCCATTGAACCTCCGACTTTTAGACTGTTAAAACACTTAAGTACACAGGCTTCGTCAGCATCTTTTGCACTATGTCCTTTGGACCTATCCAATATATCTGTGGAAAGGTCAAGAGAAAAAGGTATATTTGAAAGAACATTGTTATACTCACCGGTAGTATTTGTCAAGAGACTGTCTCTTTGGGATACACCAGAATGACCGTCACCAAATAATATCATGTTCATTTTGGCAATTCGTGCCGTGGTTGTGATCTCACTACCAAAAACCGTTTTATTTTGTAGTTTCTCTGAAGTCATTCTTGACAGTTTGGCTTGTTGACTAATATGTTTGAAGGCCTCCGTAAGAAACCCACCAGTTCCACAAAATGGATCAAACACGGTTTCACCGAACTTTGGATTGAGGAGTCTAACCATGAATTTGACGATGTGTCGCGGCGTAAAATATTCACCTAAGTCGTTTGTTGCTGTGGTTGTCTTCTCCATAAAATACTCAAATGCTGATCCCTTAATATCTTCGTCAATGTCGGTAAGATTTAATGGATTGAGTTTTTGCACAATCTTTTTAATTATAGCGGTGCTATCGGTAGTTACTGGTGAAATAACTTCTCCACCGTAACTCTCTTTAAGTCGGTTAACGATGACTGAATTCAAATACTGCACAATATCATTTTCGGGGAGTCTCATCAAAGTGTCCCAAATGTCGTCCTCACCTTTTTCACTTAGCAGTTTTAGAAAAAGGATATTGGCGAATTCGCTGAATCGCTCAATACCAGCGCGAATCCCGACTGCCCTGAAATCCTCATTGAGTTCTGAAAATAGACTGATCAATTCGTCTCTGGATTTAATGACCTCCTTGGATACAGTGAATACTTCGTTGGTTTTATCAATGTAATATTTTCTCAATAAATCCAGTGAAGGCAGTTCATTGAGCTCAACACCGTTAAAGAACAGTGGTTCAGATTTCTTCAAATGCCGAGATTTAAGACTTAAACCGTTGCAAGCAAATACGATGTCCACGTCCATGCACTCTGCATAATCGCTCGCCTGATTGAGTGCATCATCAAGATTCACGATATTAGATTTTTTTGCTTCTATCACGGCTATCGGCTGAACACCATCAAACAGTGTGTAGTCAGGCTTTTTCTGTCCCAGTTTCTTGAGATTCAGCTGCGGCAACCGACTTTTAACCGCGTTTTCAAAAAAAACATTTTGTCGGGTATCATGAGCATCAAGTATCCAACCGTTCGCTTCCAAAGAACGATCTATCTGATATCGCACATCTTGTTCAATCATAATTTCCTGTCCTTTAGTCCGCTGGTGCTACGACGGGGTCCAGTCGTGCAGTGCCTTCCTCCGTATCCGTGTTTTCGGTTCTGCCACGTTCATGGAATTCTGAGCGAACATCAACACTGAAAGTTCGCCATATCAGCAGCTGCTTTCGCAACAGATTGAGGAAACGACGATTAACCCGTTTCCAAGAAGCTATCTCACCACTTTCGCGGTTCACATCTAACGTGATTTTGTATAAGTCTTCCTCTTCTCCGCCAACGGGCGAGGTGATAAACTGGATAGATTGACTCACGCCCAAATCGTAAGGTGCTAACCAGACCATCATCCCTATTTCGTAAGAATCCTCTTCGGGTTTTGTGCTGAAAGTAACATTATCCGTGTAGAAATCGCTGGCAGATTCATCAGCATGTGCATCAAAATAATCGCGCATAAAGACGTTCAAACCGAGTGCTTCTTCCGCCAAGACGGTAAAAGGCAGATTGAAATGCCACACATCGCCTTCAGGTTCAGGCAATTTCCATTTCCGTTCAATATCTGGCACTGCCATGCGCGAGGCTTTAATAGCAGGGTACAGCGTGCTGAGCAGTACCACAATCATCACAATAACCGTTGCTACAACAGTAGACATTGAAGAATAGTTGAGCGTTAAGCCAGCAAGCCAACCGAAATGCACCAACGTTGTTGCGATCACCTGTCCCATCAGGTACCCTAAAACAGCCCCAACAATCGCATATACGCACGCTTCGGCAAGGAAAAGGAAAGCGATATGGATAGGAGCAAGTCCCACAGAACTGTAGATACTGATTTCACGCACACGTTCATAAACCGCACCGAGCATCGTATTCAAAACAATCAACGCAGCAATCAGGATTGGCACGAATAGGTTACCCATCCCGCTAAAACTTGTCATACCGATACTGCTATAAAGGTAGGTATCTTTGTCGCGACCGACAAAGAAGTCAAGCGCAATGCGGTTCATCAGTGGAGCCATGATGAGATCAAGTTTATCAATTGCGCCTAATAGTTTCGGATCGTCTTCTTGAGGTTCCATGTTAACTGCGACACTTCTCAGCGTTCCACCTTGGTTCATCACAACTTCATAAGGTAAAACGGCAATGCTGTCTGGGGTGAGATGGAGATATTTTTGTAATTCCCCCTCAAGCGTTTCATCACCTGTACCACCGCGACTTTGTTGCTGTTGCATTAATTGATAGTCAACAGGTGTCATTTCTTCGCCATCGTTATCGGTCAAATCCTTGAATCCTATTCCCAAAACACCGACGACGGTAAAATCAGCACCGTATACAGAAATTGTGGCTTTCCCCATATCACTTTCGGTTAGTTTGAGGAGATCTGCCATTCCCTTGGGAAGCACAATAGCATAAGGCCACTCAGTTGGCCAATTGGCAGCATCGGCGCGGTTAAACCATTTTCCGTATTGGAGATAACGATCAATACCCGTGACTGCGGGTTCTGTCTCACTCATGCCGACAAGCATGTTTGCGGCGAAACGCAACGCTTCACCTGTGAGTGGGTGTGTCGGAGGTACAGGGTCTTGCGGGTTTGGACTTCGCGTCAATTGAACAAAAGATTGGTCGCCTGTTCCAGAAGATTGGTACCATGCGCGCGGTGCAACAACATTTCGAACGGCAAGAACTGGTTCCTCGTCAATGTTTGTGATAAACCCATTTTCCTGTAATTCTGTTATTGCTGCAGGGACATCCAGCGGTGCTTGTCCTCGCTTAGCCAGGAGTAGGTTTTTCTGTTCCAGAAGTCGTTCTAAATCGTCTACAGTAACTTGTGTCTTCTGCATGTCGTTCAGAATTGAGTTAAGGACAGGTTCTTCAAGCGGGCGCCAATACTGATCTCGGATGAGTAAGCCAGTATAACGCGGTGTAACCTGTGGCAAACTGGTTCGGTTCGGACGCATAAATGTCCGTACTGATGTAAACGAAATAACAGTGAACGTAAGGATAACAAGTGTTGCGCAGGTCAGAATGGTGCGCCCTTTCCGTTTTCGCATGTTGGATATACCGAGACTAAATGCTGCAGCACTTGCGCTCAGTCTACCGACATCTGCCTTATACACCTTATTACCTTGTTGACGAATCTTTTCAAGTTGTTCCTCAAATTTCCTAACGATAATACTGATGACAAGCACCGTCAACGCAAGCACAACGAAGGCTATTAATATAATTATGGGTGTTGTTGTTATTTGGAACGCAGGATGCACTTGACTTAAGAAGTAAAAGACGAGGAGAAAAATACCGAAAGTGGCTATAATCTGTTTATGAATATTCGGGAAACCAAATATAAGTCGTTCCATAAAATAAGCAAACGGCATCAGAAGCGCAAGATAGAACATAATACCGTTAACGACATCGTTGCCTGTTCTTTTAACATCTGGATACGCGCGTGATTCGTATCCCCATGCAGCGCGAGCCAACTTGAGTGCTTGTTGATAATCGTTTTGAAAAAGCGCCGTTTCTGCACGATTAAGATACTCATTGGCAAATTGATGCAATTTATCAAGTCGATCGCTTGAAATACCGAACCGTTTGTAAAGACGCGATCGGTTTTCATCAAGCCACCACATATCACGTACAACCACATAAGGGGTAAGACGGATACTGCCGTTTTCTCGCACGACAAACCCTTCGCCAGTGTAAAGCGTTGGGTTTTTCATACCGCTTTTGGTTGCTTTAATCAGGAGTAGGCGTTTACCGATTTGCCCGTACGCCATTCCGATTTTTATACGGCTTTGCGGTTCGCTATAGACAAGTGCGATAGGTTCAGCGGCAGAAACACCTTCCTGTTGCCACGGTTTAGACACACCGAATTTCTCAGGTGGGCTATCGGACAGCGCATCATATACCTCTAATTCGCGCAAGGTGCGGAGATAGCGTTGGTCAACCAAATCATAGATAGTTGTGGATACACACGGGAAGGTAACAACTCGACATCCGCGTCGCCGTGTGTTAATCGGCACTTTATTCGGTAGCAATTTAGCACCGTAATTTCCCAAATCGGGAGCGTAGACAATATCCCCAGAATCGGGGTCAAGGATGTATGCCTCAACTTCCTGTGCACCACCAAGCCTGCGAGTTGCCCTGCCTTCCATTGCCAAGCCCGCAACTTCAAAATTGCCTTTATTATCCCCCATGGCAAAGAGGTCACCGCGGACCCCCATCATCGTTTTATGTCTACGACGAAGCGTTACAATCGGGTATGGCACGGGTTTATTTGGTAATGCAGATTCGCGTGCATCAAATTCAACCACATCACCGAAAAGGTTACAGTAGAAGTTTCCAACGCGTGCTGCAGTGGGCATCTGTGGGTCCCGTAGTGCCTGTATCAGTAGAGATGCTAATGTTTTTGCTTGTTGATGTAGATTACCACCTTCACGTAGGTCAACACGATCAATCGTGTCAAGTGGTGTGTCGGTGAGAACGCGCGCATCTTCAATCGTTGCAAAGGCAATACCTGTTTTGCCTACAAGCGTTGCAACTTCACTGTCAAAAGCGATTTTCCCCGGAATATAGGTTTTCCAAGTTTTGCCACCACTTGCAGAGATTGCGTTGACAAAGTTGGAACCGCCGCCCAGTCCGACAATTGAAATTAATGTTTTGATATCCTCTATCTCATCTTCTGTGAATGTGTCGGGGTCTTCGTGTCGGAGTCTGAGCATGGCATCTAACTGTTCGCGCATGCGGATGCTGTTTTTTCGGTTTTTCTTTGCGCTACGTACATCGTTTCGGATAAACCGCTCAACTTCCTTGCGGATATAGTCCATATCTTTGAGCATATCCTCAGACGGTTCACCTCGGTTTCGCCACTGTTCAAACTGCATCCTCATGAGTCGGCTCACCCCACCTAAACCTGTGAGCTTCCCATAATGTGCGCTGAGAAGTGTTTCAAGCGTTTTCCCTTCAAGGTCAGCTTTATCGGAGATTTGGCTTGCTACTGACCATTGACGTGCCATCACTGCTTGGCGAATTTGATCATCCGTTGCCCGCCATAATTTTCTAACACGCACTCCGAAATCGGCATCCGCAGCATAGGCTGCAAGTTTATTGCCGATACTCGCGAACTCACGCCGCAGCACAAATTCCGGTTGTTGATCGTAAAACCAACCTTTGTTAAATACGCCGAATTGATTCGATTGAGAGGAAAGATCTATGCTACAGAAAAGCGATGTATAATACCGATTGAAAAGGTCTTGTAGCGCGACTGCGGCTTCAATCTGTGTGAGTTTGCGATTATATTCTATCTCGCTTATGCGTGACATCTTCTCAACCCTGCTTTGAATGTTTCGGAATCGCGCATTCCTCAAGGTGAGCATATTATCACGGAGAAGCACCTTTGTCTGTGCGTCTATATCCCTTGTTAGCGATGGGAGTTGCTTGATTAGATTTTCAAGGGCGATCACATCCGAAGCTGCGTTCTGTTTGACTGCCTGCAAGATTTCAGCCTCAACCAGATACGCTGCAACATGTTTGCGTGCCTCTTTTACTTGTTCGACCTCCTCACCCGATAAGTAACTGTTCAGAATTAATAACTCTTCATCAAGAAACTCACGGGTAAGAGTTTCATGGAAATCAAGAAGATACTGGATGCGCGCTTGTTCTAAACGGGCATTTCGCAGCGCAATCTCAAAAATACCTTGTTTATCGCGTGCCAAATCTTCAATTAGGATGGATGCGGACGAACCGTCTCCGCCTTCACCTGCAACAGACGCTGAGACTGCTTCGGTCAAACGTTGCCGAAGTTGATCATCAATTCTGTTTATCCGTTCTTGTGATTCTTCCGTTAGATATTGCCTTAATACTTCATCTGGAAGATCATGCTCACGATCACTGCTCAATTTTGTAATGGCATCTTTAATTTGACTTTCAATGGAAGCGGTGTCCTTGAGATTTTCCTTTATTTTTTCCAAAAGGCCCCGTTCTCGTAATATCGCATCTTCCTTGGATTCAGTAGTATTTGCAAGGGTTTTTCGCGCAGCGCGCGCTTTTCTGAGAGTCGGCAAATCTAAGTGGCGATCAAGGATCTTATCAGGTGTCCACATTAAAGCAAACTTCCGTGAGTCGCTCATCTCCCAATTGGCAAGGGTCTTGTTCAACTGTTCAATGTCAGCGGACAATTCTGGCGGCAGATCGTCAGGTGTTGGCACTTCATAATCGGATCCGTTCTTGACAGGGAACAGATATGATGCATTCGGATGCGTGCCGTATTGATCAGCTATTTCACCTGAGTCAAGCTCTCGCATGAGTCTATCCACTGCCCATGTGTCCAACCGTGCAATGGGCAAAGCAATGGTTTCAATGAGTTCTCGCTGGGAATCCTTACTCGTTTTCATGGCAGATTTCTGAATCTGTGCAAGTCGTTCAACGATCTGGCGGAGAAAATGCGTAGTTTGCAATGCTTCTTTTTCGAAGCGGACAAGGTTGGCATTTAGTCTCGATTTTTCTTCCTCTGTGAATCCCTGTTTTTCGCGTTTGCGGTTGCGATCTACCTGTTTTTTCTGGCGTTCTGAGAAATCGCGTTGCGCTCTGTGTAACCAATCAATTTGGGACCGTGTTGTAGAAAGCCCCGTCAACGTTGTAGCAAGTGATTTCAGGTCTTCCTTTACACCGTGAACGCCGTGGTAGAAATCTGCGTCTAAATCAACCAAAATACTTCGATCAATGGAAAGCAACAGTTTGCGTCCTAATTCCTCAAATTCGATAATATCATTAGATAATCCGCGCCTCAATCCGTGCAAAGTGGGTGTTCCTGGTGAATCGGTTGCTGAACCAACAATATCTTGTCCAATACCTTCCATAAACGCACGCATCCCAGCTAAGCCTTGGAAATGTGCATCAACGGCAACAAATAGAACTGAACGACCGGGACGGTATTCTGGTTGTCCGAACAAACGTGCAAGTTCCATGAGGACAGCAATCCCACAGGTTGGGTCAGCACCGGGAGCGATTGCTGGAACAACAGACATAGAATCGTAGTACGCGGTAAGGACGACCAATTCATCGCGTAGGACAGGATCGCCACCTTCTAAGAAGCCACGAATGTTTTGACCGACGCGCCGTTCCCAAGTCATTTTGCCGCGCAAGCGAACATTGACCTCTTCACCTGTATCAAGGAATCCTTTTAATTGAGCAGCATCTGTATTAGAAATCCAAAATCGGGGAATGTTTGCTGGCACAGTGAGGAATTTGTTTTCTGCTTCACCGCGAATTGTTGTTTCCGGTTCTATAAAAATAACTGCGGATGCACCAAGCATCGCCGCGTTAATCCATCGGGTACCAGAGTTAAATTCGGCAAGAACGATTGCACCTTTTGGAATAAAAATATCAGATTCGCTTGCCGCGATGAATTCACCGGTTTCGTCAATTTGACCGTCTTTGTTGTTATCAATGCCATCTGTCGCATCGCCGGGAATTTCATCAGTCCAACCATCAGCATTATTGTCAATGCCATCTGTTACCCATCCGAGAATTTCCGATAAAAGCGGAATTTCACCGTATTCATCAATAACGCCATCTTCATTGTTATCAATGCCATCGGAGGCTTTCTGTAGATGTCCGTTGAGTACATCATCGGTTATACTCGCTTTTGTAACGCGATAACGTCTCGCCAGTGAAGCGAGTGTATCACCTTCTTGGAGTCTGTACCAAAAGCCGCCGACTTTACTTCCGTTGAAATCTGAAAGCTGGGCATCGTCTCCGTAAAATAGGGGCCCGGTAAGACCGCCAGTTGGGACGAAAACCGTGTTCCCCTCCACAAGAGGAGTGGGTAAATATTGGTTGTGTGGGTTTTCAGCAATGGCTGTTAGGGAAACCGCATAGTTTTCTGCAATTTCTTCAAGGGTTTCGCCAGCTTCAACGGTATGTTTTACACCATCAGCAAGCAGAGATGTTCGGACAAGGTTTGGCCACAACGGTTTGAGTGGAAATGTGTGTAGCACGTTGCCATCATCGGATAGGATATCAATAGCACTACTACCGTGATCAACGGGAACTGTGACAGTAAATTCACGACTTTCAACATTCTTCAACCCCATATCAACAAAACGGTCAAAAATATATTTACTGCCGTTTGCTGCTTGCGGATAACCAGTCACGCGGCTTTCCAGACTTGATAAACGTGCGATATCTTTCCGAATGTTGCGGATAGATATCTCATCCCGAATTTGGATTGCAGCCTCCGACAACCCTAATTTTTTACCACCTTCTGCTGCATAACCGAATGAAACGCAACCCCAAAAAACTAATAAATAGACTATAATATAATTTCGAATTTTCATATAATTCCCCGATTCGTTCTGTTTCGCTTGTTTTTAGTGTAACAAATTTCAAAATTATTGTCAATATAAAATCAGTTAGGGGCAGGGTTATTTAGTTTTCGGTTTTTCGGACGAATTTTTAACACCGGCCTGGGGTCCTAACTTTGAGTCCAACTCAATAACGGGAAACTCTTAAAACTAAATAATCCTGGCAATAAGTCGTGGTTTTACAGAAAACACTGCTCAACATGTGATAGACATGGTAGAAGGTAATAGAGATGCCTTGTTTATCAAAGCCCAACTTATAGTGAACTTTGAAATTATTGGGGCACTTTGATAACCTATTATGGAACATAATGGACAATAGAAGTGGTAGCATAAACTGCCAGTTTGTGCCACAAACCGCAATCTGGCAGATTGCGGTACAGAAGTGTCCCATTAATTGTCCGTTTTACTATATTAGTAGACCTTTTTGCTTACAAGAGGTCATTCAGTCAATGTTAAGTGTTGAATGTTTGAAACGCTTGATCTAAAGCCTCCACAAATCCATCAGATACTCCTTATTCGGAATTGCTTTTTTTTGATGGTTTCTGATACAATATCAGATAAGACTGAACAATCAGAAAAAGCAACTCGCTTTTTCTGATTGTTCATTTAGGAGGTTGTCAACCCCTAATTTCTTATAGTAAATTATGAAAATATGTTTACATATACTTTGTAGGAGCGATCTCCGAATCGCGACTAAACCACTGGTGGTCGGGAATCGGAGTTCCCTCCTACCAATCAAAATGTAAAGTTAATTGTAAAATCTACTATATCTAAATTGTCCCTTGTTTTCACAATAAAAACAAGCGAAAAATGTAGTCTACATCTATGTTTAGGGCGGTTTTAAAATTTTGTTGCAAGTCCAAAACTACTTATTGCATTATTTTATATTTCTTTGGGAGATATAAAATGTCTAAGTATTTATGTTCTGATTGTTCCTACCTAATTCGACAATTTCTTTGCGATAATAAATACCTCAACCACGATTTTTCCATATTTTTTAAACCGTTTCCCAAAAATTCCCCCTCTTTATAAGCAAATCTATTTGGGAATCTACTTATGCACTACAATTTTGTCATCCCAAACAACTTAACAGATGCAGAATTGGTTCGGCTTGTTCAAGCACGTGATGAATCAGCTTTCGCGGAACTGGTATCTCGTTATAGTCCACGAATTTGGAACATCGTTGTTGAAAATTCAAGACAAAGACGGGATGCAGAAGAGATTTTAATGGATGTTTGGTTGGCTGTTTGGGAAAACATAATCGGGTTACGAAAAGCAGAAAGTTTTGGCGGATGGTTGCGGCGAATTGCTTTCACCGCTTGCAATAGATACTATGCCTCTAACTTGCATCGGCACAGTGAAATTATACTGAGTTACGAAGATTTAGCTTTGCAGATTGATAGAGAAGCAGAGCAACGTTTTCAAGATGCAAGACTTCTATCAGAAGCAAGGGAAGCTGTGCATAACCTTCCACAAAGGGTGCGTTCTGTCGCAATATTGTACTATCTTGAATTGTGGAATGTAAAAGAAATTGCTGAAGAACTCGACTTAGCAATCGGCACAGTCAAGACGAAGCTAAGTGAAATAAGACACCTTTTACGCCAAGAATTTGAGATAGAACCTACAAGGGGGAAAACGATGTCACAGAAACAGGAAAAATCTGAAAGCTTACGAACCAAATTTAAAGTTATTGGAGTCGGTGAAGCGGGTTGCAATGTTATAAAACGAATGATTGAAGAAGCCCAGACAGACATTGGATTCTCTGTTATTGATTTTGGAGAAGCCCAGACAGACATTGAATTCTGTGTTGTTGATACCGATGAGAACACACTTAACACATGCAACGGTGCAACACATGTGCAAATAGGCATTAACACCGTTCAAGGACAAAGTACGGAGGGGAGTCTGGAACTGGGAAAAAGAGCGGCTGCGGAAAGTATAGATGCGCTCCGATCTATTGTCTCAGATGCCAAGATGGTTATTGTTATCGCTGGTATGGGAGGTGGAACGGGTACTTGTGTCGCTCCAGTGCTTGCATCTCTTGCACGAGAAGACGGAGCATTAACAGTCTGCTTTGTAACACGCCCGTTCGATTCTGAAGGCGAGCACCGTGCTGAAAAAGCTGAATATGGACTACAGCAACTGCAGGGCGGTCTACAACCTCAGTCGGATGCAGTTATCGTTGTGCCGAATCAGCGTATACTGGAATTGGTTGACCAAGAATTATCAATGCCCGAAGCGTATCAAAAAAGCGATGAAATCCTGGTCCAAGGCGTTAATGCAATTGCAGAAATACTTGTAAAAACTGGCGAAATAAACATTGACTTTGACGATATACAGGAAACGTTGCGCGACCAAGGGACTGTCCTAATGGGTATCGGAAAAGCGGAAGGTGAAAATCGTGCAAAGATCGCTGCAGAAAACGCAATTACTTCACCTTTGCTTGAAGAAAACAGCATCATAGGAGATGCTGTGATGCTTGTTAATATCGCTTCTCCACCGAATTTCACGATGCATGAATTGGACCAAGCTATGAAAGTAATTGTCGAAACATGTGAAAATGCCCGACCTATCTTCGGATTAGTCTACAAGGATGAGTTGGAAGCGAATGATGAAGTGTTGGTGACTGTAATAGCAAGCGGACTTGATTCACAAAGTGATCAGACTCGACCGACTACTTCCAGCGAGCACGAGGCATCTATCGGACAAGACAGTGTCATTTCACCTTCAAATTCCTCAGAATTTGTTCATCTACACAATCACAGTGAATATAGCCTGCTGGATGGTGCTTGTCGGATTCCGGATATGGTGCAGTGGGCAATTGAAAACAGTTCGCCTGCTGTTGCCCTCACTGATCACGGCAATATGTTCGGTGCATGGGAACTTTACAATACTGCAAAAGCTGCAGGTGTGAATCCCATTGTCGGATGTGAGGTATATGTTGAAATAGAAAACGCAAAAACAGAAGATAATTCTCAATGTTCACCGTCCCATCTTACACTGCTTGCAGAAGATGCTGTAGGCTACCACAATCTTTTGGAATTAGTATCACTTGGGTATACGCAAGGTTTCGATAGAAAACCGCGCATCAACATGGAAATGCTACGTGAATATCATGATGGTATAATAGCATTGACAGGATGCATCAATGGGATAGTACCGAAGCTTATCTGTTCAAATCAAAGAGATGAAGCGGTCCGAAATTTGTTAGAATTGAGAGACATCATGGGACCGGACAATCTCTTTGTCGAACTTCAAAACCACTATATTGACATGGAATTAGCGGCATATCCGGTAATGGTGGAATTCGCAAATGAGTACGATCTCCCCATCGTCGGCACAAATGATTGTCACTACCTCCGAAAATCTGACCACCGAATGCACGACATTCTTCTCTGTATCCAAACAAAGAAGACTGTTAACGATCCAGAACGGATAAGATTTAACAATCATTTCTATTTTAAGAATGTTGACGAAATGCGGGAAGCACTGAAGGATTATCCACCTGAAGCGATTATCAATACAGTTAAAATTGCCAATCGGTGTAATCTAAATTTGGACTACGACAAAAGGGCAATGCCGATTTTTGAGATTCCGGAAGGACAGACACAGGACAGTTATTTAAAAGAACAGTGCTACGAAGGTTTGCGTCAAAAAATTGGAGGGCATCTCTCCGAATCGATTCAAAAGCGATTGGAATATGAACTGGATATTATTCAACAAACCGGCTACGCCAACTATTTCCTGATTGTAGCGGATTACGTCAACTACGCGAACCAACAGGGCTATTTACTTTCTGCTCGCGGTTCTGCTGCGAGTAGTCTCGTGCTTTATGCGCTTGGTGTAATCAGTTTCAATCCGATGGATCATGGATGTCTGTTCGAAAGGTTTTTAAACCTTGACAGAATGAATCCGCCGGATATTGATATAGATTTTGCCGATCATGCCCGTGACGATGTGATTGATTACCTTGTGAGAAAGTACGGTCATGATTCTGTCGGTAAAGTTGCTACCTTTGCTACGTTAGGGGCAAAAACTGCTATCAAAGATGTTGGACGCGCACTTGAAATTCCCGTTGATAACATTCAAAAGTTGGAAAAACTTATTCCACCTCATTTGGGCGTTACACTTGATGATGCTTTGGAACAAGTGCCTGAATTTCAGAGACTTGCAGAACTTCCTGAAAACAGAGAGTTAATCGAAATCAGCAAAGCCGTAGCAGGTATGAAACGGCATGTCTCCTGCCACGCTTCTGCTATTGTCATTTCAAACGGACCGCTTAGCAATTACGCTCCACTTTTTAAGGATAGACGTGGACAAATCGCAACGCAGTTTGAAGGAAAAACGGTTGAAGATGTCGGCATCATTAAATTTGATACGCTCGGTGTGCGAAGTCTTTCAGAAACTGCGGACTGCCTCAATATGATTCAGGAAAACCATGGCCGCAAGATCGCACTTGAAGATATCCCATTTGACGATAAACAGACCTATTCACTCATCAGTAGAGGTCTGATTGCTGGCATATTCCAGCTGGAAACCTCCTCCGGCATGTATACGGTTGTTGCGCAACTTAAAGCGGATAACTTTGAGGATTTCTCCGCAATTCCTGCACTCTACCGCCCGGGGCCTATTGAAAGCGGTATGATGCAGCAGTTCATTGATAGGAAAAACGGGGGACAACCGATAGAATATAGCCATCCTTTACTTGAAAATGCGCTCAAAAGCACTTTCGGTGTCTGTATCTACCAGGAACAGGTGATGCAGATTGCATGTGATGTTGCTGGGTTCACGCTTAGTGAGGCAGACATCCTCCGTGATGCAATGGGAAAAAGGAAATCAGACGTGCTTGAAAGACTACGACCGAAATTCATCAATAGTGTCGTTGAAAAAGGTCTCTCCACCAAAGAAGCAGAGGGAATATACGACTATCTTGAACAGGTTGGCAGATATGCTTTCAACAAATCGCACTCTGTCACTTATGCTCTATTAGCCTACCGTATGGCATACCTGAAAACGCATTATCCCCATGAATTTATGGCGGCGATGATGACGGGAGAGGCAGCGGATAAGGAAAAGATCAAACGTTACCAATTTGAATGTGTGAGACTCGCAGACTTTTTGGATGTAGAAATAAACTTGTTACCGCTTGATATCAACGCCAGTGAAAAGAACTTTATCGTAGACGGGAACGATATCCGTTTCGGGTTTATTGCTTTCAAAGGCATTAGTGATGATGCAATAGGTTCTATCCTAACAGAAAGAAATAGCGGAGGTTTGTTCACATCTATTCAAAATTTTCGCGATCGCGTTGACTCAACAAAAGTGGACGCAAACGCGATCAAAAGCCTTATCGACTCTGAGGCATTTAATACTCTTCCATAAACCATTTCCCTTCCTTAATGGGCAGGTCGCTATGCCTGCCCATTCTTATTACCATTCCTATAAATTGCCCTGGACTGAAATAGGGGGTGTGTAAAGTTTTTTGCATGTGTATCTGAATCGCGGATTATCACTGATTTCGCGGATTTCGCGGATTTTTGAGTTTGAGACTCCCAAATGCCTATTCAAAGTTTGCCTCAACCTCTTGAAAGGAACTTATCCTGCCAACCACCCATCCGCGTCCTCCGCGATAATCCGTGATTCAGACAACAAAAATGGGAAACGCCTCAAACAACGCACCTTATCCCAAACTTTTGCCAAAATATTTACGCACCCTGAAAAGGTTGACTATTGCCAAAAAAGGGAGATTATGATAAATTGAGGTCGTAAGAGGACAAATTTGTTAGAAGGAGATAAAGAACAACAGATGTTAAATTGGGGCGTTATCGGTGCTGGTGGCATCGCCTATGTATTTTGCAACGGAATGCGTTTTACAGATACAGGGCAGATTTTTGCCGTTGCCAGCCGCACTGAATCAAAAGCAGAGAGGTTTGTTAACGATTTTGAAATTCCACGCCAATACAGTAGGTATGAAGAACTGTTGGCAGATGATGATATTGATGCTGTCTATATCGCGACAATTCATCCATTTCATGCAGAATGGGCAATAAAAGCCGCTGAGGCAAAGAAACATATTCTGGTTGAAAAACCGATAAGCATGAATTATGCTGAAGCTGCAGCAATGGTGGAAGCAGCGCGCGAAAACGATGTGTTTCTGATGGAAGCGTTTATGTACCGTTGCCATCCACAAATACAGAAAATGGTTGATGTAATTCAGGATGGGGAAATCGGTGAGGTGCGTTTCATTCATACAACGTTCGGTTTTCAATCAAATTTCAATCCGCAGAGCCGACTTTTCAACCGTGAAATGGGTGGCGGGGGTATCCTTGATATTGGGTGTTATACCGCCTCAATGGCACGCAAAGTGGCGGGTGCTGCTGCCGGCGAACTTTTTTTAGACCCGATTTCTGTGAAAGCGAATGGAAAAGTGGGTCCAACAGGTGTCGACCATATCGCTGCGGCAACACTCAAATTTGAAAACGATATCGTCGCGCAGATAACGTGTGCAGTTGAGTGTAACATTGGGAGTAGTGTCACTATCTACGGGTCTGGTGGGATTATATCGATTCCGAGTCCTTGGCTGCCCTCATCACCATGTCGTGGTGTCAGAACACCGATATCGCCTGACACACCTATTCCACCGAGTCAAATCGTGCTTAATTCCTATCAAAACAGAGAAACATCCGAAATAACCGTTGAAGCCGATCGCGATCTCTTTACCTACGAAGCAGATATGGTAGCAAACCATATTGCTGATCGGCAAGCCCCCGCGATGTCGTGGGACGATACACTCGGTAACATGCAGCTATTAGACACTTGGCGTGAAGAGATAGGTGTTTTATATTAACACCATCATAGGCATCAATTTAAGGGGTAAATCCATTGTGGCAGTGTCTTCAGTCCCGTGAATCAACGCCAAATACGCGTGTGGTATTTGTCGGGGACGATATGTTTATAGATATGAAATGTCCATATGTCTTTAGTCCCGTCCGGACGATATGTGTCCCCCAACGACATATTTTGGACATATCGTCCGGACGGGACTAAGATGTGGACAGTTCCAATCGTCATGCCTATTCAGAAGGGCTTTTAGAACAAGAAATATTTTCTTAAATTAACACATAAGGTGCGGTTAGGAAACCGAACCTACCGAGAATTATCGCGTTAATTTGGTATAATACCTACAGGACTTACGCATTTTCTCTTAAAGTCCCCCTTGATAAGGGGGATTTAGGGGGTTAAAAGACTAAAAACAGTGAAATACAGGACTATT
>PYJA01000120.1 GCA_003635185.1 Candidatus Poribacteria bacterium | reverse complement strand
ATGCATGTAGTTTAAGTATTGCAAATTTGCATTCAACAGTCCGGTAAAAGCGGAGACTGAGTATCCTGCGTCCATTCTGTATACCTATAAGTATATAACATTTTTTCCAAAAAAGGCAAGAAAAATCTCATCTGTTTTCTTGATCTCCTTAGATTGGAATATCTAAATCTCTAAGGATAAACAGATTGTCGTTTACGGCACAGGAAATCGGTATAAATTAGGTACAACCTGCCTCATATAGTAAAACTTACAATTAATGGGACACTCCTGTACCGCACTCTGCCAGATTGCGTTTTGTGGCACAAACTGGCAGTTTATGCTACCACTTCTATTGTCCATTATGTTCCATAATAGGTTTATCAAAGTGCCCCAATAATTTCAAAGTTCACTATAAATCGTAGGAGGGGTTTCTAACCCCGATCCATTGGACACGCGATCCGGTGAATTTGGACAAAGTTGCATTTATGAGATACGCTGTAGCAACTTGGGTTATTATAGCCCAAAAAAAAAAATTTAATTGTCAGATCAAACAGCAGACGAGGTTAGGAAACCTTGCCAGCAAAGAGGCTCCTGCTGCTGGCGAGGTTTCCTAACCTCGCCAATGTCAAGGTAATTGTGAGTTTTACTATAAATACTCAGATTTCATGTAAGCGCGGCGCGCGAAGACTTAAGTTTACTAACGCCGCATATTCACAAGATAAATCCCCCCTGCTACCAGAACAGAACCTGCCAACAAACTAAACGTTAATTCATCACCTAAAAGCAGGTGACTAAACAATACTCCCGATAGGGGGGTAACAAAAAAGAGAACAACGAGTTTACTTGCGCTATATCTCTCAAGGATTGCCGTCCACGCCAAAAAGCAGTAGCCTGCGACAACACCCCCTTGATAAAGAAGCGCTGCACTGCCTTCGAGTGTTAATTGGAATGTTCTGCCGCTTTCAAACAGCAAACTCAATATAGCATAAACCGGCAGACTCAAACTTAAGTACCATACCAAGAGTCGATACGGGTGAATTGATTGGACTAACAGTTTTGTCACGACCACGCGTAGCCCTAAGAAGCATCCGCTTACAAGCACCAGGAGGTCTCCAAGGATGTTCGTTTCACCGTTTCCGAGATCTGGCGCAACAGTTACAAAAACACCGCTGAAAGCAACGATGATGCCTAATGTTTTTGTTAGAGAGAGACGTTCCCCCGGAATCCAGAAATGTGCAAAAAGTGCTGTAAAGAATGGATATACGTTAACAAAGATAGTTGAACGTGAGGCTGTCGTAAACATCGTGCCTATGTTCAACACGATGATTTGGAATATGAAAATCACGGTAAGTAATAGCAGGCGGGAGAATTCACCCGGATTTAACCCGAGTGGAATACGACGATAAATTGCCCATCCACCGACAACGATAAGACCGATAACAAAACGCAAAAATGCTAATGCCATCGGGGGTATGTCAGCTAAACCGACTTTAATTGCAAGCGAATTCCCACCCCACAGAAAAGCGAGAAGCAAACTGAGGGCAATAATCTTCGCGTTAGGGTCTTCGCTGATAACATGTCGAATTGGGGGTGTCCCGACAGATTCTTTTTTATTCAAGGGAAACTGATGTCCTCATCAGAGGTCCTTTCACTGACAAATTCCCCGTCACATTAATCATAAGCACCGGGACGATGATTTCCCATGAGTCGCTGTTGGCGTTCTGTTGCCTGTTCTAAAATTGATTCATTGAACTGAAACCGATTCAAATAAGGTGGAAATTTCTGGGTTATCATACGGTTCGCGTAATGTACCTGCAGCAGGTAGCGGGTTTGGTTACTACGGTTTGCAGTGCCTCTATGCCAGACTTCACTCCTAAAGAGGACGACATCACCACCGTTGCAGAGGATGCTTTGTTCTTTTGCACCTTTCCATTCCGTTTCACCATTAGGTCTTTGTCCAGAAAGATGGCTGCCGGGGACAAACTTCGTTGGACCAAGATCCTCGTAAAGATCATCTAAGTAGTAATGTGCGGTAGTGATGTAAATAGGCACTTTAACGCGAGAGTCTTCTAAAACGTCGGCGGGGAGCGAGATAGGCACCCAATCTGAATGTAGCCCTTGGTCGGGACGGCCAGGACCTGTCATCCATGCAGTCATTCCAATCACATGGCAATCGCCTCCGTGAACAGCCTCCGCTAACTCAATGACAGGCGACTTGTCAAGGTAGTATAAAAAAACTGGATCACGATTAAAAGCATTATTGATATGTTTGTTAAGAAAACCTTCACCATTTTCTGGGACGCTGTGCTTATCAAAACTCTCAGGTATTGCTGTTAACCTATCCATTGCATCGCGAAGTTCTGTAAGTTCTTCTGCATTGATAACCTGTGGCAGATAGGCATATCCATCTTCTTCCATTGCCTTGACTTGGTTTTCAAGGTCAGGATACGCTATGAGTGGTAACGCTTGGCTCATTATTTTTTCTCCTTGAATACAACCTTCCGAGTAACCAAATATTTTAATATATCTTAACAATTTTTAGGAAGCATGTCAACTTTTTTATTGAACAATTCGTTAATAAAGTGCATCCAATCATGTGTTAAGGCAAGATTACTTAAGAATAAAACAAACTATACCTCATTTACACCTGTCTCACAAAATCTTTCGCATAATAAATTATAGTCCGTAGAGTTTCAGAATTTTGGTCCTATCAAATAACTTGTAAATAGATCAATTTATACATTATACGTTACAACGACTTGTTAAATAGGGAGGGAGTGAAAAGATGAAAAGAAAAGACAAAACGCAGGAAAATACAATGCAAGAAAGCTTAGAATCAACAAAAGATTCAGCCATCCGTGTGCCCGGGGTCGTTTTAGAATCTCTACCGGGAAACCTCTTTCAGGTGGAACTGACAGAAAACGATCATAAAGTTGTAGCATATCTTGCAGGCAAAATGATGCAACACAAAATTTGGGTGCTTCCGGGAGACCAGGTTACTGTTGAACTTTCGCCTTATGATCTGACACGTGGACGGATTGTCTGGCGGAATCCGGGCGCATAAATTTTTATCTTCGGCAAACTATATGACTTTAGAAGGCATTGTAATAAAAGCGCGTGGTGGGACTTACGAAGTGCAGATTGGCAATCAGTGCTACACATGCACGGTGCGCCATCACGTCATTGAAGCAGAAAAGCGGCACCTCAATGAAACAAAAGAGATGCCTTATGTTGATTTAGTTGCTGTGGGAGATCGTGTCCGTATTTCTCCTTCGTCTTCTACATTGAACACAGGATACATTGAGGAATGCCTACCACGGCAAACCCAATTCGGACGAACACGCATGGACGGTTGGCGGCAAGTTATTGTGGCTAATCTTGAGATGCTGCTAATCATTTTCGCAGCACGGCACCCAACACTCAAACTGCGAATGCTTGATCGCTTCCTCGTTACCGCAGAAGCCTCGAATATAGACCCCGTAATCTGTATTAACAAAATGGATTTGGCAAAATTGGAAAATGTGCAAAATGAACTCAATTTATACGAAAAATTAGGGTATAAAGTCATTTATACAAGCATAATGACAGGTTTTGGAATTGACAACTTACGGGAAGTAATGCGTGATAAGATTTCAGCAATTGTCGGTTCATCCGGAGTAGGAAAATCTTCCTTACTGAATACATTACAACCGGGACTACAGTTGCGCATTGGCGAGGTAGACACCCGCATGCATAAGGGACAACATACAACTACAGAAGTCATGTTGTTACCACTTGAATTTGGAGGTTTCGTTGCAGATACACCCGGTATCCGAACGCTCGGATTACTTGAAATTGACGATGAACAAGGATTAGACATCCATTTTCCGGAGATGCGTCCTTATATTCCGGAGTGTAAATACGCTGCATGTACACACCACCACGAACCAACATGTGCAATCAAACAGGCAGTCCAAACAGGTGATATCAGTTCACTTCGATATGAGAGTTATCTCCGTATCTCTGGATTCACGGAAGGAAGGTATGATCGAAATACAGATAAAAAACGAAAAAACCGAACTGAACGACAACGCAAACGCCGATCCGGATAAATGGAACAGTGTCATTCAAGGGTTGCAGCAGATTATTGATAGAACTGAGCAGAAACTCAAGTATTTTCAAAACCGCCTGAAGCAAGCAGAGTTTATAGAGCGTCCCAGTCGGCGGAGAATACTTACAGCGGAAGCACAAGTTGAAATACATTCCGCGCATCTGGAGAGTTTGCGAAATGAGTTACACAAATTCGAGCGTCTCCAAAGCGGTGGAATTCGACTCCGGCCAACAACGCAGAATGAACTACGCAGAATTTGGGGATGGATAAATTTACCCGGGATTAGGGATAGCCTATATACAGAAAAAATATCGTTTGAAATCTTTGTGGAAGATTGGCAACGTTGGGTAGAAAATGTAGAAACCCATGCACTTTCAATTGAAACGCGCAGCACACGACTCCTGCTCGGATTTATGCTTCTCCGATGCAACGCTGATGTTGTTGCTGTGGAGTTTGTCCTCATTCACCCTGGCTATCGAGCTCGCGGCTACGGGACTGACGCGCTTACGGAGGCAGTACGTTATGCTTTTGAGAAGTTGAACGCTGTTCATATCACCTTACAGGTTTCATCTGATAACGCCGCTGCGCTTACATGTTTTGAAAATGCAGGATTCCAATACCTCGGTTATACTGATGTAAACGTACCAGTTTACACAATGGGAGTTGAACGAAGCGAGTGGGAAAATGACGGTCCAGATAATCCAACAGATGAACAAATTGCATCTCCACGTCTGCATGCTACGCTTCAAGAGTTCTTAAAATGAAATAATTTTATAATTTTTTCGTAATACACAGTAAAAAGTGCATCCGAAAATGTGTATAGGTGAATCATTATCATTTTTAATGGTAATGGTATCCTATTACCGCTGTATTGCGGAAAAGGAGGTATTTGTTATGTTAGCAAATCAGAGGAGGTGTGGCACTTAGTGTTACGCCCTTTGGTGTGGCACTAAGTGTCGCACACTTTCTGAACGGGCGGAGGTTTATCCTCTGCCCCCATTTTAGTTTTAGAAAATGCGTAAATTATTTGGCTAAATACTGCAAAAAGTGCATCCGAAAATGTGTATAGATAAAATCATTGCGATTTTTTAAGTTTTAGTGTATACTTTTGCATGTAGAATACATGCATGAGATTTTATTAATGTCTGTTGACATTCTAACATTTTCCAAATTTTACATTCTAAATAAGGAGGAGGAACCATTATGATGTCTTTGAACCACACCACCCTTAATCTCAACGTATTGTGTCTAAGGCGATGGTGCCTCTGCCCATTCTCAATATATTAATCAGGACTTACGCAATTTTGACCCGTATGCCACTCTGTCCGATGGAGCGTGATAAAAAAACAGAGACGTTTTTGTGGCACAACCTAATAGGTTATGCTACAAAAGAACAGCATGCGTAAGTCCTATTAATTTGAAATGGCATAGGTACCACGCCTCACTCTGAGGAGTCGTTATCTATGTCCAAATTTAATCCCGATTTTTGGGAAGTTCCGGTACCACCGGAATATTTTGACCAACTGACTACGGAAGATCATCTCTGGTATCAGTCCCCTTCTGACGAATATACGAAGGCACGTCAAGCAAAACGACAAAAAGTCCTAAAGCAGATTCGCCAGATTGTCTCCAAAGAACTCACTGACCGTCAAAATGATTGCGTTCAGCTCTATTTTTTTGAAGGGAAAACACAAGAGGAAATCGGTTGTATCCTCGGTATTTCTCGTAGGGTTGTTAGTCAACATCTCTTTGGTATTACACGGGATGGAAGGAAGGTCGGCGGCGCGGTCAACAAAATCCGAAAGATGTGCCGCAAATTAGGAATACATTATCCGTAGCAGCTCGTATATTCAATCGTATAAAAAATCACCGTGAGAAGGAATCTTAATGGTTACCTCTCACGGTGATTTTAAGCTGTTGCTGATGTTTTTGAAACATTTAATTTAGGATTTTAAATTTGTGGCATTGTGCTACGATGCAGGGGCCTTATCAAACCACTTTTTTACATGCGCCGATTACTTTTTGTTTGTGTGTGAGAAAGATGCTCTAAAATTTGTGATCTTAACTGTGTTTCCAATTCTCTCATTTTGGGTAAACCAGCCAGATTGTTTGTTTCATCAGGATCGTTTTTCACATCATATAAGAGGTAAGGTTGTCGTTCTTTATTTATCACAATTTTCCACTCCTGATTGAGTAGCATAACTTCACGCGAGATTTCAGAGATGGCAAATTCACGATGCGTTGCTTCTGTGTCATCAAGGACAGGACACAGCGATTTACCAAATTGTTTATGCTTTAACTCACCACCTGCCAATTCAACAAGCGTAGGACCAATATCAATCCATTCAACTGGACTTTCGCATGTTCGATCAGGAACAGCATCTTTTAATGTTTCAGGGGTACGTACAAGAAACGGTATACGGACTGCTCCATTTAGGAAGTTACTTTTGTAAATTAACCCATAGTCTCCGTTCATTTCGCCATGGTCGGAGCAGAAGACAATAACAGTATTATCAAGTTCACCGCGCTTCTCAATTGTATCAAGAATTTCGCCTATCTGTGCATCAATGAGCGTGACATTCCCAGCGTAGTCAGCACGCATCTTTTTGACATCTCCCGCTTGAAATTTTGGGCTTTTCTTTTTATTTTGCATGAGTTTGTCTAAATTTCCACGGGGACGACTTTCCGCCGCCCGGCGGGGTATTGGCGGTGGCATATCATTCGGATTGTACATACTTGAGTATGGTTCGGGGGCATCCCAAGGTTCATGCGGTCCTCCGAAACTCACCCAGCAGCACCACGGTTCCTGGCGATTATAGTTTTCGAGATATTGCTTTGCCTGCTGCCCCACGTAAACATCCGCGTCGTTTTCAAGGCCAAGCGGTGTTGGTCGAACGAGGTGAGGCTTAGTCCGAAATCGTTCCTGATAATCATCACGGTAAGCCTTCCACAACCCTTTTTCTTCCCACATTTCTGTCATATAAGATAAGCACTTCATACTCGCCCGAGGTCCCCCAATTTCGTTTACGTCGTCTAATCCATAAGCGTTCATCAAGTGTTCACGTTTACGTAAATCGCCATTATTGGTGTGGAGATGTGTCTTTCCGAAAAGACTGGTGCGGTATCCAGCATCTCGAACTGCTTGCATCCATGTAGGCGTTTCTGCTGCCATCTTGTGTTTCTTGTTGTTCCAAACACCTATATTGTGCGGATATAAACCTGTTGCTAAACTGAGCCGCGCTGGAACACAGACAGGAGAGGTAGTCACACAGTTGGTAAATCGGACACCTTCGCTCGCGATTCGATCTAAGTTTGGCGTTTGAACCCAATTTCCACTACAACCCATTGCATCCCAACGCTGCTGGTCTGTCATCAGAAGAAGGATATTTGGTTTCTTCGCTTCTCTCCCAAGCTGATCTCCGACCTTCTTATTTTCTGCGTGAGCGTTTGAACCGAAAAGCGATAAAGAACTTGCACCCACTATGCCCAGT
Source organism: Candidatus Poribacteria bacterium (assembly GCA_003635185.1). Lineage (GTDB taxonomy): Bacteria > Poribacteria > WGA-4E > WGA-4E > WGA-3G > MSPOR6. Next base: position 19,693 of record PYJA01000120.1, on the reverse strand, counting down.
TCCTTGATGAATGTCCGGCGGTTGATATTGTTTGGTTCAGAAATCGGATAATCTTCTGTGATTTCCGTTTTCTTGGAGGTGTATTTGTATGACATGAGAAATCCCAAGGTTCAGTTTCCTAACCGAACCGCTTCGGACTTAGTCTCATAGATGCGGTTAGGAAACCGCATCTACATAAGATTCTTACTATCAATAAAAAACAATATATAGTAAAATTTACAATTAATGGGACACTTCTGTACCGCAATCTTCATGAAGATTAAAAAATAAATTGGGTAATTTAGCGAGGTTAGGAAACCTCGCCAGCAGAGATGTACCCTACTGCTGGCGAGGTTTCCTAACCTCGCCCCCTTACCGAAATATTTATTTAAACTTCATCCAGATTGCGTTTTGTGGCACAAACTGGAAGTTTATGCTACAACACCCCTGGTAGGTTCGGTTTCCTAACCGAACCGATTTTAATGTCCAATTAATCCTAAAGTTCACTATATCTATTACTTTTTTGTCTGAGTTTGGCATAGGAATTCTAAAATCTGCAACCTTAATTCTGTCTCTAATTCTCCCATTTCGGATAAACCAGCGAGATTGTTCGTTTCATCAGGATCGTTTTGCACATCAAATAAGAGATACGGTTTTCCGTCTGTATTTAATGCGATTTTCCATTTCTGATTTAACAACATCATCTCACCTGATATTTCAGAGATTGCAAATTCGCGATGTGTTGTTTCGGTGTTATCCAATGTGGGGCACAACGATTTTCCGAATTGACGATGTTTCAACTCACCGCCTGCCAATTCAACGAGTGTAGGACCAATATCAATCCATTCAACCGGACTTTCGCATGTCCGATCAGGGACAGCATCTTTTAATGTTTCAGGGGTGCGTACAAGTAGTGGAATTCGGACAGCACCATTGAGGAAGTTGCCTTTGTAAATCAAACCGTAATCGCCATTCATTTCGCCGTGGTCAGAGCAGTGAACGATAACAGTGTTCTCCAGTTCTCCGCGCTCCTGAATTGCTTCAAGTATTTCACCTATCTGTGCATCAATGAGCGTGACATTCCCAGCGTAGTCCGCGCGCAATCTACCGACTTCACCCTCTTCAAATTTAGGGTTCATCCGCTCCATCATATTATCTAAATTGCCACGGAGGCGATTTCCTGTGGAGGGTCGGGGAATTGGTGGAGGCATCTTATTCGGATCGTACATACTTGAGTATGGTTCAGGCGTATCCCACGGTTCATGGGGGCCGCCAAAACTGACCCAGCAGCACCACGGTTCTTGCCGATCATAGTTTTTCAGATATTGTTTTGCCTGCTGTCCTACATAAACATCAGCGTAGTTTTCAAGACCGAGTGTTGAGGGACGAACCATGTGAGGTTTTGTGCTGAATCGTTCCTTATAATCAGCACGGTATGCATCCCATAAACCTTTTTCCTTCCACATCGCTGTCATGTGCGACTTGACACTCGTACTCGCCCGCGGTCCTCCGATCTCGTCTACATCGTCTAAACCGTAGGCGTTCAACAAACCTTCACGTTCACGCAAATCGTTGTTCCCTTGAGGGTGAAGGTGTGTTTTACCGAATAGGCTGGTGCGGTATCCAGCTGCGCGCACTGCTTGCATCCAGGTCGGCGTTTCTGTTGACATTGTGTGTTTCATGTTGTTCCAAACACCAGTGTTGTGTGGATACAACCCTGTTGCTAAACTGAGCCGTGTTGGGACACAAACAGGTGAAGTGGTAACACAGTTGGTAAATCGGACACCTTCACTTGCGATTCTATCCAAATTAGGTGTCTGCACCCAGCCGCCGCTGCAGCCCATTGCATCCCATCGCTGTTGGTCTGTCATCAGAAGAAGAATGTTAGGTTTCATAGTTCCTCACCGGTTTTGAATTCGCGTCAATTTCGTTCAATTCCTGCATCAACAAATGCTTTAGACAATGTTTGGTATGATAAGGTGGCAGCAGCAAGCGGATCATAGTTTTCACGTGCCTGCACCATAAAACTGACTTCCGCAGTGATGAACCCGTTATATCCGTGAGCTTCCATCCTTTTAAGATAATCAACATAGTCAAAAGTCCCTTCTCCAGGGATTAGAAATTCGAAATCGGGGTGAATTCCACGTTGGTCCTTGACATGTGTATGCGCAGAAACAGCTGCTAATGCGGATACGGTTTCCTCAGTTGGCATACCAACAATGTCAAAATGGCTAATATCAAAGTTAACTTTAAGATAAGGTGAATTGACGATTTCAAGGAGTTCAAGCACTTTGTCAGGGGTATCAACGATTGCGCCGATGTGAGGCTCCATCGCGATGGTTACGCCGCGGGAAGCACCATACTCAACTAATTCACCCACCCTTTCAGCAAGAAAGTCCTTTTTTGTTTCCCACTGATCCGGCTTTCCGCCAGGGGTTGTATTCACTGCGGGCAGTTCACCACCTTGTGCAAGTTCCACTGCCAAGTCAACACCGCCTTTAAGCCGCCACATGTTTTTTGCATGTGCATCCACATCGGTTTCCAATAGATTGGAATGCGCTGCAATTGCAGGTAACGCTAAGTTGTGCTGTTTCAGCAAAGTAGCGATGCGTTTCCGTTCTGCTGCATCAAGCGTGCTAAGTTCAGTTGTAAAACGGGGAATGATGGTCAACTCTATTCCATCAAATCCGAGGTTAGCAATGTGGGAGATAGCCCTATCTATAGGAACGGTGGGCATGCCCCATGTGCTATATCCGAGTTTCATGTGGGTTTCTCCTTGCCTTTGTAGGAGCGATCTCCGAATAGCGACCCGTTTATAGTCGGGAATCCAAATCAACGGTATGAATGCCATTTAGGCATTCCCCGGAGATCGCTCGGACAAAATTGACGGTTTTGTCTTGTCAGAAAAGCGCACCAAATGAACCGATCCAATCGTTTATGAGGAAACCGACACGGTGAATCATGAGGGCGAGACGTCCCATAACAGTATTCCCGAATGCAGCACCGAATCCTATCATCAGGAAAGCAATACCAACCTTTGAAAGCCAATTAATAGGCCCGCGATGTTCCACAGAAAAGAAAAAATAGGTAAGGGTGCAAATTACACCAATGACCATGAGGATTGCACCAAAAATATCAAACGTAGATAATCTTGCCTCCGGGGGAACATCAACAAACGGTCCAATAGCGGCAAAAGGTTCAATTGTTCCGCGCGTTTGCGCAAAGATATTTGCTTGCAACACATTTGGAATTGCGACTCCCGCCCCAAATCCAATAAGGATAGCAATAGGAATACGAATCAACCATGTATGACTCGGTGACAAGCGGGCGAAAAACAGTAAACCGATGGCAATTGGTAATATTCTAAATAACCCACGAAGTGCCTTTCGTGTTTCTGGTGTTGTCTCCCCTATTATTTCAGTCCAGAGCGCGTTCATTGCTTTAGATAATGGTTCCCAAGCTAACGGTATAACTCCTTCATGGATCCCAATCACAATTAGGTATCCAACCGATATTCCTACAAAGAGATGTTCTGCAAACCGATAGAACGGGTTATCTCGATAAAGAAAACTATAGATACAGAGTGTCAAGAAGGCTGCAACCCAGATTCCAAAAACTTCCATCAATTTAAGCCTCCCTTCTTCGATGAATGAAAAAAGCGACATTACCCAAAATAACCAACACGATAATTAGAAGATGGGCAAATGATGCTGTGTTTAAACCTACAGTTCCGTCTCCATGGGCATTTAACAGTTTTTCATACTGAGCGGCTCCCAAATAACCGGGCATCAAGCCAATCAACTGTCCTGATTGCAGATAGGGGTACATCTGGGCGATAATAACAGCAGTAACGCCTGCAGCAATTTTCAAACCGTATCTCGTGTTTGCATAAATGATCCAAGTTTCGGTTGAACTGCCAGAGGCAAGATCAAGCAATAGGTCAATCTGATCATAGTTCGTGATATTCTCCATCATCGAAATTTCGGTAATGGGTGTTTTCTGGTAATCGGTTTCAAAGACACTACTGATGTCAGTTCCCATACCAAGGATAACTTGTAATGCTCCGGGACGGTAACCGAGAAATACATAATCTTCACCATAGACTGCATTGTTTTCTGCTGCAATTTTTCGCATGAGTTTATCAGCTAAGGTTGGCGTATTAGGGTAAAGTGTCATACCGATGACTTTCACGCCTTTACTGAAGCAGTGCTGCATTACTGCTTTTGCCATCGGTTCTGGTTCCGCGAGAGAAGAGGGACCGTAATCAAAAGCCATCATAATGGTTGATCCTGATGGAAGTTCCTCAATAAAATCGTAAAGTTTTTGTGTCGGTTCCGACACGGTAATTGGCAATCTGATTGGGATCAGGGTTGGAATGATAACGACTAAGGCAACTAATATAAAAATTATTCGCCTATCCATATTCATGAATTTTTCAAGCATTGACTAATCTCCTCCACCAAGATAGGAACGTTCAATTCCTAATATAATTCGGATAGATTGTGAGATGACTCCTAAGCTTACGCCAAGAATAATACCGCGTCGTGCAGCGGTGTTCGGGATATCCAAAATCCACTGACGGAACCATGATGCACCATCAGCGGTACTGTTTACCCAACTTTCCGGATTGTCCGCCCCTGGTATCCAAAAAATTAGTTTATTCCAAACCAGATCTCCAATCGGGACATTTCCGATCATGACGAACATAGCAGTGATAAGCAGCAATGTTGCTTCAAACGCTCGTGCACGGAAGGCACGAAACGCTGCTGAAGCAATAAAGAAGGCAAGCAAAGAAAACATCGTTGCATCCATTGGTACTTGGACATTATCATATAACCACACAACTATCGGGTTTTGCGGTCCATCAGGAACACCAAATAAGACCATCACAATCATGCCAGCGAATACAATTAAACTGTACTGCCAATGCTCTGTACGGAGACGAATACGTGTCGCGTGTGTCTGGATGAGCGTCACTACTGCTAAGACCAAAGCGAAAGGCGATATTATAAGTCCCCAATTAATAACCTCTTTGTAAACATCTTGGGAATATGAATGCGGGCTGAATTGGGTGAAAATCATTGCTATGCCAAAAAGAAAGCAGAGTGCTAAGGGTACTTGTCGCTTCATAAAACCTCCTAACCCACCCGCTGTAAGTGTGTTGTGATCCAATTTATACCGAAAAACTCAAGAGCCACTCCGAGGATGATCGTTGCAAAAATGACAACTTTACCCCAGTCTTGTCCTCTGAGGCTTCCAAGAAGCATCGGTTCTCTGGAAAGATACGCACTTGCGGCATAGAGTTCTTCACCAATCAAGGTATAGTCACACGCTGCAATGAAGAAGGGGAGTTGGTGCTCTGAATCCGTTCCAGCAATTTGTATTGCCCCGATGGAATTACCAGTTTCAGCCATAAGAAGCGACTCGGCAAAAAATGTGCCTTTTAGGAATACTGCCGCTGGTTTCTCGCGAATCATCATACCATCAACACCTGCGGCGTAAGCGAATTGATCACCGGTAAGGTAGAAAATGTTTTCCTCTTGGTAGGCATCAGGACGACCTTCGTCAAGATAAGACGTTTTCACCATCTCACGTACAACGTTCAACACAATTGGGTCATTGCATGGCACGCGTAGTGGTGTTTCATAGTCAGCAGTTCGTCGCGCAACCTGTCCCAGAATCGTCATACTGGCAATCGTTGCGACATTGTCTACACTGCCTAATCCCAATATGTAAAGAATTGAACGTCCCATTTCGGTTGCTCTACCGATAGCTTCATCAACTGCTTCTAAGCCTGGTATACGTCTAACAAATACGTCTTTTCCACTTCGTGCATAATAGATGCTACCCAAAATCGCTGCAGAAAAAAGAAACATGGCGATAAATAGTGGGGTTTTGTCAGTGTGATACCACTGTCCTGTTGCTTTTACTGCAGCAGTTTGGGTGGAATCCATAAAGCCTTCGTTGTCATAAACAACACGTACAACATAAGCGTGTTCCATACCCTTAATTATCTTGGAATCTTTATACATTGTTGCGTCTGATTTCAACTCAGAAGCTATTACCTCAAACTCTCCCGCATCACTGTTTCGTAGGATTACGTAGCCTACAACACCACTGCCTTCAGGGGCAACATCCCAAGTTACGGTAATGCTTGAACCGTCATCGTTTGGTGTATCCTTTGCAGTTACGTTTGATGGTGCCGCAGGTTCTTGGCTAAACGCAAAAGTGCCGCAGAAAAATAAAACCGAATACGCGACTATCCATAAAATTGTTTTGTTGTGTATCATATATTTCCTCTAAAAAGAGTTAACGTTAAAAACTAATAACATTCTGAAATTGCTTGGACAATCTGTGTGTCCGTCACATCATCTCGGATAACGACTTCGCCAATCCGTGTCGGCAATATCAGGCGGAGTTTCCCACCAAGTGCCTTTTTATCAAGGGACATCGCATCGCATATCGCTTCAGCGGAAAGGTTAGATGGAAAAGTGAGTGGCAATTTCGCACGATTTAGAAGCGCACGTTGACGTTCAAAATCTGTTTCAGAGAACATCTCTAAATTGACTGCTAATTTTGCTGCACAATTCATCCCAATAGAAACAGCCTCTCCGTGTCGGTATTTCTTATAATGTGTTAATGCCTCAAGTGCATGACCAAAGGTGTGTCCGTAGTTTAGCACCATCCGCAATCCACTCTCTTTTTCATCTTTTGCGACTATATCTGCTTTGTTAGCACAAGCGCGAGCGATCATTTCAATTAACATCTCTACATCTAAATTCAATATAGCATCAAGATTCTCTTCTACCATTTCAAACAAGGGTTCATCGCGGATGACTCCCATCTTGATTACCTCAATCAGTCCTGCGCGGAGATCCTGATGTGGTAAGGTTTTGAGCGTCTCGATGTCAATCAACACCAACTTCGGTTGATGGAACGCACCGATAAGGTTCTTACCTTTCGGGTGATTTATTGCAGTTTTACCACCAACGCTTGCGTCAACTTGTGCCTGCAAAGTCGTTGGGATTTGCACGTAAGCGATACCTCGCATGTAGACCGCAGCCGCAAAACCTGCTAAATCACCGATAACACCGCCGCCCAGGGCAATTAACGTTGACCCTCTATCCAGTTGATTTTCAACTAAGCTATCCTGTATCCGAGCAAACTGTTCTAACGATTTGCTTTCTTCTCCGACAGGAATATCAACTATAGCAACGTTAAAACCTGCCTCCTTTAAACTTTCCATGACCACGGGAGCATAACAATGATTGACGAAGGTATCGGTAACAAGCAACGCCTTTGTTGATTTCGCACAGGGTTTCAGATATTCGCCAATCCGATTGAGAATCCCCGCCCCAACGAAAAGTGGATACCTGTTTTCATTGAGTTCGACGTGCAAGGTTTTTATCATTTTGCTTTTGGTGTTCTTACTGTCCTAAAATAGATTCTTATTATATCTGCAGTGATTTCTTCAAATGATCTGTCAGTTGTCTCTATTGTATGATCCGCTTGTGCGTAATAGGGCTCGCGTTCTGCAAACATTGATCGAATTGTTTCCATTGGATCCGGGGTTTGCAGCAGGGGACGGTGAGTTTGATGACTAACACGGCGATAGATTTCTTCGGGTGTAGCAGTTAGGCAGAAAATAATTCCGTTTTCTTTTAGCTTAGCGACGTTTGTTTCCTTTAAAACTACGCCGCCTCCGGTAGAAATAACATAATTGTCCAATTTAGAGACTTTACGAACCGCCTCACTTTCAAGTTCGCGGAAAAAGGGTTCGCCATCTTGTTCAAAAATATCACTGATGTGTCGCTGACTGTCCTTTTCAATGACACTGTCAGTATCAACATATCGCATCCGAAGTTGCGAAGCAAGCCTTTTGGCGATTGAAGTTTTTCCAGTACCCATAAAACCGACAAGAACGATATTTGGGCTTCTTTTGAGCGGTCGATCCACTTGTTTTCGCCTTCCTACAATTGCGAGCGAATTTATCTATTTTCTCACGTGCATTACATACTGTTGTTTCAATTATAGCATTTTTCAAAAATTATGTAAAGGTTTTGCAGGTTGTCAAAAACGAAAAACTTGCAATTTGCAAAAAAATTTGGTAGAATTAAAATGAATCCCTTTCAATTAGGAGGATGTATACCAAATGGACATTAGAATTGAGTACTGCACATCTTGAAACTATAAACCACGGGCTGCCAGTTTGGCAAAAGCCTTAGAAAAACAATATAGTGGTCAGGTTAAAGAAGTGAAGCTTGTTGAAAGTAGTGGTGGTGCTTTTGAAGTATATCTCAATGATGAATTGCTCTACTCCAAATTAGAGTCGCGACAATTTCCAACAACGGAACAGATCACCACAGCGATTGACAAAGTATAACAAATAATAATTAATGGGCATGGTAGTACTACCATGCCCATTCTTTTTTTATAACAGGACTTACGCAATGTATTCAAAAGTCCCACTGATAAGGGGGATTTAGGGGGTTAAAAAGGCTAAAACAGTGAAATACCGGACTATTTAACCCCCCTACCCCCCTTATCAAGGGGGAATGCGTAAGTCCTGTTATAATTAACGTTGGCTCGGTATAAGAAGCAGTTTTTTGTAGCGCAAACTTTATGAAGTTTAAATAAATATTTCGGTAAGGGGGCGAGGTTAGGAAACCTCGCCAGCAGCAGGTGTACATCTCTGCTGGCAAGGCGGGGAATGCCTAAATGGCATTCATACCCGGGGAATGACTAAACGTCATTCATACCGTTGATTTCTTGATTTCTTCCTAACCTTGCCAAATTACCCAATTTATTTTTTAATCTTCGTATTTATAGATTTTACAAAATTCCCTATACAAAAAGCACCCACATTGGATTTTTACCGACCTCATAAGTTTCAATATCCTTGAGTAAACCATTCTCCCGATTGATTCGGTAAGTAGCAAGTTTGCCGGATCCTTGCCCACCCGCAAATAGGAAATTACCAGTTTCGTCAATGTTGAAAACACGTGGCGTTGGTTCTGTCCGTTGGTGTCCCAAGGCGGTTAATTCTCCACTCTCTTCATCAATTGAAAACATTGCAATACTGTCATGCCCGCGATTTGAAACATAAAGGAACTTGCCTTGCGGGTCAATATGAATTTGTGCGCAGCTATTATGTTCATCAAAATCCGCGGGAAGTGTGGAAAGCGTTTGGAACCCCCACAATAAACCTGGGGCATCGTGAACAGTGTAGTCAGGAACCCCTGACTTTGGAATTGAAACCTCTGGGTCTCCTTTTTGGAGATTGTAAGCAGAAACACTTGAACCTTGTTCATTTGAAAAATAAAAGATCGGTTTGTTCGGATGTTCACAGTAATGACGAGGTCCGACTGGATCGTCGGGATTTAAATTCCCGAAGAAGTTTTCAGTTAGCATGCCTGTATTCGGATCAAAGTGGAATTGATATATTGCGTTCCGAGGCACGGTGTGAGGGACAAAGGCAAAACGGTTGGATGCATCTGTCTCAATATAATGAGCATGCGGTGCCGTTTCAATGGTTTGAATTAATTTATCTTGGACAGTTTTATCTTCTCCTATAGCATGCACGGTAACTTTGCCAGCACCGTAGTACGCTGCAAGCAAATAACTACCTGTCTTATCTGTTGCGATGTAGCATGTATCTGCATCAAGTTGAATTGTTCGCAAAAGTGTCAACTGCTTACTTTGCTCATCAATACGGAAAGTTGAGATTTCTCGGCTGGATCGGAGTCCAGCATAAAGATAGTTCCCACAGGGAGAGCGTGTTAAAGGACCGGGTGAACCACTAACGTTAACATCTTCTTGAAAAGCAATCGCGCCGTCTGAAACATCAAACGTATAAATAGCGATTCTGTTTTCTCCTGCAATGGAGAGATATAAATGAGATTGCATACTTTTTCCTCAATTATTAGATTTAATCTAAATGTTCAACATTTACGCTAATTGGGTTTTCATTTTTTGCCTTTTTTGAGAGTAGATTCAATCATCGCATGAGTCTTCGGTTCGCTACAGAGACTGAGGAATACCTCGTGTTCAAGGTCAAGCAGGTACTGTTCGGCAACATACTGTGGTGCTGAAAGCATGCCTCCACAGAACACATAAGCCAATTTTTCAGCAAGAAATTGTTCATAATCGTTGACAGTACCTGCTTGCCTTAATTGTTGAATGTGTTGTTTTAGGTGGTTATGCCCCTCTTCTCCTAACACAAATATCTGACGAGGTTGAGGTGATTGATAACCGCTTTCCCAAAGTGAAAGCGCCAATTGTTTGGCATCATAGAGGTAGTTAATTCTTTGATGAGAAATAAGGTCAGTTTTGCGAAGATAACCCAGCTCTACTGCATCTGCTGCATTTTGCGAAACCTTCGCTTGACGAATAGTCTCAAATGCTATCAGGATAAGTGAAAACAGCTGCTGAATAGGTGATGAGGTCTGTTGGCCTTCTAAACAGCGAAACGCCAGCTCAGTAGTTCCACCACCACCCGGGATGAGTCCAACGCGAAGTTCAACAAGTCCAAGTTTGCTGTTAGTGAAAGCCTGCACAGCATCTGCACCAAACGCGAGTTCACATCCACCGCCAAGTGCCATGCCAACCGTTGCTGCCACGACAGGTTTTGTTGAAAGACGTAAGCGAGTGCAAACCTTTTGTAGATTCCTAAGCGTTTTTGAAATAGAGTCCCAATCTTTACTTTGTGCACGTTCAAGTAAAAGAATAAGGTTGAGTCCTACCGAAAAATTGTCCGCTTCCGTACCGATGACCATACCAGAATAATTCGCTTCAACCTCGTCCAGTGCAGAGTCGAGAATTGCTAATGTGCTATCCTCTATAATGTTCAATTTGCCGTGTAGTTCAAAATAGGTGATACCATCGCCTATGTCAAAGAGGCTTGCTTCTGCGTTAGAAATGATCTGTTTAGAATCTGCTGTTTTAGACGTTGACATTTCAATTGTTACCTCAAAAATGAAAACTCAAGATGCTTGTGAATGAATGATTATTCATCAAAATTGTAGATGATTTGGTCGAAAGAATCACGAGCAAAAGTGAATATGAAAACCAGCGGTTCGGTACCAATGCAACGGACGGTATGCTTGGCATTAGGTGGAATGTAGACTGCTGAACCCGGACCGAGTTCTGCCTCACAATCGTCAATCTGCATGTGTCCATTACCGCTGATGATGTAATACGTTTCCTCAGGTTCGTGGTGATGGAGCAAAAGTGAAGCACCAGGCGGCACCTCTGCTAATCCTGTGACAAGCCCGCTGCTCGGACCACGTTCACCTGTGATAAGTAGTTTCCAACGAATTGGACTCTTGGCGGCGATGTCCGGGTCATCCCAACTTTCCCACTCAAGTTCTGCTTGATTGATAAAAATCGGTTTTTGGGTGTCCATAGGTTTACCTCTGTGCGGACTTAGCATTCTCCTAATCGAAAATTCAGAGCAACCCTACAGTAATAATCATTAGCTGATTTGGAACTGCTATTTTAACGTGAGCTTGAAAATGTTTTCACCCGCAGCGTTCTCTGTTATTTTTCGCAAAAAACGGCACAACCTAACAGGTTATGCTACAAAAGGACTGCTTTTTTACCCATGAAAAGTGTTTAGAGCGAACTCATATTTTATTATCAAACTCACGTTATTTTAGTAATTGATTATCTCGGATAACTATGCTATTATACAGAAAAAGGAGTATTATGACAATTCAAAAATTTCAGAAGCAAATTGAGACTATCTATTACACACGTGATTCTGATCGTGGGATTCCATTAACCTTCGTATGGTTTGTTGAAGAGGTAGGGGAGTTAGCAAAAGAAATCCGCAAACAACCACAGAATAAGCAAAGACTACGCGAGGAATTTGCCGATGTATTCGCATGGCTATCCACTTTAGCGAGTTTGCTTGATATTTCTCTTGAAGATGCCGCGCAAATTTATGCAGAGGGGTGCCCGAAGTGTAATGCTATACCGTGTGATTGTTAACTCTCATGGAATAACGTATTTTTCTTATTATTCGGGAAGTTGGCAGATTCCCTCAAATTCCAACAGCCCAGGTTCTTTATTTACATCTAATTGGGATCGTCGTCCCTTAAATTTTACTTCTAATGCAGTGGGATTGAGCAATTTTAGGTCTAATTGGAGTATATCTTCAACCGTGTTTGACAACTTCAAATAAAGTATAGAAACTAACCGTGCAAACTTTTCAAATGTCTCCGGGCTGGTTTTGCAGTGCCGATAGAGCTCTGGAATTGGTGATGTGAGCGCTTGTAGTCTGTTTCCATATTGCGATGTGAGTTCGCCACGAATTTGAGCCTCTAATAACATCTGATCATAGACAGTAGTTTGTGTTAAGGATGAACTGGCAGCATCTAACTTTTCGTCAAGCAGGAACCGCTTCGCGCGCAAGTTGGCAATCTGCTCCAGAGTCATCTGCTCCAAAATAATAGGTTCGGTACGCCGTTTATACGCACTCGCTACAGTTTCTTCCTTGAGACGGATTTCCCACACAGTCTCATACTCAGTTGAAATTTGCGCGATCTCCCGGAGTTTTACCCATGCCGCGTTTTCCTGATGTGCAAAAGCGATAGCCTCCAGTTGGTCAATGGAACTCCCAGCAGGAACATTACGTAAACGCTTACGCAATCTACTCAAAAAAGCTGCTTGTGCTGATGAGTTAGGGCAAAGCGTCAGAGAAATCTCCGTTGAATCCCAGCATACCTTTTGAAAGGGAATGAAATAGCACTGTCCATCTACTGAGCGGAATAGGACACATTCATTACCTTCATCTGTCGAAGCATCGGTGCTGTATTTCTTGTCGTGTACTGAGGTTACAGAAATAGTGTTAAGAAGGCGTTGAATGCCTGTCTCCCAATTTTCATGGAGATCAATATATTGGAGGTTTCGTAAGGTTTCACCTCCGCCGATGTCAATATCTGGCATCTCACATTCGTTCAACTTTACGGGAATAAACCATATCTTATCAACAGGTTTTTGTTGAAGCTTTTCAATTGCAATAGACAGCTCTTCTTCCATGAATGTCTTGTCACGTGTGTTGTATTCCTTTGAAAAACATGCAAGAAAAAAATCTCCGTGATGAATTGCTTGTTGAATCGCTTGTTTCCACGGCGTGCCGGGCCCTATATTGTCCCTATCCAGCCAGATGTGAATGTCGTGTGAGGCAAGAGCTTGGCAAAGACGATCAACAATAATTTTGTTCTCATGACAATAGGAAATAAAAACGTGCTTCATCTCTCTGGCGTGCTTAATCTCCATATTGACATGGTTGATTAATCGCGCTTTGAAGGCTTCGCGTCGTTCTCGCCGCACTTCAGACGCGGGGCGAAACTTGGATAGATCCGGCGGATTTTCCCGCGTGTAAGCCTCATAATCAAATTCAACTTCTTCCATAGAATTCATTGCGAACCTCCCGGCTAGCTTCATACGCTGTAATTAAACGGTGAACTTCCTCATCTTCCGGAATGTAGATAATTACCAATATACGATTAGTGACGCTTTTTCCTATGAACATCCACCGGTCCGGGTGCCTTTGTGGATCGGGACCGTCATATCCATCTGGGTCGTCAAACACAGAAACTACCTCATAAAATTGGACGTTGTGCTTCCTTTGTACTTCCTTATATTTATCCCCGTCCCATATAAACCCAATGTCCATGCGGTGAATCCCATACCTGTACGTGATGATTAGAACTTTGAGAAATCCATTTAAGTGTTCTACCACAAGTTCGTTAATTCCCGTTCAAAAAACGCTCAAAGTTACCACCGAATAGATTGTTGACATCTCGTTCAATTTCTGATGTGGTAAGTGTCCATCCGACATCTAAAATGGATTGATATTTTTCTACTAAAACGTCAGCAATGATCTGACGCGAGTGTTTCCACTTGTAGATAAGTTGGTCTAAGATTCGCGCATCGGAATGTTGTGGAATGACGCTCAAACCGAGCAGCTCAATCCGTTCACGGGTAATCTCCTCAATCACACTTGGATTGTTCATAAACCACCAACACCCGAATATCATTAGGTTTTTGAATTTGCGTCCAATAACGCACAATTCGTGCTGATTTTCGCGAGAGAGCAATGTCACAAGGAATTTATTGTCTGGATTTTCACGGAGAAGCGTCTCCAGGCTGGTCAAATCTGCCTTTCCGGTGCCATCACCTGCCATTTTGAGTTGTGGGTTCACAGCCCGTTTAACACCAATCATTAACGCGAATGGAACGTTAAATTCACGTGAAATAGGTAAAATGCAATTATCAAATATCCTTCCGAGAACACTATCATCAGGATATTGAAAATCAGGCGGTAGGGAAACAGCCATATATTTTGGGTTCATCCGCTGAATCCATGTTTCCAAAAAACGTCGTACCTCTTTGTAGCCTTTCTCAGATGAGAGCGTTGGATCAACTTCATAACCGAGTCCGCGCAGGTGTTCATAAGCTGTGTCTTCGTAGCTGTTGATGAGAACATCCATCCGAAGTGCTGCCTCAAAACGAGTGTCACCCGTATCACCTGATTCCCACACTGGTGCCTCAGCAGGATCAAACGGGTCGTTTGTCATAACAACTTTGGAGACGTTTGCGCTTTCAAAAACAGTATCAATAAAAGCTTCTACAGTAGTATCTGCAAAATAGTCACGATAATCTTGTAGGTTGCGTGAACTCACATCCAATCCTAATTCGTCCAGTGTGGTAACGACACCACGGCACGCTTCACTGATAGGCGAGTTTTCAATGAAAAGTGTCTGCCAAATCAGTTCTGCTTGCTGCGCTTTTGTCATACGCCAAAATTGTTGGTAGGAAACATCAGATTTGCGGAATACTTCAGCGATGAGATAGTGGTAGGTGAGCAGTTCATCAATTCCCCATAGCAAAAGTTCATCAAAAGGCGGACTAAAAAGATGCGTGTGGATATCAGTAATATTTTGGGAGTGAATAGCATCAGAAATAACGGTTTTCAACTGATCAGTCGTTTTAATTTCTGTGTTACTATTTGTATCGGGAACGTTCATATTAGGGCTCCGGGTTGACTTTGTAACGGATATAGTTAACAACTTCCTCAGGTGGATATTTTCCAAACCGGACATAAACGCCACGGAAGTTTTCAAGACGTGTAGGTTTCGCGAAAGGGCTGAGCAGCACCCCGTTTTTGTCAACGTAATAACTGCGAAACGTTGACCAAGGACGCTCAAGTTTGTAACAACATGCAGAGACAACGAGACTTTCTATTCCGCAGCTATAATGAAAAGGTAAAAAGTATTTGTAGAGTGGACCAACCAAAAGAATAGTTGATAACAGCAGAACAACAATTGACTGAAATCCAAAATAGACGGTGAGAAGAATCAGAGAGAGGAACAGTAATAACAGCACTGACCGTCTCCAATTCTCAACAAGTGGGTGCACAGACCAAGAGATTTCTCTTGTATGTGTCTGTTCGGATAAGGAATCAGACTCTTCAATGGGCTGGTGTTCTTCCTGCACGAGCTACTCTGTTTCTTCTTTAGGGGTGATAGCACCTTTCGGATCTTCCTCAGGTGTTTCTTCTGGTGTTTCACCACCGTTTTCCTTTTTAGTAGTGATAGCACCTTTCGGATCTTCCTCAGGTGTTTCCTTTTCTACTTTCGCTTCATCCTCAGCGCCTGTAGCTTGTTGTGATTGTTCTGGCTCTTCATTTAGTGGTGTAAGGGTGTTATCTTCTGTTTCACCATAAAATCGCATCAATAAGAGCGAAATGACCATAAATCCGATAGCAATCCAAGTGGTAAGCTTGCTAAGGAACGTTGCGGCACCGTGGCCTCCGAGTACTGTTTGCATTCCAGATCCTCCAAATGCGCTCGATGAAAGTCCTTCCCCCTTACTGTCCTGTAAAAGAATGATCAGTGTTAAGACAACACAAACTGGAACAAAAATTATGATTGCTATAGTTACGAAAACTCCCATAAGATAATCCTCTTTAAAATTGCCTGAAAGACTATTTAATTATAATGTACTTTTTACGATTTCAGCGAAGGATTCGGCTTGAAGGCTTGCGCCGCCGACCAAGGCACCATCTACATCGGGTTGTGCCATTAATTCTGCTGCGTTTTCTGGTTTTACGCTGCCACCGTATTGAATACGTATTTGAGATGCAACTTCATCGGAATATGCATCTGTCAATAATTTTCGAATAAGACTGTGTACTTCTTGTGCTTGTGCTGGCGTTGCGGTTTTACCTGTTCCGATTGCCCAGACAGGTTCATAAGCCACAACGCTGGACAATAATTCAGCATCCGATAAATCAGCGATGCCTCCTGTGATATGATCTTCAATAATCGTTTCGGTACGACCTGCTTCACGGTCTTCAAGTTGTTCGCCCACACAGATAATGGGTTTCAAATCGTGAGATAATGCGGCTTTAACTTTTTGATTGACACTCTCGTTTGTCTCACCGAAGTATTGCCGCCGTTCTGAATGCCCGATAATAACGTAGTCACACCCTATATCTTTCAACATTGGTGCTGATACTTCACCTGTAAATGCGCCGCTATCTTCCCAATAAACATCTTGTGCAGCGAGACGAACGTTGCTGCCTTTTAGGACATCACTTACAGCATGAAGTGCAGTAAAAGTCGGAGCTACAATTATTTCTACTCCGGTGCAGTCAGTAACTGAACCTTTTAGCTCTGTTGTCAGGGCAACTGCTTCTGAAATTGTGTTATTTAGTTTCCAATTTCCTGCTATGATAGGTGTTCGCATAGTCCTTCCTATTTTAAAGTACTCGTGATGCAAGTTCAACGAGGCGATTAGAGTAACCCCACTCGTTATCATACCATGAAAGGACTTTAACCAACCCATTTTCAATCACTTTTGTGAACGGCGCGTCAAGAACGGAGGAGAGCTTGTTTCCATTGAAATCTGATGACACGAGATCAAGCTCAGAATATCCTAAGATTCCATTTAGCGAATTTTCAGCTGCTTCTTTTAAAGCAGCGTTAACCGCTTCTGCACTCGGTTTCTTTTTTAATTCAACCGTGAGATCGACAACGGAGACGTTTGGAGTCGGTACACGGATTGCGAACCCATCCAATTTTCCGTTTAATTCCGGCAAAACTTTTCCGACAGCTACGGCAGCACCAGTTGTTGTTGGAATCATTGACAGTGTTGCAGCACGTGCACGCCGCATATCCTTATGTGGAAAATCGTGAACACGTTGATCACCAGTATATGCGTGTACAGTGGTCATCAATCCACTTTCAACTTCAAACGTTTCATGCAGTACTTTGGCAACCGGGGCAAGACAGTTGGTCGTACACGATGCATTGGAAATAACGTGATGCTGTGCTTTATCATATTTGTCATCATTCACGCCGATAACGATTGTGATGTCTTCATCTTTTGCTGGGGCGGAAATAACAACTTTCTTTGCACCACCAGAGACGATGTGTTTTTCAGCATCTTCTCGTGCTGTAAAAAAGCCGGTGGATTCAATCACGACATCTACCCCAAGTTCTTTCCAGGGGAGATCCGCAGGATCACGTTCAGCGAAAACACGTATCTCATTTCCGTTTACCACCAATCCTTGATCTGTTGCGGCGATGTTGTCGGATAAGATTCCGTGGACAGAGTCATATTGGAGAAGGTGTGCAAGCGTCTCCGGACTCGTCAAATCGTTAATAGCAACGAATTCTATATCTAATGCCGAATTTTGCAACGCTGCACGAAACGCATTCCGCCCAATTCGACCAAAACCATTAATACCTACTTTAGTTGACATAAGACAGATAAGTTCCTCTCTCCAAACATTTCACCCTTGTAGGGCTTTCTTTTTATGTCTACATTCTCTCGAGTGGAATTTGTAACTCAGTTCCCAACTCACAATATAGATTATCAGATTAAATCATTGTATAATTTGCAATTGTAATGATTTTACCATAATACCTAACAATAATTATACCTCAAAATGTAATAAATTGCAAATGTGTTATTGGATCATCAGGGTTATTTAGTTTTCGGTTTTTCGGACAAATTTTTAACACCTGCTATATACCCCAGGCGGCAGGTGCGGTTTCTAACCAATGCAGAATACCAAACGCGTATTCTGCCGAATTTGGATCAAAAACCCTTATAGCGACTTGCATTGTCCGATGCGGTGCGGTTAGGAAACCGCACCGGAGTTTTCTCCAAAATTACTGAATTAATAAATTAATTTTTATCCAGCTTGTGTCATAAGGGCGCAAACTGGAAGTTTACGCTACGCAGCGTCTAAGTAATTATAGGCTTTACTATACTACTTTTAAATCTTTGTCCAATCCATGATGACACCTAAGTATTTATCCTTATGATCAGTCAAGCCATCATAAGCGGATTGCGCATCTTCGGGATTTATTACATGCGTCAGCAATTCCTCAACCTTGAATTTACCATCCTTGATGAGAGAAAAAACTATTTGTGAATTCCGTTCAAGCGAATGTTTTGACTCACCTGAGTGCATTGTCGGATACACCCATTCATGTGCGCTTCGCAGCGTTATCGCACCTAAACCGATGAGATGTGTATAATTGAGTATCGCTGTAACATTTGTGACATACTCTCCGCGTGGCGAACCGAGTAGGATAACTTCTCCTTTGGTGCGAGTCAACTGATATGCCAATTCAAAAGCCGTGGATTACCGATCGCTTCAACAGTAACCTCCGCTTTTTGTCCGTTCGTTAAAGCTTTGACGCGTTCAAGTACATCCTCTTCGTCAGAATTAATCAGGTGTTGGACACCACACTTTCGCGCGATTTCTATCCGTTCTGGCACCTGTTCTACACTAATTACCTTCATCCCTGCCAAATTGAAAAGTTGTGAGGCGGAATTCCCAACTAACCCTAAACCGATAATGACAGCAGTATCACCAAACTCTGCCGAGGACACACGCAATGAAGTCATCGCGACCGTTGCCATTCGTACAAACGGTATCAGTTTCGGGTCTACCTCCAATGGCGGTTTGAACGTCAGCATCACCGAGGCGGTTTTGACGATAGAAGCGTGTGAACTATAGCAGAAAGCGAAATCTCCAACAGCACATTTCGTTACGTGCTCTCCAACTTTTAGTACTTCACCAATAGCCGTGTAACCCGATCCGTGCGGAAACCGAGTACCGCTCTCCAAACCGGTATATCCTGCCCCTTCGGTTCCAGGACTAATCAAACTGTAATGTGTATTGAGTAAAATTTGGTTCGGTGCCAGCGTTTCATCAAGTTCAAAATCCTCTAACGTTGCTGAACGTTTTGCTGGCATGATTATCTGTTTGCCCTTCATAACGTTGTCCTTATCAAACTTTGTTCCTATTTACTTAATGATAGCAAGGATGGGTTTGCAAGTCAATACAAAATTAGGTCGCTCATGTAAAAAATATGTGCGATTGCTTGTGATAAAGTCAATGACCACACGGGTTAAACTTTTTATTCTTACACATTCTTTGCCTGAGCCAAGTTGGACAGTTTTGTCAAAAACTTTGCGTATCCGTTGACAATCAAGGAGACAAAAAAGAAAAGCGAAATTTTGATTTTCAGGGTTATTTAGTTTTCGGTTTTTCTGATGTCCTTTTCACATTTCAATATAAACTCAGGACTTACGCATTCCCCCCGCTTGCGGGGGTTAGGGAGGTAAAATAGGTAGAAATTAAGGCATTTAACCCCCTAAATCCCCCTTATATGAAGATTAATTT